>NZ_LZXX01000149.1:0-329492 GCF_001729305.1 Burkholderia sp. A2 | reverse complement strand
GCGATGGAAAGCTTCTTTGGTACGCTCAAGTCCGAGTGCTACAGGGGACATCGCTTCACTTGCGTGGAGCATTTGCGCGACACGCTCGAGCGCTACATCCACTACTACAACCACGAACGCATTAAGCTCAAGTTGAAAGGGCTGAGTCCCGTGCAATACAGGACTCAGCCCTTGGGCGCCTAGCCTTTATCTGTCCAACTTCATGTTCATGGGGTCAGTTCATTCGGGCACCTTTTCTATTCGTAGGTCGGTCGAACGAGGGTGGCTACGGCGAGTAGGCTGACTCAGCGAATCACATACGAAGCGAGAAAAAACAGCATCGTAGGGGTAATCCGTTGGCTAACGGGATTTCCTGCGAGTCACGACAATTGCGCCGGCCATTGCGAAAATTAAAATCAATCCGCCCCATGTGACGAAAAATAGATTCGCGATCTCCGGGTCCGTGTCGAAGAGGCTTCCCTCGCCATGCAGGACGAATGCCCCGTACACGTAGAGCGCTCCCCAGCAGAACATTGTCGCGAGCGCTCCACCGACAAGTGCGCCTGCTACCACAGTCACGAGTTTCATTTGACGGGAAAAAACAAGATGGTTTTCGAATTTCGGAAATCCGACCAGATGCCCGGTAGGACTATATTCCATGATATCCGCACGCCTGATCCGAAGCCGGTGAGTTTGCTCCCGTTCCAGAGGTCGACGTGACCGCCGCTCAAGTTGTCCGGTGAGTCGCCATCCTGAAGCCAATAGCCGTCGAAGAATATGATTCCGGTCCGACCGGATACCCTACTCGCCCAATTCGGGCCCGTGATGTTCTCGGGGGCCAGTACTCCCGCGATCGGCCGCAGCTTCAACCACTCCGCAAACTCGTATGCGCGAGTCGCGGTCGGTTTGCCGTCGATCAGAAGGCGGCCCAGCGCCGGTTTGCCTGGCATCGGCCGAACCCACTTCTGCGAAAACGACTTCATTGCGATGCCGACCTTGTGCAGCGTCACGCTCATCCGGATCGCACACTGGTTCTTGTACTGTCCGTTCGGATCATCGTACGGGTTGCCGTGAGCGTAGTTCTTCCACAGCTCGGAAAACGTCACCGACTTCAGCTCGACTTCCTTGTACGAGTTTTGCACGGCGGTCGTCCTGACGACTGTTTTTCCGTTCGGCATTAAGCGTCTCCGTCCGATCTCGCGAGCGCTTCGTCGCCCCAATAGACCGTGTACTCGTCGCTGTCGGTCGTATGGATGCGCGGCAGGCACCCGGTGCTGTCGAGCCTGCCTGAATGAATGCGCCCGTCCGATGTTTCGATGATGTAGGGATAGTCTGGTGACGCGCCGTTTCCGACGGCGCGGACGCATTCGTCGTAGGCACCTGCGGCTAAGCTCGTGACATTGCCTGCCCGGTTCAGTCCGGAAGTAACGATGCCTGCCGCTTCCGCCTGGTCGTCGCACCATGAATTGCCGGAGAGCAGCGCGACGATGCGCGGTGGTGACGAGCATCGACATTGAACGATGTCGCCGTCGGTCGCCGTCTCACCCATGAATTCAATGCGCTTGGGGCCGCCCATCTTGGCGATCCGGCCGGTGCTTTCACACGCTTCGCAGAACGCGAGGCCGCCGATCAGCGCAACCTGATGGCCAGCGTCGCCAAACGTGAACGGCGGCCCTGCGTAGGCGAGAATGTGTCCGCCGGTTTCCAGCGTGTCACCGACAACGGCGATACGGCGCATCATGATTTCGCTCCTCGATCCAGGTCACCGATATCAGCCGGTGATGCCGGGGGCCGCATGACGAGTTCACGCGTGTCATGCGAATCACGAGCACGGTGCTCGTTTCGGCAAGCGAAAGAATTCCATCGCCCCAGGGTGAGGTCGATTGGACAAGTATGAAATTTGAAAGTGAATTGCGCGTCGCGCGAGCAATCCGAGTTCGCGCCTACCGCCGCCGATGCTCGACCGCGAACTTGATCAGCTCGGCCTGCCCTTCGATCTCCAGCTTGCGTTTCAGGTTGAGCCGGTGCGTCTCGACCGTGCGCACCGACAGCCCCGTCTGTTGCGCGATCTGCTTGCTCGACAGCCCTTCGGCCAGCGCGTCGAGGATGTCGCGCTCGCGCGGCGTCAGCCGGTCCAGCGGCGATGCCGTCGCGCTGGCCTGGATCATCCGCGCGGCCAGCCCTTCGCTGAAGAAGGTCTGCCCGGCCAGCACCACGCCGATCGCGCGGACGATCTCGCTCGCGGGCGAATCCTTCAGCAGGTAGCCGCTCGCGCCGGCGCGCACCGCCTGCGTCACGTACTCGATGTTGTCGTGCATCGACAGCATCAGCACGCGAATGCCCGGAAAACGCTCGTGGAACACGCCCGCGAGCGTGATGCCGTTCATTCCGTTCATGCCGACGTCCATCAGCGCGAGATCGGGTTCGAGCGATGCGGCCAGCGCGAGCGCCTCGTCCGCGTTGCCGGCCTCGCCGACCACGGACAGGTCGGCCGCTTCGAGCCGCATCCGCAAGCCGTCGCGCACGAGCGGGTGATCGTCGACGAGCAGCAGTCGCGCGGCGGGCCGGGCGGTATCGGGGGCGCTCATGGGCAAAGGTCTCCGGGTAGGGGGTGCGTGCTCAGGCGGCGGCGCGCCGCAGCGGCACGCGCGCGGCCACGACGGTATGGCCGACCTGCGACGTGATCGTCAGCGTGCCGTCGAGCGCGTCGAGGCGCTCGCGCATGTTGCGCAGGCCGATGCCGCGGCGCGCGTCGGCCTGCGAGCGTTCGGCGTCGAAGCCGCAGCCGTTGTCGGCGATGGTCAGCGTGACGGATTGTGCGCCGACGTCGAGCGTGACGGCCGCGCGCGACGCCCGCGCATGATGCACGATGTTGCTCAGCGCTTCCTGCGCGATCCGGAACAGCGCGGTGTTGACGGCTTCGGGCAGCGGCCGCGTGCCGCCGTGCGCGACCTGCGTGTAACCGATGTCGATGCCGCTTTCCGCGCCCAGCTCGCGCACGAGTTGCTCGAGCGCGGCCGCGAGGCCGAGATCGTCGAGCATCGACGGGCGCAGCGCGTGCGAGATGCGTCGGACTTCGCGCAGCGTGTCGCCGAGCCGCCCGACGCCCGACGCGAGCGCCTGTTCGGCTTCGGGCACGCGCGACGTGCCGCGCTCGAAGCGCGCAAGCGCGGATTCGAGCATCAGCTTCGCGGACACCATCATCTGGCTGATCCCGTCGTGCAGTTCGCGCGACAGCCGCGCGCGCTCCTGCTCCTGCGATTCGACGACGCGCTGCGCGAGCAGCTTGAGCTTCGCGTCGGCGCTGCGCGACTCGCTGACGTTCAGTACCAGCGCGCACACGGCGATCGCCGCCGCGCCGGTGAGCGCGATCGCGGTGAGCCAGCTCATCGTGCGCTCGATGTTCGCGGACGCGCGCGCATCGATGCGCTGCAGCGCGGTGTCGACGTCGTCGAGATAGATGCCGGTGCCGACCATCCAGCCCCAGCGCTCGAGCGCGACGACGTAGCCGAGCTTCGGCGCGACGCGGCCCGTCGACGGCCGCTGCCATGCGTAACGTACGTAGCCGCCGCCCTGCGACGCCGCGCCGATCAGCTTCTGGATCGTGAGGGCGCCCTGCGGGTCGCGCATCGACCAGAAATTGTGGCCGACGCGTTCGGGCTCGCGCGGATGCATCAGCGAATTGCCGTGCAGGTCGTAGACGAAGAAATAGCCGTCGGGGCCGAAATCCATCTTCTGCAGCATCGCGAGGGCCTGCGTGCGCAGCAGCGCGTCGTCGCGCGCATTGCGGCCGCTCGCGTCGTAGAGCGGCATGATCGCGCTCGTCGCGAGCTCGACGTAGTGCTTCAGCTCGACTTCCTTGCTCGACAGGTACGCGGCCTGGATTGTCGCGTGCTGCGTGCGCGCGAGCGACGTCGCCTGCTGGCGCACGCCGAAGCCGATGCCGGCGATCGCGAGCAGGAACGGCACGATGGCCAGAAGGAAGATCTTTGCCTTGAGTCTCATGGTGGTGCGAAGCGGCCGGCCTGCGCGGGCGGCTAGGCGCGGCCGGCTAGGCGCGCAGGCCGGGCGCATCGGCCGCGCGGCGGCGCGGTGGCATATCGAGCCGGTATTGTCGGCGATTTTGCATGCGGGCGGCGGCCGTCCCGCCGCTGCCCGTGCGCTCAGGCGCGCCGCGATTCGCGAGTGTCGGGCGACGTGGCCGCCTGCACGGCGATGCGGTTGCGCCCGCCTTCCTTCGCCCGATACAGCGCATCGTCGGCCCGCTTCAGCGCGGCCTGGATGTTGTCGTCGTGTTCGGGATAGCTGGTCGTCACGCCGATGCTCACCGTCAGGCGGCCGACCGTGCCTGCGTCGTGCCGGATGCCGAGATCGAGGATGCCCGTGCGGATGGTTTCGGCGATCGTCACCGCGCCGTCCGTATCGATGTCCGGCAGCACGACGACGAATTCCTCGCCGCCGTAGCGCGCCGCATAGTCGGCCGGGCGGCGCAGGCAGCCGGCGATGCAGTGGCCGACCGCGGCGAGTGCGTCGTCGCCGGCCTGGTGGCCCTGCGTGTCGTTGTAGCGCTTGAAGTCGTCGACGTCGATGAACAGCAGCGACAGCGCATGTTGCGAGCGCGCGGCGCGGCGCCATTCGCGCGCGAGCGTGACGTCGAGCATCCGGCGGTTGTCGAGGCCCGTCAGGCCGTCGGTGCGTGCGAGCGCCTGCAGCTCGGTTTCCGCGCGATGGCGTTTGCGCAGTTGCACGTCGAGGAGCAGCGACAGGCCGACGAAGCCGATCGCGAGCGCGACCATCGCGGAGCCGATCGGAATCGCACGGTCGTACCACGCGGCGTAGGTGTCCGCTTCCGAGCGCGCGACCATGACGATGAGCGGCAGGTGCTCGAGGTGCCGGAACACGTACAGGCGCCGCACGCCGTCGATCGTCGCGGTATCGGCGAAGCTGCCTTCGTTGGCGGTCATGAAGTGCCGGAACGTGCTCGCGCGGCTGATGTCGCGGCCGACGATCTTGGGGTCGTACGGCTCGCGCGCGACCATCCTGCCATCCGTGTTGATCAGCGCGACCGAGCCGCGATCGCCGAGCGACAGGCGCGAGAACAGGTTCTGGAAATATTCGAGCCGGATCGACATCACCGCGACGCCGCCGAACGATCCGTCGGGCCGCGTGATCCGCCGGCTGAGCGCGATGCTCGGCGAGCCGCCGCGCAGCCGCGAGTGATACGGGGGGCTGACGTACAGGCCGACGTCGGGGTTGTCGCGGTGCACGGTGAAGTACGGTTCGTTGGCGAAGTTGGCCTTGCGCGGCACGTCGCTCATGCCGTCGACCGCGATGTCGCCTTTCGCGTCGAGCACGTAGATGCCGCCGAGGTACTTGGCGGTCGTCGCGCGGTCGAACAGCACCTGGCGGCGCAGCGCCATCGGCAGCCGGGTCACCGCCGGGTCGTTCGCGCCTTCGACGACCGCCTGCAGCGACAGCGAATAGATCTCGATGTTGCGCTCGATGTCCCACGACGCCATCAGCGCGAGGTTCTGCTGCATGCTGCGCGAGCGGTCGCGCGCGTCGATGCGGCCTTCGTACAGCACGATCCCGCACAGCAGCAGCAGGATCAGCGCGATCAGCAGCCCCGTATAGAAGATCAGGTGCGGCAGGAGGGACCGGCGCAGATGAGCGGCGACACGGCTCGTCACGCCGGATTCGCTGGGCATTGCGTAGTCGGTTTCTGCCATGGTCCGTGGATCGGGGGCATCGTCGCCGGGCGGCGGGCCGATGCGATTGTTCGTATGACTACCGGTGGCGATCCGGTGCGCGCCCTTCCCGTGCCAGCCTTCCGTTCAGCGGAGAAACCGGGCACCGATTATCGACAATCGCGGCCCGAGAAACCGATAAACCGGGTATTCACAGTAACGTCTGCTGCAATTCGACCATCTGACGAATCGCGACGTGAATTGAACGGAGTATAACGCGCGTGTTTGCGCGCGCGGAAAATGTTGCAACCCATTGATCGGGATCAAATTTCAGCGTAATCCCGGGCTTGCAAATATCGGGCGGAGCGTTGCCGCGCAAGGCTTTGCGGCAGCGCGGAAAACGTCGCGCGGCGTACGGCCGCGGACGCACGGGGATTAACGCCGGGCGAGCACCGCACGCGAAAGCGCGCGACATGTACCGATTATCGGTTTCGACGGCCGGGTACCCGCGAATATGAGAACGGGCAGCCGCGCGGGCTGCCCGTTTTGCAAGATCGGCGTACGACCGGCGCCCGGCATGCGGGCGAGCCCGCATGCGCAGGTTCAGGCGCCGTGCTGTTGCGCCTTGAACGCGAGCCGGAACCGATGCAGCAGCGGCTCGGTATAACCGCTCGGCTGCGACGTGCCCTGCAGCGCGAGCGCGCACGCGGCCTTGAACGCGGTCGACTGGTCGTAGCCGGGCGCCATCGGGCGATAGTTCGGGTCGCCCGCGTTCTGCTGGTCGACGACGCGGGCCATGCGCTTGAACACGTCGAGCACGAACGCCTCGGTGATCACGCCATGGCGCAGCCAGTTCGCGATGTGCTGGCTCGAAATGCGCAGCGTCGCGCGATCTTCCATCAGGCCGACGTCGTGAATGTCCGGCACCTTCGAGCAGCCGACGCCCTGTTCGACCCAGCGCACGACGTAACCGAGGATGCCCTGCGCGTTGTTCTCGACCTCGCTCAGGATCTCGGCCTCGCTCCACGCGGCGCGTTCGACGACCGGCACGGTCAGCAGCCCTTCGAGCAGCGCGTCGCGCTCGCTCGCGTACGGCGTCTTTTCGAGTTCCTGCTGGACGGCCTGCACGTCGACGAGGTGGTAGTGCAGCGCGTGCAGCGTCGCGGCGGTCGGCGACGGCACCCAGGCGGTGTTCGCGCCGGCGCGCGGATGCGCGATCTTCTGCTCGAGCATCGCATGCATCAGGTCCGGCATCGCCCACATGCCCTTGCCGATCTGCGCGCGGCCGCGCAGGCCGGCCGACAGGCCCGCGAGCACGTTGTTGCGCTCGTACGACTGGATCCACGCCGACGATTTCATGTCGCCCTTGCGGATCATCGGGCCCGCTTCCATCGCGGTGTGCATCTCGTCGCCGGTGCGGTCGAGGAAGCCGGTGTTGATGAACGCGACGCGCGCGGCGGCTGCCGCGATGCACGCGGCGAGGTTCACGCTGGTGCGGCGCTCCTCGTCCATGATGCCCATCTTCAGCGTGTTGCGCGGCAGCGCGTACAGATCCTCGATGCGCGCGAACAGCGTGTCGGCGAACGCGACTTCGGCCGGGCCGTGCATCTTCGGCTTCACGATGTAGATCGAGCCCGTGCGCGAGTTGCGCTTCGCCTTCAGGTCGTGCAGCGCGCACAGCGTCGTGACGACGCCGTCGAGAATCCCTTCCGGAATCTCGTTGCCGTCGCGATCGAGCACCGCGCCGTTGGTCATCAGGTGGCCGACGTTGCGCACGAACAGCAGCGAGCGGCCGTGCAGCGACAGCGTGCCGCCGGCCGGCGTCGTGTACTCGCGATCGGCGTTCAGGCGGCGCGTAAACGTCTTGCCGCCCTTCGCGACTTCCTCGACGAGCGTGCCCTGCATCAGGCCGAGCCAGTTGCGGTAGAGCTGGACCTTGTCGTCGGCGTCGACCGCCGCGACCGAATCCTCGCAGTCGATGATCGTGCTGACCGCCGCTTCGAGCACGACGTCCTTCACGTTCGCGAGATCGGCGCGGCCGATCGGCGTCGATGCGTCGATCTGGATCTCGAGATGCAGGCCGTTGTGCTTCAGCAGGATCGCGGACGGCGCATCGGCCGCGCCCTGGTAGCCGACGAACTGCGCCGGCTGCGCGAGCGCGACGTTGCCCTTCGCGGTTTCGACCGCGAGCTGGCCGTCCTGCACGCGGTAGCGCAGCGCGTCGCGGTGCGAGCCGCTCGCGAGCGGCGCCGCGTTGTCGAGCACGTTGCGCGCATAGTCGATCACGCGTTGGCCGCGCGTCGGGTTGTAGGCCGCGGTGCGTTCGGCGCCGCCGTCTTCGGGCAGCGCGTCGGTGCCGTACAGCGCGTCGTACAGGCTGCCCCAGCGGGCGTTCGCGGCGTTCAGCGCATAGCGCGCGTTCGACAGCGGCACGACGAGCTGCGGGCCGGCCTGCGTGGCGATCTCGCTGTCGACGTTCGCGGTGGCTGCCGCGACGTTCGACGGGACCGGCACGAGGTAGCCGATCTGTTCGAGGAACGCGCGATACGCGGCATGGTCGCGTACCGGGCCCGGGTGCGCGCGATGCCACGCGTCGAGTTCCTGCTGCAGGCGGTCGCGCTCGGCGAGCAGTGCGCGGTTGCGCGGCGCGAGGTCATGCACCAGCGCCGAGAAACCGCTCCAGAACGCGGCCTTGTCGATGCCGGTGCCCGGCAGCGCTTCGTTTTCAATGAACTGGCTCAGCGCTGGCGCGACTTGCAGTCCTGCTTGGTCGATCATCGTGATTCCTCCCGGGGAATTGAAAAACGCGCGCGCGTTGGCTGTAGGGCCTGTTCACGCTAATAACGGGCTTGCGCTGACCCCACGAATGCATTTTTCCAAATGGGGAACGTGCCTTTCCGCCCGCATGGCGGCGTCGTGCGTCGCTTGTTTGGCACGGCCAAACGGCGCTCCTTACTCCTTGCCCTGCGGGCGGAAAGGCACGTTCGCAAGCCCGTTATTAGCGTGAACAGGCCCTATGCCACGACGCTTTGTGTACCGGCGCGGGCGATCTGCGCGTCCTGTTCGGACTTTACGCCAGACACACCGATCGCGCCTGCAATCCGGCCGTCGACCGTGACCGGCACGCCGCCTTCGAGCAACCCCGTCAGCGGCGCGCTCAGGAACGCGGTGCGGCCACCGTTGATCATATCCTCATACGCCTTCGTCTCGCGACGGCCGAGCGCCGCCGCGCGCGCCTTGTCCTGCGCGATGGTGCTGCTGGCCGGCGATGCGCCGTTCAGCCGCGCGAACGCGAGCAGGTGGCCGCCATCGTCGACGACGGCGATCGACACGGCCCAGCCGTGGCGTTCCGCTTCCGCGCGGGCCGCGGCGAGCATGCGCTCGGCATCGGCCAGTTCGAGTTCGGGTTTCGTTTGCATGGCTTTCCTCCGGAATAGGCGGTCAGTCGACCAGCCGGTTGTCGACGAGCTCGATCCAGTGGCGCACGGGCGTGCGGCCCGCGCCGTTCAGGTGAGTCTGGCAGCCGACGTTGGCGGTGACAATCAGTTCCGGCTGCGCGGCTTCGAGCGCATCGAGCTTGTTGTCGCGTAATGTCGTCGCGAGTGCGGGCTGCGTCAGCGAATAGGTGCCGGCCGAGCCGCAGCACAGATGGCCGTCGGCGACATTCGTCAGATCGAAGCCGAGCCGCGTCAGGATGCGTTCCACCGTGCCGCCGAGGCGCTGTGCGTGCTGCAGCGTGCACGGGCAGTGGACCGCGACGCGCCGTGGCGTCGCATCGGCGAGCGCGTCGAGCGGCTCCGCCGCGATCACTTCGGCCAGATCGCGCGCGAGTGCGCTGACGCGCCGCGCCTTCTCCGCATAGACGGGGTCGGAGCGCAGCAGGTCGCCGTATTCCTTCACGAACGCGCCGCAGCCGCTCGCGGTCTGCACGATCGCTTCCGCGCCGGCCTCGATCGCGGGCCACCATGCGTCGATGTTGCGGCGTGCGCGCTGAAGGCCCGCGTCCTGCGCGTTCAGGTGATATTCGGTCGCGCCGCAGCAGCCGGCTTCGCGCGCCGGCGTCACGCTGATGCCGAGCCGATCGAGCACGCGCGCGGCGGCCGCATTCGTGTTCGGCGACAGCGACGGCTGCACGCAACCCTCGAGCATCAGCATGCGCCGCGCATGACGCACGGCCGGGCGCGGCGCGGCCGCGGGCACCGCGGCCGGGATCTTGTCCCGCAGCGTGCCGGGCAGCAGCGGGCGCAGCGCGCGGCCGGCCTTCAGCAGCGCGGCGAACGCCGCCGGACGCGGCACCACGTGACGCAACCCCGCACGCAGCAGGCGCTCGCGCGTGGGCCGCCGCGCGCGCTTCTCGGCTTCCGCGCGGCCGATGTCGAGCAGCGTGTGATAGCGCACGCCGGACGGGCAGGTCGTTTCGCAGTTGCGGCACGTCAGGCAACGGTCGAGATGTTGTTGCGTGCGTTCGCCGCACGGCTCGCCTTCGAGCAACTGCTTGATCAGGTAGATGCGGCCGCGCGGCCCGTCGAGCTCGTTGCCGAGCACCTGGTAGGTCGGGCAGGTCGCATTGCAGAAGCCGCAGTGCACGCATGCGCGCAGGATCGCTTCCGCTTCGTCGGCCCGGGCGAGGGCCTTGCTTGCTTCGCTGAGGTTGGTTTGCATCGGCGGGTCGAAGTCGGGTTGGCGTCAGAAGTCGGCGTAGAGCCGGCCGGGATTGAAAATCGCGTGCGGGTCGAGCTGCGCCTTGAGTTGCCGGTGCACGCGCAGCAGCGCCGGCGGCAGCGGCTGGAACGGCTCCCGTGTCGTGTCCGGCGTGTAGCAGCTTGCGTGGCCGCCGCACTGCGCGGCGAAGCGCTGCACGTCGGCCGGCGCGGCGTCGGTCTTCAGCCAGCGCTGCGCGCCGCCCCAGTCGACGAGCTGCGCGCCCGCGAGCGCGTCGAGCGGTGCGGCGGCCGGCACCGACACGCGCCACAGCGGGCGCGGATCGTCGAAGAACGGCAGCGACAGGTCGCGCAGACGTGCCCAGAACGCGTCGTCGCGGTCGTCCATGCGGTCGCCGCCGATCGTGTCGCGCGCGGCCTTCACCGAGCCGTCGCCGCCTTCGAGCCGCACGCGCAGCACGCCGTCCGCGTGGCATGCGCCCGCGAGCGGCAGCCCCGCGCGCCGCCACGCGGCGACGCGTCGCACGGCTTCGCTCGCCGTGAGCGTCAACGCGAGATCGCCGGTCGCACGCGGCTTCGGCAGCACCTTCAGCGATACCTCGGTCACGACGCCGAGGCAGCCGAAACTGCCGGCGAGCAGCCGCGACACGTCGTAGCCCGCGACGTTCTTCATCACCTCGCCGCCGAAGCGCAGATGCTTCGCGTGGCCGGTGATCACGCGGCAGCCGAGCACGAAGTCGCGCACCGCGCCGGCCCACGGGCGGCGCGGGCCCGACAGCGCCGCCGCGAACATGCCGCCGACCGTCGCCGCGCCGCCGAACGACGGCGGCTCGCACGGCAGCATCTGGCCGGCCGCGTCGAGCATCGCGTCGAGCTCGGCGAGCGGCGTGCCCGCGCGCGCGGTGATGACGAGTTCGGTCGGGTCGTACGAGACGACGCCGCGATGCGTGCGCACGTCCAGCGTGCGGCCTTTGACCGGCCGGCCGACGAACGCCTTCGTGCCGGCGCCGCGGATGTGCAGCGGCTGGCGATCGTAGATCGCCGCGTCGACCTGCGCGACGAGCGCCGCGCTGTCGTCGACCGATTCGGGTTCGCGTTCGCGTTCGCGTCGCATCAGAAGCGCTCCAGTTCGGGAAACGGCAGCTTGCCGTGATGGACGTGCATCGCGCCGAATTCGGCGCAGCGGTGCAGCGTCGGGATGTTCTTGCCGGGATTGAGCAGGCGCTGCGGATCGAACGCGGCCTTCACCGCGTGGAAGAACGTGATTTCGTCGGCGTTGAACTGCACGCACATCTGGTTGATCTTCTCGCGCCCGACGCCGTGTTCGCCGGTAATGCTGCCGCCCACGGCGACGCACAGCGCGAGGATCTTGCCGCCGAGCGCTTCCGCGCGGTCGAGCTCGCCGGGCCGGTTCGCATCGAACAGGATCAGCGGATGCATGTTGCCGTCGCCCGCGTGGAACACGTTCGCGACCGGCAGCCCGTATTCGGCGGACAGCGCGGCGATCCCTTCGAGCACGCGCGGCAGTTCGCGGCGCGGGATCGTGCCGTCCATGCAGTAATAGTCGGGCGACATCCGGCCGACCGCCGGGAACGCATTCTTGCGGCCGGCCCAGAAGCGCTGGCGCTCGGCTTCGTCGCGCGCGACGCGAATCTCGCTTGCGCCCGCGTCGCGCAGCAGCGCGGCGACGCGTTCGGCGTCTTCTTCGACATCGGTTGCCGCGCCGTCGAGCTCGCACAGCAGGATCGCCTGCGCGTCGACCGGATAGCCCGCGTGGATGAAATCCTCGGCCGCCCGGATCGCGAGGTTGTCCATCATCTCGAGGCCGCCGGGAATCACGCCCGCGCCGATGATCCGCGCGACCGCGGCGCCGGCCTCGGCGACGTCGTCGAAGCTCGCCATCAGCACCTTCACGCTCGGCGGTTTCGGCAGCAGCTTCACGGTCACTTCGGTGACGATCCCGAGCATTCCCTCGGAGCCGGTGAACAGCGCGAGCAGGTCGAAGCCCGGTGCATCGAGCGCATCGGCGCCGAGCGTGAGCGTGTCGCCGTCGATCGTCAGGATCTCGACCTTCAGGATGTTGTGCACCGTGAGCCCGTATTTCAGGCAATGCACGCCGCCCGCGTTCTCGGCGACGTTGCCGCCGATCGAGCACGCGATCTGCGACGACGGGTCGGGCGCGTAGTAGAGGCCGTGCGGCGCGGCGGCCTGCGAAATCGCGAGGTTGCGCACGCCGGGCTGCACGCGCGCGATGCCGGCATCGGGGTCGATGTCGAGAATCCGGTTGAACTTCGCCATCACCAGCAGGATGCCTTTTTCCAGCGGCATCGCGCCGCCCGACAGCCCCGTGCCGGCGCCGCGCGCGACGACCGGCACGCGGTGCGCGGCCGCGACGCGCAGCACCGCGCGCACCTGGTCGACCGTATCGGGCAGCACGACCGCGAGCGGCACCGTGCGGTACGCGGCGAGGCCATCGCATTCGAACGGCTTCAACGCCTCCCGTTCGTGCAGCACGTCGAGGCCGGGTGCCGCCGCGCGCAGCGCGGCGACGAGCGTGGCGCGGTCGATGGTCGCCAATGGGCCGTCGATCCGTTCGTCGTAGATGAAACTCATCGTGTGTCTCCGTCTCCACCAGGCAGCTGGCCGCGCGATGCGCGACACGCCGGATGGACGGCATTCTTGGCGGGACGCGCGGGCCTGTCCAGCCGTCTTGAAGGTGGTCGTACCAGTTTTTGGAAAGCCACCGATCGCGGTTTGTCGAGCGATCGATAAAACCCAATAACGACAAGGCTTTGTGCGAAAATCGACATCATTCGTCCAAAGTGGTCATACCAGCATGGAAATGCAGGATCGGGAGAGGCCGGCGCGGCGCGTGGCCGACGTCGTCGCCGAGCGGATCGAGCAGTTGATCGTCGACGGCGTGCTGAAGGCCGGGCAGGCGCTGCCCTCCGAGCGGCGGCTGACCGAGAAGCTAGGCGTGTCGCGCACGGCCGTGCGCGAAGGCATGAAGCTGCTGCACGCGCGCGGGATCATCGACACGACGCACGGCAAGGGTTCGTTCGTCGCGAGCCTGACCCCGCAGCGCGCGATTACGCCGATGATGCATCTGCTCGGCTCGCAGCCGCGCACGCTGTACGACCTGTTCGAGGTGCGCGGGATGCTCGAGGCCGAGGCCGCCCGGCTCGCGGCGCTGCGCGGCACACCGGCCGATTTCATCCTGATCCGGCGCCGCTACGAGGAAATGACGGCGGCCGACGCGCAGGATCTCGATCCCGCCGCGCGCGCGAAGCTCGACCACGCGTTTCATCTGGCGATCTGCGAGGCGTCGCACAACCCGGTGCTCGTCAATACGCTGCAGTCGCTGACCGACCTGCTGCTCAGCTCGGTGTTCGCGTCGGTGAACAACCTCTATCACCGCGAACCGCTGAAGAAGCAGATCGACCGCCAGCATGCGCGGCTTTACAACGCGGTCACGGGCCGGCTGCCCGACCAGGCGCGCAAGGCCGCGAGCGAGCATATCCGTCAGTGCGTCGACTATCTGCGCGAGATCGAGCAGGAGGAACAGCGGCTCGTGCGTTCGACGTTGCGGCTCGAAGGCTGGACGTGAGCGGTAGGGGCTTGGCCGACGCGGTAACCGCTAGAATTGCGATTTTAGCCGGGAACACGTCCATGTCTTTTGCCTCGCTTGGCCTGATCGAGCCGTTGCTGCGTAATCTGCAGGGCCTCAATTACCAGACACCCACGCCGGTGCAGGCCAAGGCGATTCCCGTCGTGCTCGGCGGCAAGGACGTCATGGCCGCCGCACAGACGGGCACCGGCAAGACGGCCGGCTTTGCGCTGCCGCTGTTGCAACGGCTCGTCCAACACGGCCCGGCGGTATCCAGCAACCGTGCGCGCGTGCTGGTGCTGGTGCCCACGCGCGAACTGGCCGAGCAAGTGCTGCAAAGCTTCGTCGAGTACGGGAAGGGTCTCGATCTGCGATTTCTGGCCGCCTACGGCGGGGTGAGCATCAATCCTCAGATGATGAAGCTGCGCAAGGGTGTCGACGTGCTCGTCGCGACGCCCGGCCGCTTGCTCGACCTCAATCGGCAGAACGCCGTGCAGTTCGATCAGGTGCAAACGCTGGTGCTCGATGAAGCCGACCGCATGCTCGATCTCGGCTTCGCGCGCGAACTCGACGCGGTGTTTGCCGCGTTGCCCGCCAAGCGCCAGACGCTGCTGTTCTCCGCGACGTTCTCCGACGAAATCCGCACGCTGGCGGCCGGCATTCTGCGCAGCCCGGTCGACATCAGCGTCAGCCCGCCCAACGCCGCGGCCAGCAAGATCAAGCAGTGGGTCGTACCGGTCGACAAGCGGAACAAGCCCGACCTCTTCATGCATCTGGTGGCCCAAAACAACTGGGAACACGCGCTGGTGTTCGTCAAGACCCGCAATGGCGTCGATTATCTGGCGGTCATGCTGGAGAAAGCGGGCTATGCGGTCGATACGATCCACGGCGACAAGCCGCAACCCGCGCGTTTGCGTGCGCTGGAGCGCTTCAAGACGGGCGAAGTGCAGATGCTGGTCGCCACCGACGTGGCGGCGCGCGGGCTGGATATCGACGATCTGCCGCTGGTGATCAACGTCGATCTGCCGATCGTCGCGCAAGACTACGTGCACCGTATCGGCCGCACCGGCCGCGCGGGCGCGAGCGGTGTGGCGGTGTCGCTCGTGTGCGCCGATGAGGCGCCGCAACTGGCCGCGATCGAAGCGCTGATCCGGCAGACGCTGCGGCGGGAAGAAGAGCCGGGTTTCGAAGCCGAACATCGCGTGCCGGAAACCAGCGCGACGGGCCAGATCATCAAGAAACCCAAAAAGCCGAAGAAACCGAAGGTGCCGCACGCTGTGCCGGTGGCCAGGCAGGCGTCGGGCAAGAAGCCGCATACGCAAGGTGGCGAAGGCAAGCGCAAGCCTGGGGCGCAGCACGCGGCGGCCAATGGTGCCGGTCAAGGCCCGGACTACACCATCGGCAGCCCGTTCAGCGTGCACAAGCCGCGCGGCAAACCGGCCGGCAAGCCGGCGGCGGGGAAGGCTGCTGGCAAATCTGCTGGTGGTCGCGGCAAACCCGGCAAACCGTCCAGGTAGCCTGAATCCTTTCCTTTTCAACGTGCGCGATACGATCGAACAAACCGATGGCGTGAACGCATACGGACGGTTCGGAACAGCGCTGCCGGTTTTCTCGTTCGCGACCTGCAACCGCGCGCGATAGCGGCTTTCCCGCGTGACCCATGAAGTGCGATGACTGAAGTGAGAGATGGAATGACGACGACATTCGACGAGGCGACAACGGCGGCGATCGCCGCGTTTGCCCAGCTGGATTTCTACACGGCCGTGCAGGCGATGCGCGCCGAGGCCGATTACGACCACGAACGAGAACAGTGGATCTCGCGCTATATCGACGAGCAGGGCGGCGGCGTGGACGATGCGGAATACGACGCCCTGCACGCGCGGGCACAGGCCACCCCGGAATACGCCGAGTTCATCGATGGGGTTCGGCGGGAAATTCTGGCGTACTTCGGCGTGACCGACGATCAACTGGACTGGATGGTCGTGCTGCGCGACGACGACAGCGATGAACTGTGGGCGGAGGTCAACCGGCAGCGGAGCGCGCTGGGAACCGGTGAAGTGCGCGGCGATCTCTGACCCGGCCTGTCATTCGCCGGTACTTTGGGCGGGCCATTTGAGTGTCGGCCCCACCCAGGTATCGGACGCGTGCCGATCCATCAATCTTCTCGCGCGAGTCGTAGCAAGACGTCGACGAGGGCACGAATTTTCGGTTGTGTCGCCCGTTGGGGCGGATAGACGAGAAAGTAGGAAAGGCCGTCTTCAACCACTTCGTCAAACGGCGTCACCAGCGATCCGGCACGGAGCCGGTCTCTCGCCATTCGCGGGTCGCCGATTGCAATGCCGTGTCCTTCCATCGATGCCGCGAGCGTCAATTCGAGGGTATCGAATACGAGCCCACGTCCCGCATCGATCTGGCGCGCCCCCACGTGATCGAGCCAGCATCTCCACTCTGCGCGGCTGGGCCCGGGATGGAGCAAATCGAGCTGCGCAAGGTCGGCAACGGATCGCAGTGATGTCGCCAACGCGGGCGCGCACATCGGCGTGAGCCGCTCGGAAAAGAGCGGTACCGCTTCCATGCCGGTCCACTGTCCGGTGCCGCGCACGATGATGGCGTCGACGTCGGAGGTCGTGAAATCCGGCGTGTCGTCCGCGGATGTCGAAATACGCAGCTCCGTCCCGCTCATCGCGCGATGAATGTCCGGCAGCCGCGGGAGCAACCAGCGAACGGCGAACGTGGACGGCAACTTCAACGTGAGCGCCGAGGTTGCCCGTGCATGGGAATCCGCGTGCTGGATCAATTGCGTGAGCACGTTGACCGCGACCGTCAGCAATGCATTGCCTTCCGGTGTCAACGTCAGCCCCGATACATGGCGCACGAACAGTGCGCATCGATAATGCGTTTCCAACTGCTGTATCTGGCGGCTCACCGCGCCTTGCGTACGGCATAGGTGATCCGCGGCCTTGCTGACGCTGCCCAGCTGCGCCGCCGCGACGAACGACTGAATCGCCGCCAACGGCGGGAGCGGCCGCGTCAGGTCAGCCAGCGGATATGCATGCGCCGCATACCCGGGTTGCAAATTTTTCGATTGTTCGGTCATCGGTGCGTCGCTATCGTACGTCTACCGGATGCCCTGTTCTTGCGAATGAACGGGGTGTCGACGAATGATCGGAGGATAATTTTGGGCTCAACGTCGGAGTCACTCTACACGGAACAGGTGCGCGCTTACCTGCGGGAACTGGAGCGCGGCGATGTCGGCGCCATCTGCGCGCTATTCACGCCGGACGCGCAGATTTTCTCGCCATTTCTCGGCTGGATGCGCCCCGAACCCTTCTTTTCGAAGGTCGCTGCCGCATCGGGAGAAAGCAAGATTACACCGATCGATATCTGCGTCAGCACGAGCGGGGCTCGACGTGCGACAGGTTACTTCATCTACGACTGGGGCCTGAAAGACGGTTCGGTGGCGCGCTTCGAGTGCGTCGACGTGTTCGAGTTCGACACGGCGGGGCTCATCGAACGGATGATCATCGTCTACGACACCCATCCGATTCGCAGTGCGGTCGGCGACAAGTACGCGTAGCCGAATCGACGTCGGGCAAAGTCGCGCGCTGACGTCCACGCGCGTCCAAGCCCCGGCGAGCGACGAGTTCAATCGGTCGACGGCGTGGAAGCCCGGGTGACGAGCCAGGTTCGCCAAGCGGCCTCGCCCGAATCCGCAAAGCATGAAAAAAGCCCGCCGAAGCGGGCAACCTCACGATGCGGAGGGGGAGATGCGAAAACGCGACCGGCGCGCGTTCAGCCTTTCGTCGCGCCGAACGTGAGCCCCGCGACGAAATGCTTCTGCATCGCGAAGAACATCGCGACCGACGGCAGCGCGGCGAGGATCGACCCGGCCGATACGAGGTTCCACGACGTCGTCCATTGCCCCTTCAGCGCCGCGACACCCGCCGTGATCGGCGCGGCCTCGTCGCCTTGCGTGAGGCACAGCGCCCAGAAGTAATCGTTCCACACGAACGTGAACACGAGAATCGCGAGCGCGGCCAGCGCCGGCCGGATCAGCGGCAGCACGATTCGCCAGAACACCGTCCATTCGCCCGCGCCTTCGATGCGCGCCGCCTCGATCAGCTCGAACGGCAACTGCTTGATGAAGTTGCGCAGGAACAGCGTGCAGAACCCCGTCTGAAACGCGACGTGAAACAGGATCAGCGCTTCGACGGTATTGAACACGCCGAGCCGCAGCGACAGGTCGCGCACCGGAATCATCAGCACCTGCACGGGCACGAAGTTGCCGGCGACGAACGTGCCGAACAGTGCGGTATTGCCGCGAAACCGGTAGGTCGCGAGCGCGAAGCCGGCCATCGCCGCGAGCGCGATCGAGCCGATGACCGACGGCACCGTGATCTGCACGCTGTTCCAGAAGTAATGCAGCATCGGCGACGTCGTCAGCGCGTCGCGATAGTTCTCGAGCATCGAGAAATGCCGCGGCCAGCCCCAGTAGTGGCCTTCGACCAGCTCCTCGGTCGAGCGCACCGACGTGACGAACACGGCGATCATCGGCAGCAGCCAGATCGCGAGCGCGACGGGCAGCGACAGCTTGTACAGCCGGCGCGATACCGGCTTCCAGTGGGCAACGGGTGTCGGAAACATGATGAGTGAACTCCCGGAAGGTCACTGTTCGTTGCGCAGCATGCGGCGCAACTGGAACGCGATGTAGACGAGCATGATCGCGAACAGCACGACCGCGATCGACGCGGAATAGCCGAGCCGGTAGTACTTGATCGCCTGGTCGTACATGTAATACGCGAGCACGGTCGAGCTCTCGAACGGGCCGCCGCCCGTCATCACCGAGATCAGGTCGAAGCTGCGCAGCGCGCCGATCACGGTGACGACGATCGCCATGAAGGTGGTCGGCCGCAGTTGCGGCAGCACGACGTGCCACAGCAGCGCGAAGCCGCGCGCGCCTTCCATCCGCGCGGCTTCGATCTGTTCCGGGTTGACCGACGTGAGGCCGGTCAGGTACAGGATCATGCAGTACGCCGTTTGCGGCCACAGCGCGGCGAACACGATGCCGAAGGTCGCATAGCGCGCGTCGCCGAGCACCGGGATGCCGTGCCCGGCGACGAGCGCGAGCAGCCCGAAGGTCGGATCGTAGAACCACGAGAAGATCAGCCCGACGACCACGCCCGACAGCACGAACGGCGCGAAGAACAGCGACTTCACGAGCCGGATGCCGCCGACCGCCTGGTTCAGGTAGAGCGCGAGCGCGAGGCCGAGCGGCGGCGCGAGCATGAACAACACGAGCCAGATCACGTTGTTGCGCAGCGCCGTGTAGAACGTCGGCGCATGCAGCAGTTCCGCGTAGTTCGCGAGGCCGACGAAGGTGCGCTCGGTCATCCCGTCCCAGTTGTACAGGCTCAGCCACAGCGTCGACAGGATCGGCCAGATCACATAGACGGCGACCATCGCGCAGGCCGGCGCGAGAAAGAGCCACGCGGCGCGCCGTTGCCGCCGCACGGCGGGCGACGGGCGGCGCGCGGGCAACGCACCGGCGGATGGGCCGCGCGGGGGCGGCGCGGTGCCGGCGGGCGGGGTGGACGTGGTCGGACTGGACACGGCAAGCCTCCTGAAACGGACACGGCGGCGCGCGGCCGCCGGTTGGGTCACGCGGTCACTTCTTGTAGATCCGCTTGCGGGTCTGTTCGAGTTGCGCGAGCACGGTGTCGAGCTGCGCGGGGTTCGCGACGAACTGCTGCATGCCCTTCATCCCCTCGTCGGCCATTTCCTTCGTCATGTCGCGGTCGTAGAACTGCGCGACGCCGCCCTTCGTGTCGGCGAGGATCCGGAAGCCGATGCGCGAGATCGGATCGGCCGGCTCGGGCGACTTGCTGTTGGCCGACAGCGAGCCGAGCCCTTCGGCGAGTTTCGCGCCGATCTCGGGCGTTTCGACGAACGCGAGGAACGTGTGCGCGTCGGCCTTGTTCTTCGCCTTGGTCGGGATGTGCAGCGATTCGACCGGGCCGTCCTCGGCAGTCGGCACCTTCGGGTCGATGACGGGGAAGCGGTAGTAGCCCATTTCCTGCTTCGCGTTCGGCGGAAAGCCGGCCGCGATGAAGGTGCCCATCAGCATCATCGCGGCCTTGCCCTGGAACAGGAACGGCTGCGCGCCGTCGAGATCGTAGGACAGCGCATTGTCGATGAAGTAGCCCGAGTCGATCAGCGATTTCCACGTCGTGTAGACCTTCTTCACGCGCGGGTCGGTGTACGGCACGTCGCCGGCCATCAGCTGCTGGTGGAACGCGTTGCCGTTCAGGCGGAGGTCGAGATAGTCGAACCAGCCGGCGAGCGTCCACGCGTCGCGGCCGCCGATCGCGATCGGCGTGATGCCGGCCGCCTTCAGCTTCTTGCATGCATCGAGAAACTGGTCCCAGGTCTTCGGTTCGTCGGCGATGCCGACCTTGCGGAACAGGTCCTTGCGGTAGAACAGCCCCCACGAGTAATAGACGGTCGGCGCCGCGTACTGCTTGCCGTTATAGGACGACGCGCTGCGCGTCGATGCGTACGTCGCGTCCCAGCCGTTTTTCGTCCAGTCGCCGCTCAGGTCCTCGAACAGCCCGCGCTTCGCGTAGTACGCCATGCGCTCGCCCGCGTGCCAGTTCACGACGTCCGGCGCGACGGTCGTGAGCCATGCGGGGAGCTGCACCTTGTACGCTTCCTCGTCGACGAAGGTCGGCTTCACGTCGATGTCGGGATGGGCCTTGTGGAACGCTTCGATCGTCGACTGCCACACGGCGCGCTGGCTCGCGCCCTTGAACGCGATGTTGATGGTCAGCGTGCCGGCATCGGCGGGCGTCGTCGCGCCGAACGATGCGAACGCGATGGCGGCGGCGGTCGCCAGGCGGGCAGCGACGCGAAGGGGGCGATGGGTCATGAGTGTCTCCAGTCCTGTGTGTCGTTGTTTGTGCGTGACCGGCGCGCGGCGGCGCCGGGGCGATTGCTACGAATGGCTTCGATACACGGCCACGCCTTGCGGCTCGACCTGCGCGGCGCCGAACACGAATGCGGACGGCGGTACGCCGTCGATCGCATGCGGTGTGCTCGCGTAGTTGAATACGTAAGTCAGGCTGCCGCGCCGGCTCACGCGCACGGTGTCGCCGAGCGGCGTCGGGGCCAGGCCGGCTTCGGCCGCGACATCGGCGAACAGTCGCGCGGTGGTCGCGTCGTCGAACAGCGCGGCCCAGTAGTGCAGCGTGCCGTGCGACAGGCAGGCCGGATGGCCGTCGGCGAAGCGTGCGCGCACGACGCGGTGTGCGTCGTCGTCGCTCAATTCGACGAGGTCGCGCCAGTGACGCGCTTCGCCCGCGAGCGGCGAACCGTCGCGCAGCGTGCCGTCGATCCGTTCGGTCACGTTCGGACGCAGCGATTCGACGCGCCACACGCGTACCGGCAGGATCGACGCGAGCGGGCCGGGCGGCAGCGCCGGTGGAATCTGCAGGTCGGCGGTCTTCGAGCCGGTGCGCGGGCCGAACACCGCGTGCGCGCCCGACGCGGCGAGCCGCGACGCGAAATCGTCGGGCACGATCGGCAGCGGCGGCACGACGACGAGCCGGTAGCCTTCGAGCGGCGCGTGCGCGGAAACGATGTCGACGTCGAGGCCGAGCGAGCGCAGCGCCGAGTAGTACTCGAACGCGAAACGCGGGTAGTGGAAATCGGCGCCCTGCGGCTGCACTTCGAACAGCCACTTCGCTTCGTAGTCGAACACCAGCGCAACGGGCGCGCGCACCGGGCCGTTCGCGTCGGCATCCGCGCCGGCGTCGAGCACGGCGGCGATCTCCTGCGCGACGCGCTGCGCTTCGCGGCCGCCTTCGTCGAGCTGGTTGTCGGGTGTGTTCAGGCCCGCGTGCATCTGCTCCTGCGCGAACGGCGCCTGCCGCCAGCGGAAGTACGACACGCAGCCGGCGCCGTGCGCGAACGCTTCCCAGCTCCACAGCCGCACCATGCCCGGTAGCGGCGCCGGATTCCAGTGCGCCCAGTTCACCGGGCCCGGCTGCTGCTCCATCACCCAGAACGGCAGCTTCGACATGCCGCGGTACAGATCGTGATTGAACGACGCGAAATCGGGATGGCCGATGCGCAGCCAGCGCGCCTTCACGTCGGGCGCGAACCAAAGCTCCTCGAGCGCGCCGAGCGGATAGCTGTCCCACGTCGCGACGTCGAGGTCGCGCGCGACTTCGTAGTGGTCGAACTCGGTGAACAGCTGCATGAAGTTGTGCGCGACGACGCGGCCCGGCGAGTGCGCGCGGATCACGTCGACCTGCATCCGGTGATAGCGCGCGAGCTCGTCGGACGCGAAGCGCCGGTAGTCGAGGCGATGCGACGGATGGGCTTCGGTCACGGTGCCCACGGGTGCGTCGACTTCGTCGAAATGGCGATACTCCATGCTCCAGAAGACGGTGCCCCACGCGCGGTTCAGCGCGTCGATCGTGCCGTAGCGCGCTTTCAGCCATTCGCGAAAGCGCACGAGTGCGGCCGGCGAATAGCTGACGACGGTCTGGTGGCAACCCAGCTCGTTGTCGGTCTGCCAGTAGCGCACGGCCGGATGGCGGCCGTAGCGTTCGGCGACCGCCGTGCAGATCTGGCGCGACGCTTCGAGATAGGTCGGCGACGAGAAATCGTAGTGCCGGCGCGAACCGAACGCGCGTGGCCGGCCGTCGGCGCCGATCGCGAGGATGTCGGGATGGCGGTCGATCAGCCATTTCGGCGGCGTGGCGGTCGGCGTGCACATCACGATCTCGAGGCCGGCCGCGCCGAGCACGTCGACCGCGCGGTCGAGCCAGCCCCAGTCGTATTCGCCCGGCGACGGCTCGATGCGGCTCCACGCAAATTCGGCGATCCGCACCTGCTCGATGCCGAGCGCTTTCATGCGGCGGGCGTCGTCGGCCCACATCGATTCCGGCCAGTGTTCCGGGTAGTAGCAGACTCCGAGGCGCATGCCCGATCCTTATGCGTAGTGGTGGACGGGAAGACCGGCGCACGCGGGCACCGCGCGGCCGTCTTCGGTGAACAGGTGGTAGGCCGCGGCCGGCGCGTGCACGTGCATGCGTTCGCCGGTGCGCACCTGCGCGTCGCCGGGCACTTTCGCGATCAATGCCGTGCCGCCGGGCTGGTCGAGGTGCACGTAGGTCTGCTCGCCCAGGCGTTCGACGAGCGCGACGTCGCGCGCGAGCGTCGTCGCGTCGGGCGCGGCGCCGAGCGTCAGGTGTTCGGGGCGGATGCCGAGCGTCACGGCGGCGCCGGCGCCGAGCGCCGAGCCGTCGCGCGGCAGCACGAAGGTTTCGCCGGACGGCACGAGCGTGACGGTCGTGCGACGCGCGTCGCACGCGGTCACGACGGCCGGCAGGAAGTTCATCCGCGGCGAGCCGATGAAGCCCGCGACGAAGCGGCTGGCCGGATGGTGGTAGAGGTCGAGCGGCGCGCCGACCTGCGCGATGCTGCCGTGCTGCGCGGTATCCGCGCCGGCGTGCAGCAGCACGATCTTGTCGGCGAGCGTCATCGCCTCGGTCTGGTCGTGTGTCACGTAGACGACGCTCGCGCGTTCGAACTGCCGATGCAGCCGCGCGATCTCGATGCGGGTCTGGCCGCGCAAGGCCGCGTCGAGGTTCGACAGCGGTTCGTCGAACAGGAACACGCCGGGCTCGCGCACGATCGCACGGCCGATCGCGACGCGCTGCCGCTGGCCGCCGGACAGCGCCTTCGGCTTGCGCTCGAGCAGCGTGTCGAGCTGCAGGATGCGCGCGGCGTCGCGCACCTTCCGGTCGATCTCGGCCTTCGGCACGCGCGCGAGCTTCAGCCCGAACGCCATGTTCTCGTACACCGTCATGTGCGGAAACAGCGCGTAGCTCTGGAACACCATCGCGACGCCGCGCTCGGCGGCCGGCACGTCGTCGACGCGGCGGCCGTCGATCGACAGTTCGCCCGCGCTCAGATCCTCGAGCCCGGCGATCATGCGCAGCAGCGTCGATTTCCCGCATCCGGACGGCCCGAGAAACACGCAGAACTCGTGCGCGCCGATCTCCAGATCGACGTCGCGAATGACCGGCGCGTGCTCGCCGTAGGCTTTCTGCACGCGTCGCATCGAGATGCTCGCCATTGTCTCCGCTCCATGTTTTAATGCGCCGTACTGCTTGATTAAGCGCTTAATCATCGCGATCAAAAAAAGGGGCGATGCGATCGCGGCCGAGTCGCGCCCGTCGGTCGGGCGGCAAGGTGTGCGGCGATAGTGCGCCGCTTCGGTGAGCGAAGCAAATACTGGATCGACGTCTCATATAGTGGGCAAACGATGGCAACACTGGATGAAGTGGCGCGCCGCGCCGGCGTGACGGCCGCGACGGTGTCGAACGTGTTGCGCGACCGCGGCCGGGTGGGCGACGCGACGCGGGCGCGGGTGCTCGAAGCGGTCGATGCGCTCGGCTATCGGCCGCATCTCGCCGCGCGGGCGCTGGCGGAAGGGCGCGCGCCGACGGTCGCGCTGATGGTGTCGAGCATCGCGAATCCGTTCTATCCGGAGTTCGCGCTGGCGGTCGAGCGCGCGGTGCGCCGCAACGGGCAGTTCCTGATCGTCTGCAACACGAACGAAGATCCGTTGCAGGGGCGTGCGTATCTCGACCAGATCGCCGGCACGATCTCCGAAGGGATTCTCGTGACCAACGCGAACCTGCACCTGCCGGATCTGCTCGACGTCGCGCGGCGCGGCGTGCCAGTCGTGCTGTGCCTCTGGGAGCGGCCCGAGGCGCCGCCGCCGGGCTTGCCGTGCGTGGCGGTGGACTTCCGCGAGGCGGGGCGGATCGCGACGCGGCATCTGCTCGAACTCGGCCATCGCGAGATCGGCGCGATCGTCGGCGGGTCGGCAAATGGCGTGCAGGCCGCGCGCTACGATGGTTGCGTCGACGTGCTGCGCGAAGCCGGGCTGGACGCGACGCGCGTCGGCGCCGGGCACGATTCGATCGAGGGCGGCGTGCGCGCGGCCGGGCAGTTGCTCGATGCGCATCCCGAGCTGACCGCGCTCGTCGCGACCAACGACCTGCCGGCGATCGGCGCGATGCATGCGGCGGCCGATCGCGGCCGGCGCGTGCCCGACGATCTGTCGATCGTCGGCATCACCGATATCCATCTCGCCCGCGACACGCGGCCCACGCTGACGACCGTCGCGATCCCGACCGCCGAAGCGGCCGGCATCGCGGTCGAATTGCTCAATACGCTGCGCGAGGCGGGCGGGCAGGGCGACGACGCATCGCGCGTGCGGATCGCGTCGCCGCCGACGCTGAGGGTGCGCGGCACCACCGGGCCGGTACCGCACGCGGGATAGCCGGGCGCGAGCGGTCGCGCGCCCGCCTCAACCGCCTTCGACGAGCCGCAGCACGATGCGTCGCGCCGAATCGAGATGCGCGACGGTCATCGCGCGTGCCGCCCGCGCATTGCGTTCGCGACATGCCTGCAGAATCTCTTCGTGCTCGACCTGGAACGACGGTGTATCCGCGAGCAGCGTGGCCTGCAGGCGCTCGTAACGTTCGACCTGGCTGCGCAGCTCCGCGATCGACTTCAACTGCCGTGCGTTGCCGCAGCACCCATACAGCAACGCGTGGAATTCGCGGTTCAGCTCGCCTTGCCGGCGCGGCCCGGTTGCATCGCCGAGCAGCCGATGCACGAGTTCGGCGCGCGCGAGCGTTTCGTCGTCGAGCCGCTTCACGCTGCGATAGATCGCATCGCCTTCGATTAGCGCGCGCAGATCGTAGATTTCCTGCACGTCCGACGCGCTCAGCATCCGCACGACCGCGCCGCGATTCCTGAAGATATCGAGCAAGCCTTCGTGTTCGAGCCGCTGGATCGCCTCGCGCATCGGAATCCGGCTGACGCCGAACCGCTCGGCCAGATCGCGCTCGACGAGCCGCTCGCCGGCCGCCAGCTCGCCGTTGATGATCATGTCGCGCAGCGACGCGGCGACCGCGTCCGCCGTGGAGTCGAGTTTGGCTTCCATGCCTGCGTGTTCCGTCAATTTGGAATAATGGTATACCAAGCGTCGATCCAGTGCCAGAATGGCGACCATCGGCGGGCCTCACGCAACGGTGTTTGGCCCGGTCAAGGCAACCGACATCAATGGAGAGCGAGATGGCATCGGGCGAACATCACTATCGCGTCGCAGTGGAGTGGACGGGCAATCGCGGCACCGGCACGTCGGGGTATCGCGAGTACGGCCGCGATCACGTGATCCGCGCCGGTTCCAAGCCGGATATCCCCGGTTCGTCGGACCCGGCGTTCCGCGGCGACGCGGCGCGCTGGAACCCCGAAGACCTGCTGCTCGCGTCGGCGTCGGCATGCCACAAGCTGTGGTATCTGCACCTGTGTTCCGAGGCCGGCATCCGCGTGCTGGCCTACGTCGACCACGCGGAAGGCACGATGCTCGACGGCGCCGGAGCGGGGCGCTTCACCGAAATCGTGCTGCGCCCGCAGGTGACGATCCGGGCCGGCGACGATCGTGACCGGGCCGCGCATCTGCATCACGATGCGCATGCGAAGTGCTACATCGCGAATTCGGTCAACTTCCCGATTCGCTGCGAACCGGTAGTCGGGTTTGCCGCGGAGTAGGAAATCGCGACCGCGCGGTCACGGCACGACGCCGTAAACCTCCCGCGCCGCGGCCCGAATCGCGTCGACCATCACCGCGACGGCCGGCGAATGCAGCCGGTCGGTGCGCGTGATGAGCCCGAAATCGTCCATCCGGCAGTCCATCTCCAGCGGCAGCACCGTGACGATGCCGTGCCGCGCGTAGTAGTGCGCGACGTCCTCGGCGAGCACCGCGATCATGTCGCTCTGCTCGATCAGTTGCGTGATGAACAGCAGCGCTGCCGTCTCGACGACGTTCGCCGGCGGCGCGAGGCTTGCGCGCTGGAACACGAGCTCGAAGCGGTGGCGCAGCACGCTGCCGGCCGGCGGCACGACCCACGCGGCGCGCTGCACGTCCGCGAGCGACAGTGGCGCCTGCGCGAGCAGCGGGTGGCCGGGCCGCACGACGGTGGCCACCGATTCCCCGGTCAACGGCTCGTAGCGCAGGCGCAGCTTGTCGTGTTCGGCGGACAACCGGCCGAGCACGATGTCGATCTTTTCCTGCGCGAGGTGTTCGAGCAGCACGTTGCTGGTGTCGATCTCGACCGATACGTGCAGGCCCGCATGCGTGCCCTTCACCGCGGCGACGGCCGGCGGCACGAGCCGCAGGCCCGGCGACGTGATCGCGCCCACCGCCACGTGGCCGAGATGGCCGGCCTTCAGCGCGGCCAGCTCCTCGCGCGCCTGGTCGAGGCTGCCGAGCGCCGCGCGCGCGTGGCGGATCAGCGCGTCGCCGTACAGCGTCGGCCGCATCCCGCGCGGCAGCCGCTCGAACAGCACCGCGCCGATCGATTCCTCGAGCTCGCGCAGCAGCTTCGACGCGGCCGGCTGCGTCATGTTCAGCGCGGCCGCCGCGCGATGAATGCTGCCTTCGTCGGCGAGCGCGACGAGCAGCAGCAACTGGCGCGTCTTCAGGCGGGCGCGGTTTCCCCACGGGCTGGCTTCGGTCATCGTACGGGTTTATATCGATATCTGAATCGATATCGTAATCGCCTAAATCGTCATTAGCCAGTTATCAAAATTCTGCCTAGACTGCGCCGGTATCCCGTCACCACAGGACTGACGATGTCGGCAACAAAACCCAGGCTGCGCTCCGCTCAATGGTTCGGCACGAACGACAAGAACGGCTTCATGTACCGGAGCTGGATGAAGAACCAGGGCATTCCCGATCACGAATTCGACGGCCGGCCGATCATCGGCATCTGCAACACGTGGTCCGAACTGACGCCGTGCAACGCGCACTTTCGCAAGCTCGCCGAGCACGTGAAGCGCGGGATCTCGGAAGCGGGCGGCTTCCCGGTCGAGTTCCCGGTGTTCTCGAACGGTGAATCGAACCTGCGGCCGTCCGCGATGCTCACGCGCAATCTTGCGTCGATGGACGTCGAGGAAGCGATCCGCGGCAACCCGATCGACGCGGTCGTGCTGCTCGCCGGCTGCGACAAGACGACGCCCGCGCTGCTGATGGGCGCGGCGAGCTGCGACGTGCCGGCGATCGTCGTGTCGGGCGGCCCGATGCTGAACGGCAAGCTCGAAGGCAAGAACATCGGTTCGGGCACGGCCGTGTGGCAGCTGCACGAAGCGCTGAAGGCCGGCGAGATCGACGTGCATCACTTCCTGTCGGCCGAAGCCGGCATGTCGCGCTCGGCCGGCACCTGCAACACGATGGGCACCGCGTCGACGATGGCGTGCATGGCCGAGGCGCTCGGCGTCGCGCTGCCGCACAACGCGGCGATTCCGGCCGTCGATTCGCGCCGCTACGTGCTCGCGCACATGTCGGGCATCCGCATCGTCGAGATGGCGCTCGAAGGGCTCGTGCTGTCGAAGATCCTGACGCGCGCCGCGTTCGAGAACGCGATCCGCACGAACGCGGCGATCGGCGGCTCGACGAACGCGGTGATCCACCTGAAGGCGATCGCGGGCCGCATCGGCGTGCCGCTCGAACTGGAAGACTGGATGCGCATCGGCCGCGACACGCCGACGATCGTCGACCTGATGCCGTCGGGGCGCTTCCTGATGGAGGAGTTCTATTACGCGGGCGGGCTGCCGGCCGTGCTGCGCCGGCTCGGCGAAGGCGGGCTGCTGCCGCACCCGGACGCGCTGACCGTGAACGGCAAGTCGCTGTGGGACAACGTGCGCGAAGCGCCGAACTACGACGACGAAGTGATCCGTCCGCTCGACCGGCCGCTGATCGCGGACGGCGGGATCCGCATCCTGCGCGGCAATCTCGCGCCGCGCGGCGCGGTGCTGAAACCGTCGGCGGCGAGCCCCGAACTGCTGAAGCATCGCGGCCGCGCGGTGGTGTTCGAGAACCTCGACCACTACAAGGCGACGATCAACGACGAAGCGCTCGACATCGACGCGAGCTCGGTGATGGTGCTGAAGAACTGCGGGCCGCGCGGTTATCCGGGCATGGCTGAAGTCGGCAACATGGGGCTGCCGCCGAAGCTGCTGCGCCAGGGCGTGAAGGACATGGTGCGGATTTCCGATGCGCGGATGAGTGGCACCGCATACGGCACGGTCGTGCTGCACGTCGCGCCGGAAGCCGCGGCCGGCGGGCCGCTCGCAGCCGTGCGCAACGGCGACTGGATCGAGCTCGACTGCGAGGCCGGCACGCTGCATCTCGACATTACGGATGAAGAGTTGCAGCGCCGCCTGTCGGACGTCGATCCGACCGCGGCGCCGGGCGTGGCCGGCCAGCTCGGCAAGGGCGGCTATGCACGGCTGTATATCGATCACGTGCTGCAGGCCGACGAGGGGTGCGACCTCGATTTTCTGGTCGGCATGCGCGGCGCGGACGTGCCGAGCCATTCGCATTGAGCGGCGGTCGGTATAGCCCGTTGTGCAGATACGCGGCCCAGCGTCAGCGGTAAAGCACTGACATGGGCCGACCGCGAAGCATGGGGTCTGCATAAGCGCTAAAGCGCTAACGCAGACCGACCGCGAAGCATGGGGCCCACGTAAGCGCTAAAGCGCCAACGTGGGCCGACAGGAGACAAGATGACGACGCAGTACACGCCCGCGCAGGCCGCGGCGGAACAGTCCGATTCGCCGACAGCCGTCGACGAACGGCAACTGACCCGCCTGCTCACGCGCAAGCTGGTGCCGTTTCTCGCGCTGATCTACGTGGTTGCCTACGTCGACCGTACCGTCGTCGGCTTCGCGAAGCTCCACATGAACGCCGCGATCGGCCTTGGCGACGCCGCGTACGGGCTCGGCGCGGGACTGTTCTTCATCGGCTACTTCCTGTGCGAGGTGCCGAGCAACCTCGCGCTCGGACGCTTCGGCGCACGGGTCTGGTTCGCGCGCATCCTCGCGACGTGGGGCGTGATCACGATGGCGATGGCGCTCGTGCAGGGGCCGACCAGCTTCTACGTGCTGCGCTTCCTGCTCGGCGCGGCGGAAGCCGGCCTCTATCCCGGCATCCTGTACTTCCTGACGCAATGGTTCCCGATGCGCGACCGCGCCCGTGTGATCGGTCTGCTCGTGCTCGCGCAACCGCTCGCCGGCATCGTGACCGGGCCGCTCGCCGGATGGCTGCTGTCGACGCACGGGTGGTTCGGCCTGTCGGACTGGCAGACGCTGTTCGTCGTCAGCGGCTTGCCGGCCGTGCTGCTCGCGTGGCCGACGCTGCGGCTGTTGCCCGAATCGCCCGCGCATGCGCGCTGGCTGAACGACGACGAACGCCGCTGGATCGCGCGGCAGCTGGCCGCCGACCGCGACGCCTATCGTCCCGATTCGCACCGCAATCCGCTCGCCGCGTTGCGCGACCGCCGCGTGCTGCTGCTCGCCGCGCTGTTCCTGCCGTTCCCGCTGTGCATCTACGGGCTGTCGCTGTGGCTGCCGACGATCATCCATGCGTTCGGCGCCGGCGATGCGATCACCGGCCTGCTGTCCGCCGTGCCCTACCTGTTCGCGGTGGTCGGCCTGCTCGTCGTGCCGCGCCATTCGGATCGCAAGCGCGAGCGCTACTGGCACATCGTCGTCGTGTCGGCGGCTGCCGCCGTGACGATGGCCGCGAGCGCGTGGGTACGTCAGCCGGCGCTGCAATTCATGTTCATCTGCCTCACCGCGTTCTCGCTGTATTCGATCCAGGCCGTCGTGTGGGCGCTGCCCGGCGAATTCTTGGCCGGCACGAGCGCGGCGGTCGGCATCGCCGCGATCAATTCGCTCGCGAATCTCGGCGGCTACGTCGGGCCGTACGGAATCGGCCTGATCAAGGCATCGACCGGCAGCCTCGCGGCCGGCCTGTACTTTCTCGCGGCGACGCTGCTGTTCGCGGTGCTGATGACGTTCGTGGTCCGGGCCGCGCTGCGCGCGCCCGAGCCGGCCGCGGGCGCATTCGCCCGCGAATCCTGAACGCCTTGTTTTCCGGCTGAACGCCGATTCGACTGACGCAGGACCCACCATGACATCGAGCAGCACACCGCGCTATCGCGGCATCTTCCCCGTCGTCCCGACGACGTTTTCCGACACCGGCGAGCTCGACCTCGCGAGCCAGAAGCGCGCGGTCGATTTCATGATCGACGCCGGCTCGGACGGGCTGTGCATCCTCGCGAACTTCTCCGAGCAGTTCGCGATCACCGACGACGAACGCGACGTGCTCACCCGCACGATCCTCGAACACGTCGCGGGCCGCGTGCCGGTGATCGTCACGACGTCGCACTACAGCACGCAGGTCTGCGCGGCGCGCAGCCTGCGCGCGCAGCAGCTCGGCGCGGCGATGGTGATGGCGATGCCGCCGTATCACGGCGCGACGTTCCGCGTGCCGGAAGCGCAGATCTTCGATTTCTTCGCGCGCGTGTCGGATGCGATCGACATCCCGATCCTGATCCAGGACGCGCCGGCGAGCGGCACGCCGTTGTCCGCGCCGTTCCTCGCGCGGATGGCGCGCGAGATCGAGCAGGTCGCGTACTTCAAGATCGAGACGCCGGGTGCGGCGAACAAGCTGCGCGAGCTGGTCCGGCTCGGCGGCGACGCGATCGAGGGGCCGTGGGACGGCGAGGAGGCGATCACGCTGCTCGCCGACCTCCATGCGGGCGCGACCGGCGCGATGACGGGCGGCGGCTTCCCGGACGGCATCCGGCCAATCCTCGAAGCATGGCGCGAAGGCCGCCACGACGATGCGTTCGCGCATTACCAGACGTGGCTGCCGCTGATCAATCACGAGAACCGCCAGTCCGGGATCCTCACCGCGAAGGCGCTGATGCGCGCCGGCGGCGTGATCGCGTGCGAGCGGCCGCGGCATCCGATGCCGGAACTGCACCCGGACACGCGCGCGGAATTGCTCGCGATCGCGCGCCGGCTCGATCCGCTCGTGCTGCGCTGGGCGCGCTGAGCGATTCGCGAAGGAGAGACGCACGATGAATCATCCAGTTTCGCTGGGCGTGGTCGGGATCGGCAAGATCGCACGCGACCAGCATTTGCCGGCGATCGCCGCCGAACCGGGCTTCGCGCTGACTGCCTGTGCGAGCCGTCACGCGGAAGTCGACGGTGTGCGCAATTATCCGGATCTGAACGCGCTGCTGGCCGCCGAGCCCGAACTCGACGCGGTATCGCTGTGCGCGCCGCCGCAGGTGCGCTACGCGCAGGCGCGCGCCGCGCTCGAAGCCGGCAAGCACGTGATGCTCGAGAAGCCGCCGGGCGCGACGCTCGGCGAAGTGGCCGCGCTGGACGCGCTGGCGCGCGAGCGCGGACTCACGCTGTTCGCGACCTGGCATTCGCGCTGCGCAAGCGCGGTGGAACCGGCGCGCGCGTGGCTCGCCACGCGCACGATCCGCGCGGTGCAGGTGCGCTGGAAGGAAGACGTGCGGCGCTGGCATCCGGGGCAGCAGTGGATCTGGGAGCCGGGCGGCCTCGGCGTGTTCGATCCAGGCATCAACGCGCTGTCGATCGTCACGCGCATCCTGCCGCGCGAGCTCGTGCTGCGCGAGGCGACGCTGATCGTACCGAGCGACGCCCAGATGCCGATCGCGGCCGAACTCGATTGCGCGGATACCGACGGTGTGCCGGTGCGCGCGGAATTCGACTGGCGGCACGGCCCGGTCGAGCAATGGGAGATCGCGGTCGACACGGCCGACGGCGTGCTCGCGATCAGCCGCGGCGGCGCGCAATTGTCGATCGCGGGCGAGCCGATCGAGATCGGGCCGGAACGCGAGTACCCGGCGCTGTATGCGCATTTCCACGCGTTGATCGCGCGTGGCGAAAGCGACGTCGACGTGCGGCCGCTGCGGCTCGTCGCCGATGCCTTCCTGTTCGGCCGGCGCGTGCAGACCGACGCGTTCGGCCGCTGAACCTGCGTGCGCTTCGGCATGAAGCGCACGCGACGATTGATTGATATTTCGACACGCATCACGGCATCAGCCGATACAAAGGAGACACCCATGAACCGCACGACTCACACGATCCGTCGACACACCCTGCGCGCGCTGCTGGCCGCGCTCTGCATCGCGCCGCTCGGGATGACGGGCGCCGCGCATGCCGACGCGCCGCTGAAGATCGGCTTCCTCGTGAAGATGCCGGAGCAGGCGTGGTTCATCAACGAGCAGAATGCGGCGTCCGCGCTCGGCCAGAAGGAGAACTTCTCGGTCGTGAAGATCGGCACGCCGGACGGCGAGAAGGTGCTGGCCGCGATCGACAACCTCGGCTCGCAAGGTGCGCAAGGCTTCGTGATCTGCGCGCCGGACGTGCGGCTCGGGCCGGCGATCGCGTCGCGCGCGAAGCGCTACAACATGAAGTTCGTGACCGTCGACGACCAGCTCGTCGATTCGAGCGGCAAGCCGCTGCCGAACGTGCCGCACCTCGGGATGTCGGCGACGAAGATCGGCAACCAGGTCGGCCAGGCGATCGCCGACGAGATGAAGCGGCGCGGCTGGAAACCGGAGGAAGTCGGCGCGCTGCGGATCACGAACTACGAGCTGCCGACCGCGAAGCTGCGCACCGACGGCGCGACGCAGGCGCTGCTTGCGAACGGCTTCCGCAAGGAGAACATCTTCGACGCGCCGCAGAAGACGACCGACGACGAAGGCGGGTTCAGCGCGGCGGCACCGGTGCTCGCCCGCCATCCGAACGTGAAGAAATGGGTGATCTACGCGCTGAACGAGGAAACCGTGCTCGGCGCGGTGCGCGCGACCGAGCAGCTGCACATCCCGGCGGCCGACGTGATCGGCGTCGGCATCAACGGCGCGGGCGAGGCGTTCGCCGAATTCCAGAAGAAGGAGCCGACGGGCTTCTACGGGACGATCGCGGTCAGCTCGACGAACCACGGCAAGGACAGCACGCAGAACCTCGTCGACTGGATCCGCAACGGCAAGACGCCGCCGGCCGACACGCAGACGAGCGGCAAGCTGATGACGCGCGCGAACTGGCAGGCCGTGCGTGCCGAACTCGGTATCTGAGCGGGGCGAGGCGAGAACGCGATGACGATGCAGACGATGACGGCCGTGCCCGGCCACGACGCCGAAGCGGGTGCGCCGCCGGACGGCCCGCTGCTCGCGCTCGACGGCATCACCGTGACGTTTCCGGGCGTGCGCGCGCTCGACGCGGTGTCGCTGTCGGTGCGCGCGGGCGAGGTGCACGGCCTGATGGGCGAGAACGGCGCGGGGAAATCGACGCTGCTGAAGGTGCTATCCGGCGTGAACCATCCGCAGTCAGGCACGCTGACGCTGAACGGCACGGTGCAGCGCTTCGCGTCGACGCGCGCGGCGCTCGAGGCCGGCATCGCGATCATCTACCAGGAGCTGCATCTGGTGCCCGAGCTGACGGTCGCGGAAAACCTGATGCTCGGGCAATTGCCGAGCCGGCTCGGCGTGGTCGACGAGCGTGCGCTCGCGGCCCGCGCGCTCGATGCGCTGGAGCGGCTCGGCGAGCACATCGATCCGGGCGTCCCGGTGAAGTATCTGTCGATCGGCCAGCGCCAGATGATCGAGATCGGCAAGGCGCTGATGCGCGACGCGCGCGTGATCGCGTTCGACGAGCCGACGAGCTCGCTGTCCGCGCGCGAAACCACGCAACTGTTCCGGATCATCCGCGCGCTGCGCGCGGAAGGCCGGGCGATCATCTACGTCACGCACCGGATGGAGGAAGTGTACGAACTGTGCGACCGCGTGACGGTGTTTCGCGACGGCCGCCGCATCGACACGTTCGATTCCGTCGCCGATCTCGACCGCGACCGGCTGATCGGCTGCATGGTCGGCCGTTCGATCGAGGACGTGTACGGCTATCGGCCGCGCCCGGCCGGCGACGTGCTGATCGAAGCGAAGGGGCTGGCGGGGCCGGGGCTGGCCGAGCCCGTGTCGTTCACCGCGCGGCGCGGCGAGATCGTCGGCTTCTTCGGGCTCGTCGGCGCGGGCCGCTCGGAGCTGATGAAGCTGATGTACGGCGCGGTGCGACCGAGCGCCGGGCACGTCGAGCTGAACGGCAAGCGGATGGCGTTCGGCAGCCCGCGCGACGCGGTGCGCGCCGGCATCGCGCTGTGCCCGGAAGACCGCAAGCAGGAAGGCATCGTCGCGATCGCGTCGGTGGCCGACAACCTGAACATCAGCGCGCGCCGCCATTTCAGCCCGGCGCGCGTGCTGCTCGACGGGCGGCGCGAACGCGAGCTCGCGCAGAAATACATCGAGCGTCTCGCGATCAAGACCCGCGACGGCGAAACGCCGATCGGCGCGCTGTCGGGCGGGAACCAGCAGAAGGTCGTGCTCGCGCGCTGGCTGGCCGAGCGCATCGACGTGTTCCTGATGGACGAGCCGACGCGCGGCATCGACGTCGGCGCGCGCGCGGAAATCTACAACCTGTTCTACGAACTCGCGGAAGCGGGCCGCACGGTGATCCTCGTGTCGAGCGATCTGGCCGAGGTGATCGGCGTGTCGGACCGCATCGTCGTGATGAAGGAAGGACGGATCGCGGGCGAGGTCGCGAAGGCGCAGGCGACGCCCGATGCGCTGATCAAGCTCGCGCTGCCGCGCTAGCGGCCCGCAGTCAACCGGAAAGCAAACGTTATGAGCCAGGCAATGCAACCCCAACGTACTTCCCCCACCCCGGATACCCCTGCCGTGCCCGCGCGAGCGCGCGGCGGCGCATGGCAGCTGATCAACCGCTCCGGCATCGTGATGGTGTTTCTGGTGCTGTTCGCGACGCTGTCGCTGACCGTGCCGGACTTTCTCACGCCGCGCAACATCCAGGGCCTGCTGCTGTCGGTCACGCTGATCGGTTCGATCTCGGTGACGATGATGTTCGTGCTGGCGCTCGGCGAAGTCGACCTGTCGGTCGCGTCGATCGTCGCGTTCTCGGGTGTGGTCGCGTCGACGCTGATCACCGCGACGCACAGCATCGTGCTCGGTGTCGCGGCAGGCGTGCTCGCCGGCGGCGCGGTGGGGCTCGTGAACGGCGTGCTGATCGCGCGCTACCGGATCAACTCGCTGATCGTCACGCTCGCGATGATGGAAGTCGTGCGCGGGCTCGCGTTCATCACGTCGAACGGCGACGCGGTGATGATTTCGGAAGAACGCTTCTTCGATCTCGGCGGCGGGTCGTTCCTCGGCATCTCGTTTCCGATCTGGAGCAACATCGTCGGCTTCGTCGTGTTCGGCTTCCTGCTGCGCAAGACGGTGTTCGGCAAGAACGTGCTGGCCGTCGGCGGCAACGGCGAGGCCGCGCTGCTCGCGGGGCTGCCGGTCATGCGCATCAAGATCGCCGTGTTCGTGCTGCAAGGGCTCGTGACCGGCTTCGCCGGCGTGATGCTCGCGTCGCGGATGAGCCTCGGCGACCCGAAGACGTCCGTCGGCCTCGAGCTCGGCGTGATCTCCGCGTGCGTGCTCGGCGGCGTATCGCTGACGGGCGGCGTCGCGACGATTTCCGGCGTGCTGGTCGGCGTGCTGATCATGGGCTCCGTGCAGGACGCGATGAGCCTGCTGAACGTGCCGACCTTTTACCAATATCTGATACGCGGCGGAATTCTGTTGCTCGCGGTGCTGTTCGACCAGTATCGTCGCAACCAGCGGCGCGCGATGAAGATCTGATTTCGGTGATTGCGCGGCCGCCCGCGAACGCGACAGATCAGATATCGGAGACGGCATGCAACAGACTCATCCGGGCACGGCGGCGACGCTGCTGGCCGACAGCCGAAACACGCTCGGCGAAGGCGCGACGTGGTGCGACAGGACGCACGCGCTGTACTGGGTCGACATCGAAGGCGCGCAGCTGTGGCGCTGCCGCGCGGACGGTTCGGACCTCGCGCAGTGGGCGATGCCTGAGCGGCTCGCGTGTTTTGCGCTGACTGACGATCCGGACGTGCTGCTCGTCGGGCTTGCGACGCATCTCGCGTTCTTTGACCTGCGCAGCGGTGCGTTTACGCGGATCGTCGACGTCGAGCCCGATCTGCCGACGCGGTTGAACGACGGGCGCTGCGACGGGGCCGGCGCGTTCGTGTTCGGGATGAAGGACGAAGGCGCAGAGCCGCCGCGCGCGGTGGGTGGGTTCTATCGGCTCAATCCCGATCTCACACTCGAACGGCTCGCGTTGCCGGCGGCTGCGATCGCGAACAGCATCGGGTTCTCGCCGGATGGGTCGAAGATGTATTTCTGCGATTCGCTGGTGCGCGAGATTTTCGTGTGCGATTACCGCGCGGGCGGCGATGTGGCCAATGTGCGGTCGTTCGCGCGGCTGACCGATGCGGACGGCGATCCGGACGGCTCGATCGTCGATCGTGACGGCGGGGTGTGGAATGCGCAGTGGGGCGGCCGGCGGGTGGTGCGTTATGGGCCGGACGGGGTCGAGACGGATCGCGTTGAAGTGCCGACGGCGCAGCCGAGCTGCGTCGCAATTGACGGTGAAGGCCGGTTGTATGTGACGAGTGCGCGGGTTGGGCTGAGCGACGATGCGCTGGCGAGCGATACGCACGCGGGCGGTGTGTTCGTCGCGCAAACGCGCTACGCGGGGCTGCCGACCGCGCGGTTCGCGGGCAGGAGCGCGGCGCGCGGTTAACTTTTTCCCTGCAAGTTGCCTGGTACTGGCGACGGCGCGTAGCGTAGCGGCTCTTCAACTGCCGCGGAGCGGCAGCTACAGACGGACTTGAATTTTCCGAATGCTGTATATATATACAGTGTCGACCCTTATCTGCGGATTGTAGCCAAGCGCTCGAGTAGAGCAACGGTTCGCTTTGCGTTTTCGAGAGCTCCGCCCAAATCGTCGCGTGTCTGGGACTCGGTCAAAGCTGCCGCCGCCAACTCCCGCAAGCAATAGTTGATAAGTTTCGTGGGAGCGCCGAGCTTCTCTGCTTCATAACGCGACAAACATGACTTGTCGATTCCATGAGCGGCGGCAAACTCGGCCTGTGTTCTTTCGCCGCGTGCCCAACGGATAAGCTCACTCTGGCTTTGCGGAAGTTGCATGTTGAATGGTGCTGTAATTGCATTAAATTGCTATAGTAGCATCAGTCTAAAGGCGTGAGGTCCTATACTTCGCACCAAGATATTTAGAGGTTTCTGATGGCTCGCTCCGACCAAGTTAAGGCTTTACTCCGTGCCTATGCTGGTGACAATCGTGAACATTTTTTCGCGGTCGCAATGCAAATGGCCGCCGACGAGGCTCATCGTGGGCATACCAAATTGGCTGCGGAACTGCGTGACCTTGTCGACGCAGCGAAGGCCGGCAAGGCAGGCGAGCAACCGACGTCGCGAGCCAAGATGTCGGCGCGTCCGATTCCTCTTGCCCAGCCGAAGGGCGAGTTGTCGGAACTGCTGGCGGCGCAATACCCGCATGAGCACCTGCAGCAGATGGTTCTTTCCGAAACGGTTCGGAGGAAACTTGACAGAGTCCTGCGTGAGCAGCGCCATCATGAACAATTGCGCCTTCACGGATTGAGCCCACGAAGGAAGCTTCTTCTTGTCGGTCCGCCTGGTACGGGTAAGACCATGACCGCGGCTGCTCTCGCGGGTGAGCTTCGTTTGCCTTTGTTCACGGCGCGGTTCGACAGCCTCATAACGAAGTTCATGGGCGAAAGCGCGTCCAAGCTGCGTCTTGTGTTTGAGGCGCTGAAGTCGACGCGCGGGGTGTACTTCTTTGACGAGTTCGATTCGTTGGGGCTGCAACGGGGCAGACAGCACGACGTTGCTGAAATGCGCCGTACTCTCAACATGTTCCTACAACTCATCGAACAAGACACGTCCGATAGTTTGTTGATCGCGGCCACCAATCATGGGAAGGATCTTGATACGGCGTTGTTCCGCCGTTTCGACGACGTCATCCAGTACGAGGCGCCAGACGAGCAACAGATTGAGGCGCTGCTCAAGAATAACCTTGGCACGTTCGCGACATCTAAGGTCGACTTCCCGCGTCTGGCGCAAATTGGTTGTGGCGAATCTCATGCTGATATCGTTAAGGCGTGCGTCGACGCGCTGAAAGACGCCATCATGGAAGGCAATCGGGTGGTCAGCCATGAAAGCGTGGCCCGCCATCTTGAAGAACGTGCGCAAGGCCGCGATTTTCGAGCGTAGGGTTCGGTAAAAGTTGCTGTAGACTCTTGAGCTAATAAAACTAAAGCTAGAGCTAGAGAGAATGGCAGATGAACTGAAAAGTCACCTGTCCGCTGACGGATATGTGACCGGGGTTAAATTTCGCTCTCCTTTGAACGTCATTCGAGAGCCGGCTCCGCAGCGAGCAGACCGAGGGGCGCATGGCGCGCGCCTGCTAAAGCAAATTGAGGAGCTCGGCGGCGAGATCGAAGAACTGGAAGACTTGCGCGAACAGCTTGGGTTACCGTTGCGTCGAGGCATTCGTATCGCCATTGAATTCAAGCCACGCAACTCCTTCGACTACAGCTCGGTTGAATGGGCAAACGATGGCATCCAGCTTTCGGCCGTCATCCCACATGAAGACTATGACATTGTGGTGTTGCATGTTCCGGATGGAAAGCTCTCCGCATTCGTGAGGCGCATCAAAGAATACATCGAAGAGAACAATAAGAAGGGCGACAAACCAAAGAATGCATCTCTGGTCAATGCGATCGAAAACATTCGACGCGCAGCATTTTCTGAGCTTTGGACTGATGCGGCAGATCCGCCCGAAGACGGCAAAAATCATTGGTTTCAGGTCTGGCTGAGACACACTGCGGGGAAACCAGACGCCGTTGCTTCGGACTTCAAGGTTGAGGCAGACAAGGTTGGAATTAGCGTTTCGCCAGGATATGTTCAGTTTCTTGGACGTATTGTGGTTGCGGCGTATGGCAATCGTCTCGCGTTTGAAAGGGCGGTTGAGGTCCTCGACCTGATTGCGGAGATTCGGTTTATTGAACCGAATGCAGAATTCTTCATCAGCGAACTCACGCCTAGTGAGCAAGCTGACTGGATTCTCGATTTGGTCGACCGTACGACCGTCGGTGGCGAAGACGCTCCGCATGTATGCATTCTGGATACTGGCGTGAACAACGGGCATCCATTGCTCGAGCAGGCACTCCACACACATGATATGCATACCTACCATCCAAAGTGGCCGAAACACGACGCCAATAGTCACGGCAGTGAGATGGCTGGTATTGCGCTCTACGGAAATTTATCAGCAGCGCTCAATTCGACAGAGCACGTGGTACTCCCGCATCGCCTTGAATCCGTGAAGATTCTCCCTCCCGACGGAGAGAACTCACCGAAGCTGTGGGGGGCTGTCACGATTGATTCGGTTAGCCGTGTCGAAGTTTCGAATGCGCACCGGGTTCGCGTGTTCGCGATGATGACGACGTCGGTGGGCCATGTAGAGGGCAATCCATCTGAATGGTCTGCGACTTTGGATCAATTAGCCTTCGGTCGAGCGGTACTGGATGTGCCAGCATTGAAGGCAATGTTTAAGGCCAAAGAAAAAATTGAAGATAGCCCGCGTGTTCCGCGGCTCTTTGTTCTCTCCGCAGGTAACGTCGACTGGCCAGAATGGTCTCAGTATCCGAATGCGAACGCTCAAAGTCCAGTTCAAAATCCCGCACAAGCGTGGAATGCATTGACCGTCGGAGCCTGTACCGACCTCGTGGATATCGATGTTGAGAAGCACAACGGACATACAGCAATTGCCAAAATTGGCCTGCTGTCGCCATCCTCAACAACGTCGCTGATTTGGGCTGGCTCTGCATGGCCATTCAAACCTGACGTCGTCGCCGAGGGGGGTAATGGGTCACTCGACGGTCTCGGAATGGTTGATGTCGGACCAGAATCCTTGCGTGTACTGACGACGTCCAACACTCCTATTGACGAGCCGTTCATCGCTTCGGGTGATACGAGTGGCGCTGCGGCGGAGGTGGCGAGAATATGTGCCCATTTGCGTGCCCGCTATCCAATGTATTGGCCGGAAACGATTCGTGCCCTCGTCGTTCACGGTGCTGAATACACGTCAGCCATGCGCGCAACTTTACCTGTGGCTCCCAAAAAGGAAGACAAGGAGCGACTTCTCCGCACTTTCGGTTACGGGATGGTTAGTCTTGAGCGATCTGAGTTTTCAACAATCCATCGCCCGACGCTCGTCATTCAGCGGGAATTCAGTCCATACGTGCGTGGTGATAAGTCGATCACGCTCGGCGACATGCAGTTGCATGAGCTACCGTGGCCGGAAGAAGAGTTGCGTACGCTTGGCGAAACTCAAGTTGAGCTGCGCGTTACGCTATCGTATTTTGTTGAACCGAACCCTAGCTCTCGTGGCTGGCAAAGCAAGTTCCGATATCAGTCGCACGCACTGCGGTTTGCGGTGAAGGCCGCGACTGAAGACGCTGATGAGTTCCGCAAGCGGATCAACAAAGTCGAGCGGATGGAGGGCGAGGCAGGATTCACCGATCCAGATTCAGGTCAATGGTTGTATGGCCTGCAACTTCGCTCACGTGGCTCGTTGCATTCGGATGTCTGGACAGGAACCGCGGCACAGCTCGCGTCGAAATCGCATGTCGCTGTTTTTGCCGTCGGTGGGTGGTGGAAAGATTGGGAGCAACTGAAGCAATGGAAACAGAAGGCGAGATATGGTCTCGTCATCTCGCTTCGGGTGGCAGACACGGTCGATACCGATATCTATACGCCGATTGCCGCACTTATCGAGCAAGGGGTCGAGATTGAAATTGATGTAGACGACCTTCGCTGAACACGCTTCCAGCTCATGTGTGGCAGCACGTGCGTGAGTGCACAGGGTATCTCGCGCGGTTTGATGCTCGACCTGCTGGTAAGATGGCCCGCAATTCCATCCTGCCCGCGCCATGAGTTCCACTCCGACCAAGCCCGCGAAACCGAGAAACGCCGCGACGAGCGCCACGGCAAGCGCCGTGAAGAACGCGGCGAAGAACGCCCGCGCACCGGCCGACAAACCGAAGGCGCGCGTGCAACAGCGCCTGACCTACGTGATCGGCGGCCTCGACCGGCTGCTGCGCCGCCACATGACCGACGCGCTCGCACCGCTCGGCATCACGCTCGCGCAATACACGGCGCTGTCGGTGCTGGAGGCGCGCGGCGCATCGTCGAACGCGCAGTTGGCCGAGCGCTCGTGGATCACGCCGCAATCGGCGAACGAGGTGATGAGCGTGATGGCCGCCCGCGGTTTCGTCACGCGCGAAGCCGACCCGTCGCACGGCCGCATCATCCTGCTGACGCTGACCGACGCGGGCGCGGCGATGCTGCGCGAATGCGAAGCCGCGCTGCGGCCGGTCGAGGCACGCATGCTCGGCGACATCCCGGCCGACGACGCCGCGCACGTGCAGCGCGCGCTCGAACTGTTCTCGCGCAACCTGCGCGGCTGACCGCAGCCCCGATTTCCACGACGCGGGCCCGCGAGACCCGCGCTCGCTTCGTCCACGCCATCGGCGGCCACCCGACCGCCCCCTGATTTCCCCGCCGCTTTCTCCGCGTTCCGCTCCGGGTTTACACCGGCGCTCGTGCCGCTTGCAATATCAGGTAGCCTGATATTAAATGAAGTCGTCCGCAGCGGGGATGCTGCGCACCGAATCGCACTGGAAACGAACGACAGGAACAGACATGAGCAAGTACGACAATCGCTGGCAGACCGTTGAAGTGAAAGTGGAGGCCGGCATCGCGTGGGTCACGTTGAATCGCCCCGAGAAGCGCAACGCAATGAGCCCGACGCTGAACCGGGAGATGCTGGAAGTCCTCGACGCGGTCGAGTTCGACGACGAGGCGAAGGTGCTGGTGCTGACCGGCGCGGGCGCCGCGTGGACGGCCGGCATGGATCTGAAGGAATATTTCCGCGAGATCGACGGCGGCTCCGACGCGCTGCAGGAAAAGGTGCGCCGCGACGCGTCGGAATGGCAGTGGCGTCGCCTGCGGATGTACAACAAGCCGACGATCGCGATGGTGAACGGCTGGTGCTTCGGCGGCGGGTTCTCGCCGCTCGTCGCGTGCGACCTCGCGATCGCGGCGGACGACGCGGTATTCGGGCTGTCGGAAATCAACTGGGGCATCCCGCCGGGCAACCTCGTCAGCAAGGCGATGGCCGATACGGTCGGGCACCGCCGAGCGCTGCACTACATCATGACCGGCGATACGTTCACCGGCGCGGAAGCGGCCGAGATGGGCCTCGTGAACAGCAGCGTGCCGCTCGCCGGCCTGCGCGACGCGACGATCGCGCTCGCCGCGCGGCTGATGGACAAGAACCCGGTCGTGCTGCGCGCGGCGAAGCACGGCTTCAAGCGTTCGCGCGAACTCACGTGGGAGCAGTGCGAGGATTACCTGTATGCGAAGCTCGACCAGGCGCAGCTGCGCGACCCCGAGCGCGGCCGCGAGCAGGGGCTGAAGCAGTTCCTCGACGACAAGACGATCAAGCCGGGCCTGCAGGCATACAAGCGCTGAGACAAGCGCGGACGCAGCCGCCGGCTTCCGCGCCGGCGTAATCGCAAAAGACAGGCAAGGCAGGAGACGACAATGACCGACAGACGGATGCTGATCGGCGGCGAGTGGTGCAACGCCCGCGACGGCCGCACCTTCGACCGCTTCAACCCCGCGACGGGCGCGCTCGCATCGCGCGCGCCGGCGGCCGGCGTGGCCGACGCCGACGCGGCGATCGACGCCGCGCATCGCGCGTTCCCCGCGTGGGCGGCACTCGCGCCGACCGAGCGGCGCCGCCGGCTGCTGAAGGCGGCCGACCTGATGGACGTGCGCATCGACGAAATTATTGCAACCGGCGTCGCCGAAACCGGCGCGACGCCCGGCTGGCTCGGCTTCAACGCGACGCTCGCGGCGAACATGCTGCGCGAGGCCGCGTCGATGACGACGCAGATCAACGGCGACGTGATCCCGTCCGACGTACCGGGCAATCTCGCGCTCGCGATGCGCGTGCCGTGCGGCGTGGTGCTCGGCATCGCGCCGTGGAACGCGCCGGTGATCCTCGGCACGCGTGCGCTGGCGATGCCGCTCGCGTGCGGCAACACGGTCGTGCTGAAGGCGTCCGAGGCGTGCCCGGGCGTGCACGCGCTGATCGGCGCGGTGCTGGACGAAGCGGGGCTCGGCGCGGGCGTGGTCAACGTGATCACGCACGCGGCGGCCGATGCGCCCGAACTCGTCGAGCGGATGATCGCGCATCCGCATGTGAAGCGGATCAACTTCACCGGGTCGACGCACGTCGGCCGCATCATCGCGCGCCACGCGGCCGCGCACCTGAAGCCCGTGCTGCTCGAACTCGGCGGCAAGGCGCCGGTGCTGGTGCTCGACGATGCCGATCTCGATGCGGCCGTCGACGCGATCGCGTTCGGCGCATTCTTCAACCAGGGGCAGATCTGCATGTCGACCGAGCGCGTGATCGCCGCGCGCCCGATCGCCGACGCGCTCGTCGAGCGGCTCGCCGCGAAGGCGCGCACGCTGGTTGCCGGCGATCCGCTGGCCGGCCATCCGCTCGGCACGATGGTCGATGCGTCGGCCGCCGCGCGCGCGGCGTCGCTGGTCGAGGATGCGCGTGCGCTTGGCGCGCAACTGCCGCTCGGCTGCCGTGTGGAAGGCGCGACGATGCAGCCGGCGATCGTCGACGGCGTCACGCGCGACATGCGACTCTATCGCGAGGAGTCCTTTGCGCCGGTCGTCGCGATCCTGCGCGCGGATAGCGACGACGAAGCGGTGGCGCTCGCGAACGACAGCGAATTCGGGCTGTCGGCGAGCGTGTTCAGCCGCGATATCGCACGTGCGATGGCGGTCGCACGCCGGATCGAATCGGGGATCTGCCACGTCAACGGGCCGACCGTGCACGACGAAGCGCAGATGCCGTTCGGCGGCACGAAGGCGAGCGGCTACGGCCGCTTCGGCAGCCGCGCGTCGATCGCCGAATTCACCGAGCTGCGCTGGATCACCGTGCAGACCGCGCCACGGCACTACCCCATATGAGCGAGCCGACGATGAATGCAGAGAAGGCGCCGCTTCAGGTCGGCCAACACGCCGACGCCGTGCGCTATCGCGCGGCCGCCGTCGCGGTCGGCGCGGCCGAGATTCGCCGCGCCGACGACGGTACCTGGTACCTGCGCTCGCGCGAGCCGCTCGGCGATTACCCGACGCGCCTCACCGACTGCCTCGTGCGCGGCGCGCAAGCCCATCCGGACCGCGTGCTGGCCGCGCGGCGCGGCGCCGACGGGAACTGGATCGAGATCACGTACGCGCAGATGCTCGAAAATGCCCGCGCACTCGGGCAGGGCCTCGTCGATCTCGGGCTGTCGGCCGAGCGTCCGCTCGCGGTGCTGTCCGGCAACGATCTCGAGCATCTGCAACTGATGTTCGCGGCGATGCTGGCCGGCGTGCCGTACTCGCCGATCTCGCCCGCGTATTCGCTGGTGTCGACCGACTACGGCAAGCTGCGTCACACGCTCGGCGTGCTGCGCCCGGGTGCGGTGTTCGTCGCCGAGCGCGCGCCGTTCGCGCGTGCGCTCGACGCGACGTTGCCGGTCGATGCGACGCTGATCGTCGCACGCGACGCCGATGCGCAAACCGATGTCGAGAGCCGCACAGTGCCGCTGTCGCGCCTGCTCGCCACCGTCCCGCGCACGATCGACGCGATCCACGCGGCGGTCGGCCCCGACCATCTCGCGAAGATCCTGTTCACGTCCGGTTCGACGAAGCAGCCGAAGGCCGTGCCGACCACGCACCGGATGCTGTGCAGCAACCAGCAGATGCTGCGCCAGACGATGCCGGAACTCACGCGCGAACCGCCGGTGCTGGTCGACTGGCTGCCGTGGAATCACACGTTCGGCGGCAGTCACAACCTTGGCATCGCGCTGTACAACGGCGGCACGCTGTATATCGACGACGGCCGCCCGATGCCCGGCCGCTTCGACGAAACCGTGCGCAACCTGCGAGAGATCGCGCCGACGATCTACTTCAACGTGCCGAAGGGCTGGGAAGAGTTGACTACCGCGCTCGAACGCGATGCCGGGCTGCGCGACACGTTCTTCTCGCGCGTGAAGCTGTATTTCTTCGGCGGCGCGGGACTGTCGCAGGCGGCGTGGGACCGGCTCGACCGCGTGACCGAAGCGCATTGCGGCGAGCGCATCCGGATCATGGCCGGCCTCGGGATGACGGAGGCGTCGCCGTCGTGCCTGTTCACGACGGGGCCGCTGATGCGCGCCGGCTATATCGGGCTGCCCGCGCCGGGCTGCGACGCGAAGCTCGTGCCGTGCGGCGGCAAGCACGAACTGCGCTTCAAGGGGCCGAACGTGATGCGCGGCTACTGGCATGCGGACGTCGATCCGCGCGACGTGTTCGACGAAGAAGGCTATTACCGCAGCGGCGACGCGGGCGTCTTTGCCGATCCGCAGCGGCCGGAACTCGGGCTGCTGTTCGACGGGCGGCTGACCGAGGACTTCAAGCTGAGCAGCGGCACGTTCGTCAGCGTCGGGCCGTTGCGCGCGAACGCGGTGTCGACCGGCGCGCCGTACGTGCAGGACGTGGTCGTGACCGGCATCGATCGCGACGACATCGGCTTGCTGGTGTTCCCGCGCGTCGATGCATGCCGTGCGCTGGCGGGGTTCCCGGCCGATGCGTCCGTGACCGACGTGCTGCGCACGCCGGCCGTGCGCGCGGCATTCGCGACGTGGCTCGCCGCGCTGAACCGCAACGCGAGCGGCGGTTCGACGTTCGTCGCGCGGATCCGGCTGATCGACACGCCGCCGTCGCTCGATCTCGGCGAAGTGACCGACAAGGGTTCGCTGAACCAGGCGGCCGTGCAGAAGCATCGCGCGGCGACGATCGACGCGCTGTACGACCCGGCGCGACGCGATCCCGACGTGATTTACGCGTAAGCAGCACGCGCGAGCAGTTGCAGCGGTAAGCAACACGCAGGCAGAACGACCGGCCGGCCACGACACCGGCAGGCACTTTCGCGGCCAGTGAATCAGGCTGCCTGATAAAGGCGGCCATTCATACGACACCCCGCGCGCCGAACCGCCCCTGGCCGGCGGCGGCGCGCGGCGGCCGTTGCAGGGCCGACCGACTACAAGACATGGGATTGGAGACAGAATGAACACCTACGTTGCCGAAAAATCCACGGTCGCGACCACGCTCGCGCTGTGTTTCGCGATCGCCCTCCTCGAAGGGCTCGACCTTCAGTCGGTCGGTGTCGCCGCGCCGCGCATGGCGCGCGAATTCGGGCTGTCCGTGTCGCAGATGGGCATCGCGTTCAGCGCGGGTACCTTCGGGCTGCTGCCGGGCGCGATGCTCGGCGGGCGGCTCGCCGACCGGATCGGCCGCAAGCGCGTGCTGATCGCGTCGGTCGTGCTGTTCGGGCTACTGTCGATCGCGACCGCGCAGGTATCGACGTTCGCGATGCTCGTCGTCGTGCGCGTGCTGACCGGCATCGGCCTCGGCGGCGCGATGCCGAACCTGATCGCGCTGTCGTCCGAGGCGGTCGACCCGCGCTCGCGTAGCAGCGCGGTCGCGACGATGTACTGCGGAATCCCGTTCGGCGGCGTGATCGCGTCGGTGATCGGCGTGCTGCTCGCGGGCGACACGGAATGGCGGCACATCTTCTACGTCGGCGGCGTGGGGCCGCTGCTGCTCGTGCCGCTGCTCGTGTGGTGCCTGCCGGAATCGCACGCGTATCTCGACGTCGCGGGCACGCAGGCCGCGCGCACGAGCGTCGGGAAGACGCTGTTCGGCGACGGCCGCGCGACGTCGACGGTCGCGCTGTGGGTCAGCTACTTCTGCACGCTGATCGTCCTCTACTTCCTGCTGAACTGGCTGCCGTCGCTGATGGCCTCGCGCGGGCTCGATCGCGCACACGTCGGCCTCGTGCAGATCGCGTTCAACGTCGGTGCGGGGCTCGGCGCGCTCGGCATCGGCGCGGCGCTCGACCGGATGCGCGCGTCGCGCGTGGTCGGCGGCATGTATGTCGGGATCGTGCTGTCGCTCGCCGCGCTCGCGGCGGCGCCCGGTTTCGCGTCGCTCGCGGCGGCCGCGTTCGCGGCGGGGATGTTCGTCGTCGGCGGGCAGTCGGTGCTGTACGCGCTTGCGGCGATCTACTACCCGACCGCGATGCGCGGCACCGGCGTCGGCGCGGCGGTGGCTGTCGGCCGGCTCGGTTCCGTCGTCGGGCCGCTCGCGGCCGCGACGCTGCTGGCCGCCGGCCGCAGCGCGCCGGTCGTGATCGGCGCGAGCATTCCCGTCACGCTCGTCGCGGCCTTCGCCGCATTCGTGCTGATTCGCCGCCCGCAAGCCGGCGACTGACGGTTCGATTTTTCAATGCGCGCCGTCAGAGCGCGCTTACTCAAGGTCTGGAGACGCAACGATGAAGACGAAGACAAGGAACGGCCTGCTGGCCGCCGGCGCGTGCTGCGCGCTCGGTGCGCCGGGCGTGCACGCGCAGTCGAGCGTGACGCTGTACGGGATCATCGATACGGGCGTGGAATTCGTGTCGCACGCGAACGCGGCCGGCGACCACGTCGTGCGGATGCCGGGCGTGACGGGCGAGCTGCCGTCGCGCTGGGGGCTGCGCGGCACCGAGGATCTCGGCGGCGGCTACCAGGCGGTGTTCGCGCTCGAAAGCGGCTTCAACGTGCGTGGCGGCGATCTCGGGCAGGGCGGCCGGCTGTTCGGGCGCCAGGCGTTCGTCGGGCTGAAGAGCGGCTTCGGCACGCTTGCGTTCGGCCGTCAGTACACGATGACCTATCTCGCGCTGCAGGGCGCGGACATCATCGGCCCCGACATCTACGGGCTCGGCTCGTTCGACGCGTACGTGCCGAACGGCCGCGCCGACAACGCGGTGACCTACGTCGGCACGTATCGCGGCGTGACGTTCGGCGCCGCGTATTCGTTCGGGCGCGACGGCGCGGGCACCGGCAACTCGCCGGGGCAGGGCACGTGCGCGGGGCAGGTGCCGGGCGACGCAGTGCAGTGCCGCAACTGGTCGGTGATGCTCAAGTACGACAGCGCGTACTTCGGTGCGGCGGCGTCGTACGAGGAACAGCGCGGCGGCACCGGCGCGGCGGCTAACTTCTTCGACGGCGTGGCGCCCGTCCCCTTCACGAGCAGCGGCGGCAAGGATGCGCGCACGCACGTGAGCGCGTATGCGCAGGCGGCCGGCGCAAAGATCGGCGCGGGCTGGATCGGGCGGCGCGTGTCGACCGGTTCGCCGGCCGCGCCCGGCGCGCATTCGGACCTGTTCTTCGTCGGCGCGTCATATGCGGTGAAGCCCGATTTCATCGTCGACGGCGAAGGCTACCGGATCGTCAACAGCGCGCACGACACGCGCGCGACGATGGCCACGCTGCGCGCGACCTATCTGCTGACCAAGCGCACGGCCGTGTATGCGCAATCGTCGTATCTGTGGAACAGCGCGCACGCGCGCTACTCGGTCAGCGGCGGCGGGCCCGGCACGACGCCGGGCGCAGGGATGGGGCAGCTCGGCGCGATGGTCGGCGTGCGGCACATGTTCTGATTCACCGGCGTGACGAACCGAACGGGAGTTATCTTGAACAGGAAATCTGCATTCCTCTGTATTGCGCCGCTGTCCGCCGCCGCCCTGGTCGCCGGTTGCGGCGGCGACGATTCGATCAGCGCGCCGCCCACGCACCTGAGCGCCGCGACGCCGGCCGCGATGGCGCAGACCTGCGACGCGCTCGCCGCGAAGCTCGCGTATGCGAACACGTCGTTCACGTCGGTGACGACCGCGGCGGCTGGCGCGCTGACGGTGGCCGGCAAGCCGGTCGCCGAGCACTGCGTGATCGCCGGGAAGATGAACGAGCGCGTGAGCGCGGTGGACGGCAAGACCTATGCGATCGGCTTCGAGATGCGCTTGCCGAAAGCATGGAACGGCCGCTTCTTCTACCAGGCGAACGGCGGGCTCGACGGCAACGTCGTGACCGCGACCGGCGAAATCGGCGGCGGCGGCCCGCTGACCCACGCGCTGAACCAGGGTTTTGCGGTGATCAGCTCGGATTCCGGGCACAGTGCCGCGCAGAATCCGTTGTTCGGCCTCGATCCGCAGGCGCGGATCGACTACGGCTACGGCGCCGTCGACGCGCTGACGCCGATGGCGAAGCAGGTGATCCGGCTCGCGTACGGCAAGGCGCCCGATCGCAGCTATTTCGGCGGCTGCTCGAACGGCGGCCGTCACGCGATGGTCACGGCGGTGCGCAACCCGGCCGACTACGACGGCATCATCGCCGGCGATCCGGGCTTCCATCTGCCGAAGGCGGCGATCGGCGAGATGTACGGCGCGCAGCAGTTCGCGAAGATCGCATCGGCCACGGGAACGAACGGGCTGCCGGATATCCGCAGCGGTTTCAACGATGCGGAACGCCAGTTCGTCGGCGCGAAGATCCTCGACAAATGCGATGCGCTCGACGGCGCGACAGACGGGATGGTGCAGGACGTCGCCGCGTGTCAGGCGCACTTCAGCGTCGATGCCGATATTCCCACCTGCGCGAATGGCACGCGCACGGGCGCCTGCCTGACGCCTGCGCAGAAGACCGCGCTGGAGAACGTGTTTACCGGGGCGCGCAACAGCGCGGGCACGGCGCTGTACGCGAGCTTTCCGTACGATCCGGGCATGTCGGGCCCCGGCTGGGCTGCGTGGAAGCAGTCGAACTCCGTCATGCTCGACCCGGCCGCGATGGCGTTCACGTTCATGACGCCGCCGAAGACGGCCGCAGTGCTCGCGAACCTTGCGGGATTCGCGCTCGGCTTCGACATGGACAACGATGCGCCGGCGATCTTCGCGACGAACGGCCCTTACACGCAATCGTCATGGTCGTTCATGACGCCGCCCGACGAGACGAACCTCGCCGCGCTGAAGTCGCGCGGCGCGAAGCTGCTCGTCTATCACGGCACGGGCGACCCCGTGTTCTCGTTCAACGACACGCGCGACTGGTACGCGCGGGTCGCGCAGGCGAACGGCGGCGATGCGTCGAGCTTTGCACGCTTCTATCCGGTGCCGGGGATGAACCACTGCTCGGGCGGGCCGGCCGCCGACCAGTTCGACATGCTGACGCCGCTCGTCGCATGGGTCGAACAGGGGCAGGCGCCCGCGGCGATCGTGGCTACCGCGCGCGACACGACGAACGCCGTGCCGAACGCGGACGTGCCGACGTCATGGGGCGCGGGTCGTACGCGACCGCTGTGCCCGTATCCGCAGGTCGCGCGCTACAACGGCTCGGGCGACGTGAATTCGGCGGCGAGCTTCAGTTGTCGTTGACGTAGCCGTCGATGGGAAGCGGCCGGCGCACGCTGTCGCGCGCCGGCCGTGTCATCGCCGCATTCACTCGCCGGCATCGACCGGCACGTCGAGCCCGACCTTCACGCGGCTCATGCTGACCAGCGTCTTGAACCGCTTCACGTTGTTGTTCGCGAAGAATAGCTCGCGCGTGAGCGCGTTGTACTGATCCATGTTGCGCACCGCGAGGATCAGCACGAAATCCCATTCCCCCGTCACGTAGTAGCACTGCTGGATCTGTGGGCAGCGCTCGAACGCGCGCTTCATCGCGTCGAGCTGATCGATCTGCTCGCTCTCGACCTCGACGTTCACGACGATCGTCAGCGGATGATCGACCTTCTCAGGCGCGACGACGGCCGTATAGCGCTCGATCACGCCCGCTTCCGCAAGGCGCCGCAGCCGTCGGTTCACGGCGGCGGTCGACAGATTGACGCGCGCGCCGAGCTCGGACTGCGGCGTCTGCGCGTCGCGCTGGACTTCCATCAACAGCTTGCGATCGAACGCATCGAGAGGGGTCGTCATGATGGCGTGTCAAACCTCGAAAGAATGAGAAATTTTTGCGTCTGGGCTGTCAATTTGGCGATTTTGTTGACCGGTGCACGCAATATTATTTTTCCAACCGATGGCGAGCGCAACCCGCGCCTGCCCGATCCGATTCACCCGACGGACCGCCCGCGCGATCCCGATCCGGAGCCTCTCGCCATGCTGATCGCCAACCGGCGCGCGTCGCGCACCGCCTACCCGAACGCGCTGCGCCGCGTGATGAACATCGCGTCGGCCGACGAAAGCGGTGCGTGGCTCGCGCACTGGCCGCTCGTCGGCAATGCGCGCACGCCGCTGCGTGCGCTGCCGGATCTCGCCGCGCGGCTCGGCGTCGCGAGCGTCAGCGTGAAGGACGAGTCGTGCCGCTCGCCGCTCGGCAGCTTCAAGGCGCTCGGCGCGCCGATCGCGCTGGTGCGGCTCGTGAAGCGGCTGCGCCGCACGCAGGCACTCGATCCGCAAGGGCTCGTCACCGGCCGCTACGCGTCGGAACTGGCCGACCTGACGGTGATCAGCGCGACCGACGGCAATCACGGCCGCGCGCTGGCCGCCGCCGCGCGCGCGATCGGCTGCGGCTGCGTGATCGTGCTGCACGCGAACGTCGATGCCGAGCGCGAACGCGCGATCTCGGCGTACGGCGCACGGATCGTGCGCATCGCGGGGAACTATGACGAATCGGTCGTCTGCGCGGCGCAGCTCGCGCAGGCGAACGGCTGGTACGTCGTGTCGGATACGTCGTACGACGGCTACGAAGCGATTCCGCGCGACGTGATGCAGGGCTACGGCGTGATCGCCGCCGAAGCAGCCGCGCAGGCCGCGGAGGACGACGGGCAGCCGTTCACGCACGTGTTCCTGCAAGGCGGCGTGGGCGGCCTCGCCGCGGGCGTCGCGAGTTACCTGTGGGAGCGCGAAGGCGCGCAGCGGCCGCGCTTCGTCGTCGTCGAGCCGCGCCAGGCCGACTGCCTGTACCAGAGCGCGCTGGCCGGCCGCGCGACGAAGGCGAGCGGCAGCGTCGATTCGGTGATGGCCGGGCTCGCGTGCGGCGAGGCGTCGCCGCTCGCATGGGATTTTCTCGAGATGTGCATCGACCACTTCATGCTGATCGACGACGCGGACGCGGTGCAGGCGATGCGCGGCCTCGCGGCCGGCAGCGAACGCGACGTGCCGCTCGTCGCCGGCGAATCGGGCGCGGCCGGTGTGGCGGGGCTGGCCGTGTTGATGCGCGACCCGGCGCGCGCGCGGCAGGTCGGGCTCGACGCGAGCGCGCGCGTGCTGGCGATCAACACGGAAGGGGCGACCGCGCCGTCCGTGTACCGGCACTGCGTCGGCGAGACGGCCGACGCGGTGCTCGCGCGCCAGCGCGACTGGCTGAGCCGCGCGGCGGTGGTGGTCTGAACGACAGGACGACCGACATGACGACCGACGAGGCGAACGCAATGGATGCAATCGACGCAACTGAAGAGGGCACGCTGCAGGGGCGACTGAAGATCTGGCGCCGCCATCTGCACCAGTATCCGGAGACGGGTTTCGAAGAAGTGAACACGTCGGACTACGTCGCGCGGATTCTGACGACGCTCGGGCTCGACGTGCATCGCGGCATCGGCGGCACCGGGCTCGTCGCGAACCTGACGGCCGGCACCGGCCGGCGCGCGATCGGCATTCGCGCGGACATGGACGCGCTGAACATCGCCGAGCACGCGCCGGGCCGCGAACACGTGTCGCGCACGCCCGGCAAGATGCATGCGTGCGGGCACGACGGCCACATGTCGATGGTGCTCGGCGCCGCGCAACTGCTGGCCGAGCGCAAGGATTTCGACGGCACGGTCCGCTTCATTTTCCAGCCGGCGGAAGAGCACGGCCGCGGCGCGAAGGCGATGATGGCCGACGGGCTCTTCGAGCGCTTTCCGGTCGATGCGATCTTCGGCGCGCACAACATGCCGGGCATGCGAGCGGGCACGTTCGCGACCCGTGCGGGCGGCATCATGGCGAGCGAGGACAATTTCGTGATCCGGATCGACGGGCGCGGCACGCATGCGGCGCGGCCGCACATGGGCATCGATCCGATCGTGATCGGCGCGCAGATCGTGCTCGCGCTGCAGACGATCGTGTCGCGCAATCTCGACCCCGGCCAGCAGGCCGTCATCTCGTGCACGGAATTCATCACCGACGGGCTGCGCAACGTGCTGCCGTCGACCGCGACGATCAAGGGCGACACGCGCAGCTATTCGCGTGACGTGCAGGCACTGCTGGCAACGCGGATGCGCGAGATCAGCGAAGGGATCTGCTCCACGCACGGTGCGACCTGCACGTTCGAGTACACGCACGCGTTCGCGCCGACGGTAAATTCGCCGGAATGGGTCGACACCGCCGTGCAGGCCGCCGCGCACGTCGCGGGTGCCGACGCGGTAAACGCCGACGTGCAGCCGATGATGATTTCGGAGGATTTCGGCGCGTTCCTGCAGACGGTGCCGGGCAACTTCGTGTTCATCGGCAACGGCGAAGCGGCCGGGCAGGGCGGCGTGCCGCTGCACAACGCGACGTACGATTTCAACGACGAGATTTTGCCGATCGGCGCGCGGTATTTCGCGGAAGTGGCGCGGCGCGCGTTGAAGGCGGTGTAGGGGGGGCAGCATCGCTGCGTATTCGGTTCGCCGCGCGCGCGGCGAACCTTCGTCATCGACGACGCATCGATGCTCGACCGCACCGGGTTGCCGGCGCGTCGAGGATGATCCGTCGTCGCATTCGCTCAACCGGCCAGTTCATCCAAGCACGCATCGAACTGCGCGACGAGCCGGTCGACATCGCCGGCCGTCGTTTGCGGGCACGCGAGCATCATGTTGTGGAACGGCGTGATCAGCACGCCGCGATTCAACAGGTACAGGTGCACGATGTGCTCGAGTTCGCTGTCGAGTTGTTCGCCCGCGATCGTGCCGTTGCGCGGCGGCACGGGCGCGAACTGAAACTCGGTGCGCGCGCCGATGCGCGTCACGCACCACGGCAGCCGGTGTTTTGCGATCGCGTGTTCGAGCCCAGTCGCGAGCCGCGCGGCGAGTTCGAACATGTGCGCGTATGCGGCGTCGGTCGCGACTTCGGCGAGCGTCGCGCGCATCGCATGCATCGCGAGCATGTTCGCGGTGAGCGTCGTGCCGATACCCGAATGGCCGGGCGGCGCGTTCAGCTTCGCCGCTTTCGCGCGTTCCGCGAATGCGGCGCTGAAGCCGTACACCGCGCACGGCACGCCGCCCGCGATCGGTTTGCCGACCACCAGCATGTCCGGTTCGAGACCGTGCGCGACTGCGTAGCCGCCGGGGCCGCTGCTGATCGTGTGCGTCTCGTCGATCACCAGCAGCGTGCCGTGGCGACGCGTCAGTTCGCGCGCGGCCTCCCAGAAGCCGGGGGCGGGCAGCACCATCCCGATGTTCGTCATCGCGGGCTCGGCGAGCACGCACGCGACGTCGCCGTCCTTCAGCGCCGCTTCGAGCGCGTCCAGATCGTTGAATTCGACGACGCGCGTGTTCGCGAGCAGGTCGTACGACTGTCCGAGCAGACTGTCGCGCTGCACCGGGCGGCCGTTGACGAGATCGACGAACACGTCGTCGACGGTGCCGTGATAGCAGCCGTTGAACACGACGATCGTGTTGCGGCCGGTGGCCGCGCGCGCCCAGCGCAGCACGAAGCGGTTCGCGTCGCTCGCGCTCAGCGCGAATTGCCAGACCGGCAGCTTGAAGCGGCGCGCGAGTTCGCGCGACACCCACGCGGCGTCCTCGCTCGGCAGCATCGTCGTGTAGCCGCGCGTGGCCTGCTCGACGAGCGCGCGGGCGACCGGTTCGGGCGCATGGCCGAACATCGCGCCCGTATCGCCGAGGCAGAAATCGACGTAGCGATGACCGTCGACGTCGGTGAACGTCGCGCCACGGGCTTCCTTCACGTATAGCGAGAACGGGGTCGACCAGTCCTGCATCCAGTGCAACGGCACGCCGAACAGCAAGTGCTCGGACGCTTCCGCGGAAAGTGCGCGAGAGACCGGCATGGCTTCGGTGAATGCGTGGCGCTCGCGATCGAACAGCGCGCGGGCGCGGATGAGGTCGACTCCGTGGCGGGTAGGCAAAGGCAGCTCCTCGGTTGTGGGGAGAGTGGAAACGATAGCGCGGGCAGCGGGGAGCTGAACAGAGGCGGAATCACCGAGGCGAGCCGACGGCGGCCGGCGAGCAGGCAAATCGCCTTGGCGGACAGGGTCCGCCGAAGCGATTTAATCGAAGTTTTTGCGCATAAACATACGACAACATATCTCTGGGCGTAGGCGGGGGAATGTGAGTGTGTGCACACATACAGAAAATTGGATGCGTAAAAGCTTGGTAGCGACGGATGCGTGTTCCGTGCCAAGCGTGCTCCGATCGCGTGGTATGGTATGACGACGTATAAATACGATCCGTCGCCCGACGTATCGATACCATTACCGGAAGGGGCGCCCATCGTCGTCGTTCATCTTTCTCTCCCCCGATCACCCGCATCGAAGCGGGTAACGCGCCGCACCTTCATCGTGACGCTCGGCTGCGACGACCCACTCGCGAACGAGACGATGTGCACGCGAGCACCGGTCGTGCGGAACGTGACGGTAACGTCGCCGGGCCGATCTAGGCATTCAACGTGAGCGCGATGACGCCGACGAACGTGACGATTGCCGGGCAGGTCGTCAACACGACGATCGCCGACAAGCGATGAGATGAGGCGACACGCCACGACGCTCGCGTGCGGCCGGCTGGTACTTGCACGCGAACGCGAATACGCTACGCCAGCGTCTTCACCATGTAGTGCTCGTCGTAGAAGCGGCCATCGACGAACATCGAGCGCGGCTCCGTGCCGAACCGCACGAACCCCTGCGACGCATACAGCCGCTCCGCGGCGTGGTTGACTTCGTTCACGCACAGCATCAGCTGGCTGCATCCCCACGCGTTCGCCGCATGCGCTGTCGCGCTGTCGAGCAACGCCTGCGCGATGCGTTGCCCGCGATACGCGGCGTCAACGTACACGCCCCAGATCGTCGCCTTGTGCGCGATCTTCGTGCGCGCATCGCGGCGTACCCCAGTGATGCCGACGAGCGTGTCGCCGTCGAACGCGCCGAACACGGCTTGTGCCTGCGTCGGCGTGAGGCGCTTCGCGAATTCGTCGACCGGCACCTGCGACTCTTCGTCGAGCGTCGGCAGGAAGGACGTGGGCGCGGTGTCGACCGCACGCAGGCGCACGGTCTGGAACTGCGCCGCGTCGGCGGCGTCGAGCAGGCGGATCGTTGTCGTCATCGTCATCGGCGGCATTCCGGTTGAGGGGGGCATGCCGGCGCCGCTGCCGCGGTCGCGGGATGCATCGTCCTTATCCTAATAGGAATCCGGATGCCGTGTGGCGATGCGCGGCGCGTCGCACGCGCGGCGCGCACGATCGTGAACGGAGAAGACAGTGATGGCGGTGCGTCGTACCGCCATCAAGGCGGGAGCGCGTCAAGCGCATGCGCGGTCGCGCGGGTCTGGCGCACGACACCAAGCAGACGACGTGCGCGCGATCGACTCACGCGCACGCAACGGGAATCAATAGCGCGACAGCTGATTGCCGTTGATCTGCACGCGGTCGCCCGGACGCAGGTTGCCCGGCGACTGCACGTCGAACGAGCGCATCGAGCCGTCGCTGACCTGCACGTCGATCCGATAGCTGCTCGGGCCTTGCGCGGCGCCCATCTGCTGACCGATCTGGTTGCCGGCCACCGCACCGCCGAGCGCGCCGATCACGGTCGCCGCGTCGCGGCCATGACCGCGGCCGAACTGGTTGCCCACCAGGCCGCCGACCAGCGCACCGACGACGGTGCCGGCCACGCCCGACGGGCCGACCGAGCCGTTGACCGGCTGGATGTTCGACACGGTGCCGTACTGCGTGCCGTACGGAGTCGCGTATGGCTGTTGCGGGTTGCCGTACTGGTCATACGGCTGCGAGCCGTATTGCGACGGATTGCCGTATTGATCGTATGGTTGCGGCGCCTGGTTCGGATACGCCGGCTGCTGCTGCACGTAGCCCGGCTGCGAATACGCGGGCTGCGCATAGCCGGGCGTCGCGTATTGCTGCTGCGGATAACCGGGCTGCGCGCCGTAGTAGCCCGGCGCGACGCAGGCGGTGAGCGGAAGCGCCGCCACGGCGACGAGCGAGGCGAACAGAACGGTCTTCGTGGAAGGCATGCGCATCATGATGATTCCTGCATCGGCAACGTGTCCGCCGATGGATTCCCGTCGGGGGTGGCGAACTCGGCGTGAGTATAAGGAATGGCCGGATGCGCGTCCGGTGCGGCCGGGTAACAACGTGTAAAGTCTGTTGCCGCGTAAATCGCCGGTGGGGCGGGGCGTCGAAGCTGCCGCCGGCAATGGCGCGACACGGTGCCCCGACGCACGCGTGCCGGGCACTGCGGCTCGCGCGCGGCCGCCGACATTCCAGCCGTTTCCCCGGCCGGCGACACCCGTCTGCGCGCCGGCCTGGCGGCCCTGCGCGCCACACATCGCGAAATCGAATGCGCGGCATCGCGACATTTAATTGGCTTCGCGCAGCGGCGTCCGATATCGTGGCCGCATTCCCTGCCAACGGCCGCGCCGCGCCGGCCGCGGTTCCTTCCCCGGTCCGCGACGGTGTCGCGCTGCGATCGCTCCCATTCGAAGCCATGACCGAACGATTCTTCATCAACGCCCGCGACGCCGGTGGCCAACCCGTCGATCTCGTCGTCCGCGACGGCCGCTTTGCCGCGATCGGCGCCGACCGCCCGGCCGCGCCCGGCGCGCAGACGATCGACCTCGACGGCCGCGTCGTGCTGCCCGGTTTCGTCGACGGCCACATCCATCTCGACAAGAGCTTCGTCGGCGATCGCTGGGTGCCACACGAACCGGTCGACTTGCTGCGCGAGCGGCTCGCGGTCGAGAAGCGCCAGCTCGCGGCCGCGCCGCCGATCGTCGAGCGCGCGAATGCGCTGATCGCGCAGGCCGCCGCGTTCGGCACGATCGCGATGCGCAGCCACGTCGACGTCGATGCGACGACGGGGCTGTCGAACCTGCACGCCGTGATGGCCGCGCGCGAACAGTGGCGCGGGATCGTCGACATCGAACTGGTCGCGTTCCCGCAGGCCGGCGTGATCACGTGCCCGGGCACCGCCGAGATCCTCGATGCAGCCGTGCGCGAAGGCGCGGACGTGGTCGGCGGGATCGATCCGACGACGCTCGACGGCGACGCGGACAGCCAGCTCGACATCGTATTCGGCATCGCCGAGAAGCGCGGCGCGAAAATCGACATCCACCTGCACGAGCCGGGCGAAACGGGCATCGCGCAATTGCGGCGGATCGCGGCGCGCACGCGTGCGGCCGGGCTCGGCGGGCGCGTGAACGTGAGCCATGCGTACGCGCTGGGCCAGGTGAGCGACGACGACGTGGAGCGCACCGCCGCGGCGCTGGCCGACGCCGGCGTATCGATCCTGACGAATGCGCCCGGCGACTGCGCGTTCCCGCCGGTGCAACGGCTGCGGGACGCGGGCGTGCACGTGTTCGCGGGCAACGACAACATCCGCGACGCGTGGTGGCCGTACGGCAACGGCGACATGTTGCAGCGCGCGATGATGGTCGGCTACCGGTCGGGCTTCTACACCGACGAAGCGCTCGGCATCGCACTCGACATGGCGACGCACGCCGGCGCGCGCGCGATCGGCAAGGAGAACTACGGGATCGCGGTCGGCTGCGACGCGAGCTTCGTCGCGGTGCGTGCGCCGAATGCGGCGGCGGCCGTCGCGGGCGTGCCGGCCGAACGCTGGGTATTCCGCCACGGCGAAAGCGATACGGGCGCACCGTTCGCGCCGTCGCTGCGCTTCACGCGCTGATCGACCCCGACCGGAACCGACATGACGAACCTGCTGATCCGCAACGTCCGCACGAACGCCGACGCCGCGCTCGACATCCTGATCGAAGGCGATCGCATCGCGCGGGTCGGCCCGTCGCTCGACGCGCCGGCCGGCTGCGCGATCGAGGACGGCGCGGGCGCGTTGGCGCTGCCCGGCCTCGTCGAAGGCCACACGCACCTCGACAAGACCCACTGGGGGATGCCGTGGTATCGCAACGAGGTCGGGCCGCGTCTCGTCGACCGTATCGAGAACGAACGCCACTATCGCGCGACGAGCGGCCATGACGCGGGCGCCGCGTCGCTCGCGCTGGCGCGCGCGTTCCTCGCGGCCGGCACGACGCGTATCCGCACGCACGTCGACGTCGATACCGACGCCGGGCTGCGCCATCTGCACGGCGTGCTGGCGACGCGCGAGACGCTGCGCGGGCAGGTCGAGATCCAGATCGTCGCGTTTCCGCAATCGGGCGTGCTCGGGCGGCCGGGCACCGACGGGCTGCTGTCCGACGCGCTCGATGCCGGCGCCGACCTGCTCGGGGGGCTCGATCCGTGCGCGATCGAAGGCGATCCGGTCGAAGCGGTGGACCTGCTGTTCGCGATCGCCGAACGCCACGGCCGCGGGCTCGACATCCATCTGCACGAGCGCGGGTCGATGGGCGCGTACTCGCTCGACCTGATCCTGCAGCGCACGGCGGCGCACGGCATGCAGGGGAAGGTCACGATCAGCCATGGCTTTTGTCTCGGCGATCTCGCCGAACACGAGCGCGATGCGCTGCTCGCGCGGATGGCCGAGCTCGGCGTGGGAATCGTCACGACCGCGCCGGCCGCGGTGCCGGTGCCGCCCGTGGCCGCATGCCGCGCGGCGGGCGTGACCGTGATCGGCGGCAACGACGGCGTGCGCGACACGTGGACGCCGTACGGTTCGCCCGACATGCTCGAACGCGCGATGCTGATCGGCATGCGCAACGATTTCCGCCGCGACGACGCGCTCGAAGTCGCGCTCGACTGCGTGACGTACGGCGCGGCGCGCGGCTGCGGTTTCGCGGAGTACGGACTGCAGCCGGGCAGCCGCGCGGACGTCGTGCTCGTCGATGCGCTGACGTGCGCGGAGGCCGTCGTCGCGCGGCCGGCGCGGCGCGTCGTCGTATCGTCCGGAAGGATCGTCGCGCGCAATGGCGCGCTGGTCTGAGCGCCGCGTCGTCCCGGTATGATCCGGTTTTCAGCCGGATGTCGGGAGACGACGATGCGACGCACGACCGCGGCACGGGCCGCACGATGGATGGCGGCGGCCCTGTTCGCCGTGAGCGCCGCGCAGGCGGTGGCGACCGGCTCGGCCGACGACGCGCAGCAGGAAGCCAACCGGCGCACGGTGCTCGCGTTCTACGAGAAAGGCTTGAACGAGAAGGATGCGGACGCCGCGCTCGCGTATGTCGGCGATCGCTACGTGCAGCACAACCCGAACGCGGCCGACGGACGTGACGGCTTCCGCAAGTTCGTCGCGTTTCTGCGCGACACATATCCGCAGTCGCACAGCGAGATCAAGCGCTCGTTCGTCGACGGCGACTACGTGATCCTGCACGTGCACGCGGTGCGCGAACTGGGCACGCGCGGCAGCGCGATCATGGACATCTTCCGGCTCGAGCACGGCAAGATCGTCGAACACTGGGACGTCAATCAGCCGGTGCCCGAGCAGGCCGCGAACGGCAACACGATGTTCTGACGCGTGTGGCGCGCGGCGCCCCATGTGCCGCCCCCGTCCTGAATTCCGCTTCGCCTACCGCCCTTCGAGCTCCAGCATCGCCGCGAGCGTCTTCGTCAGCGCGCTGACCATCGGGTCGGCGGTCGGCCGGTGCAGGATCGCGATGTCCATATGCTCGATCGGCGCGAAGCCCTGTTTCGCGGTCAGCACCACATGCTCGTCCGTCACCACGCGCGCGGGCAGCACGCTGATGCCGAGCCCGTCCGCGACGGCCGCCTGGATGCCGCTCAGGCTCGATGTCGTGAAGCTGATCCGCCAGCGGCGGCCGCGCTCCTCGATCGCCTTGATCATGTCGTCGCGGTAGAGCCCGCGCGGCGGGAACACGACGATCGGCACCGGGTCGAGATCGATCGACGGATGCTTCGCGCTGTCGATCCAGCGCAGCTTCTCCGGCCAGCGCACGACGGCCTCGCGGCTGTCGCGCCGCTGCTTGATCAGCACGAGGTCGAGTTCGCCGCGATCGTACGCGGCGCTGATGTCGCGGCTCAGCCCGCACGTCACTTCGAGCTTCACCTGCGGATGCTCGCGCTTGAACGCCGCGAGCGCGTGCGTCGTGCGGCCCGCCGCGAAATCGTCGGGCACGCCGAGCCGGATCGTCAGCGCGACCGTCGCGCCCGACAGCGCCTCCAGCATCTCGTCGTTCAGCGCGAGCATGCGTCGCGCATAACTGAGCACCGTCACGCCCGCGTCGGTCGGCCGCACGTCGCGCGCGCCGCGGTCGAGCAGGCGGTGGCCGGCGATTTCCTCGAGCCGGCGCACCTTCTGGCTGACCGTCGACTGCGTCGAATGCAGGCGCGCGGACGCCGTCGTGAAGCTGCCGCAGTCGGCGACCATCACCAGCGCACGGAGCAGGTCGATGTCGAACAGGGGCCTATTCATTTATGCACTTCCAGGGATTCGGGCATTTCATTTTCAAATACGTGCGACGACTTTTAACATGGCGGGGTGCCGCGAGCAATCGCGGTTTCGCCGGACCCGGCGCGGCGTTTCGCGGCGCTTTTGCCTCGAAGGTCACTGGAATGCAGTTGATCAAGTAGTCGTCGCGCGCGCCGAAAAGGCGCAACACGCGGCGACCGCGCCGAGCCGCCTGCCGGGCGGTATAGGGCGCAACGTCAATTCCTCCTGGACACACCCTCGCGCCGATCATTCGTATAGACATCGTCGCGCCACGGATATCCGAAAAGGACGCCCTCGGCGGCGCGCGCGCGTTGAACAGGATAAACACCCGGAACTCCCTGTGTTAGCGCTGTAGACCGAGCTCCGTCCTACCACTCCGGTCCCTGCTGGCCCTCGGTTCGCTTCGCAGTCGGTTCTTCCCGCTTGCGCTCAAGAATTGAGCGGTCTAGACTGCATCTCGATTTCATCGAAATCCCGTCTTTCGCGCCCCGCGCCGGCGTCCCGCCGCGTCGCCCCCAACCGGACGCCGGCGTCGCCCGCCGCGTCGAGACTTTCAAGGACATGCCATGCACCGCACCGCAAAGCTCCTCGTCACCGCGCTGGCGTTCGCACCGCTCGTATCGTTCGCGCAGGACGCGTCCACGATCCGCTGGGGTATCGACCCCACGTATCCGCCGTTCGAGGCGAAGCAACCCGACGGTTCGCTCGCCGGCTTCGACATCGACCTGCGCAATGCGATCTGCGAGCAGCTGCATGCGAAGTGCGTGTGGGTCGAGCAAAGTTTCGACGGGATGATCCCGGCGCTGCGTGCACGCAAGTTCGACGTGATCATGTCCGCGATGACGGCCACCGACGAGCGGCTCAAGCAGATCGACTTCTCGAACAAGCTGTATGCGTCGCCGGGCGCGCTGGTCGCGCCGGTCGGCTCGAAGCTGCTGCCGACCGCCGCGTCGCTCGCCGGCAAGCGCGTCGGGATCGACCAGGGCACGACGCAGGAGGCGTACGCGAAGGCCGAATGGGCGACCAAGGGCGTGACGATCGTGTCGTACCAGAATCAGGACCAGGTGTATCAGGATCTCGTCAACGGCCGCCTCGACGCGACGTTCCAGGACAAGACGCAGGCCGGCTACTCGTTCCTGAAGACGCCGCGCGGCAAGGGCTACGCGTTCGCAGGCCCGGACGTGACCGACGCGCGGATCACCGGCTACGGCGTCGCGATGGGCATACGCAAGGGCGACGCCGACATGAAGAAGCGGCTGAACGACGCGATCGTCGCGATCCGCGCGAACGGCACGTACCAGAAGATCGCCGCGAAATACTTCGACTTCGACATCTATGGCGCAAAGCAACTGACTGCGGCGCCGTGACCCCGTGACTCATCGATCGACAGGCACACCATGACGAGTATCCAGGATCGCGTCGCGCAAGCCGTGACGCCCGAACTGATCGCCGCGTTCCGCGAGGAAGGCGCGGTCTGCATCAAGGGCATCTTTTCGCCGGACGAAGTGGCCGCGCTGCGGGCCGGCATCGACGCGAACCTTGCCCGGCCGAGCGAGCGCGCGAAGGTCGCGAGCCGGCCCGACGATCCGGGCTGGTTCTTCGAGGATTTCTGCAACTGGCAGCACAACGACGCGTATCGCGACTTCATCGTGCGCTCGCCGGCGCCGTCGGTCGCCGCTGCGTTGATGGGCACGGACCACGTGCGGCTGCATCACGACCACCTGCTCGTGAAGGAGCCCGGCACGCGGCAGCGCACGCCGTGGCACCAGGACCAGCCGTACTACGACATTGAAGGCGACGACAACGTCAGCATGTGGATTCCGGTCGATCCGGTGCCACTCGAATCGACGCTGGAATTCGTCGCGGGCTCGCATCGCGGGCCGTGGCTGATGCCGCGTACGTTCATGGACAAGGAGGCGAAGTGGTTTCCGGAAGGCAGCCTCGCCGATCTGCCCGACATCGAAGCCGACCGTGCGGCCTTCCCGATTCGCCGCTGGGCGCTCGAACCCGGCGACATGGTGTGCTTCCGGATGCTCACGCTGCATGCGTCGGGCGGCACGCAGAACCGTCGGCGCGCGTTTTCGATCCGCTTCGTCGGCGACGACATCCGTCACGCGCCGCGCCGCTGGAAGACGTCGCCCGATTTCCCCGGGCTCGCGGAACAACTGCCGGACGGCGCACCGCTCGATCACCCGCTGTTTCCGGTCGTGTGGTCGCGCGATGCGGGGCAGGTTGGCGCGATCTAAGCAGCGCAGGTAACGAACCCGGCGGCCGTTTCACGACGAAACGGCCGCCTGGCGTTCCTGGTGCGCGCGATGACGGATCAGGTCGGGTGGCGCCCCGCCCCCGGCTTGAAGCGCGAGCCGAGCCGGTAGCGGTTGCCCGGGTGCAGGAAGTGCACGAACGTGACGGGCAGCCCGTCCGTCCACGTGCGGCGCGTGAGCGTCAGGCACGGCTCGTCGGCGCGCATGTCGAGCAACCGCGCCTGTTCGCCGGTCGGCAGCGACGCGTCGACGACGTGCTCGATTTCCAGTTCGTGGTGCGACACGTTGTTGTACAGGTATTCGGACGGCGGCTCGGTCTCGAAATCGTGATCGATGAAGCCGGGCGCGGCGGCCGGGTTCACGTAGCGGTCCTCGAGCTGGATCGGACGGCCGTTTTCCTCGTGCACGCACACCACGTGAAAGACCGGCGTGTTGACCGGCAGGCCGAACGCGGCCGCGACGTCGAACGACGCGGGCTCGCGCGACTGGCTGAGCACGCGGCAGCGGTACTCGTGGCCGCGCGCGCGGATCTCGTCGCGGATATGCGCGATCATCAGCAGGTTCGACTGCGGCTTCACCTCGGCGACGAAGGTGCCGACGCCCGCGATGCGCTTGAGCACGCCTTCCTCGGTCAGCTCGCGCAGCGCACGGTTGACCGTCATGCGCGCGACGCCGAACTGCGCGGCGAGATCGAGTTCGGACGGGATGCGGTCGCCGGGGCGCCAGTCGCCGGACTCGACGTGCTGGCGAACGAGCGTCTTGATCTGCTGGAACGGTGCGGTGGCCTTGGTGACCATCGGAAGATCCTTGCGCGAAGAGGTGACGAGGCTAGTCGTCGTGGCTGACGATGACCAGGATCTCCGCCTGCGCGGCGCCGAGGCTGCGCGTGCGGTGCGGGATGAGTGCGTTGAAATAGACTGAATCGCCGGTCCTGAGTTGCACCGTCTCGTTCGGAAACTCGATTTCGACGCGCCCCTTGTGCACGAACAGGAATTCCTCGCCTTCGTGCTCGCGGAACGTCGACGCGACGAATTCGTGCGGCGGATGCACGACGAACGGCAGCATCTTCTTCGGCGCGACGCCGGCTGCGATGCTCTCGAAGCGGTGCGCATGGCTGTCGGCCGCCGCGCCCATCGCGGTGCGCTCGCCGGCGCGCGTGACCGTGATCAGCTCGCGGTTACTGCTTTCCGAGAACAGTTGCTCGACGTCGACGTTCAGCGCCTTCGACAGCTTCAGCGCGACCGCGATCGACGGCACGCTCAGGCCGCGCTCGACCTTCGACAGATAACTCTTGGTCAGGCCGGTCTCGTCGGCCAGCACGTCGAGCGTCCAGCCTTTCTGTTTTCTGAGCAGCTTCAGGCGAATCGTCATGGGGCGCCAGGTGTCCTTCGAAAAACCGATTGTAACGCATGACACAAAGTGTCATTCGGTGTATTGTGTGTCACCTATGCCCGGGGAAACAGTTGCGGACGGCGCGGCAAACCCGGTCCATTCAGGAGGCGAACATGGCGGAAACGCTGAATTTGACGAAGGAAGCGCTGGTCGCGCTGGCGGAGCGACGGCTTGAAAACGAAGTAGGCGACAGCGGCTGGTCCGCGCGGCAAAAGCTCGCGCTGACGTGCCGGATTTTGTTCGACGCCGGCCACGACTCGGGCCTGGCCGGGCAGATCACCTGCCGGGCGGATGCGGCCGGCACGTACTACACGCAGCGGCTCGGGCTCGGTTTCGACGAAATTTCGGCCGCGAACCTGCTGCGCGTCAACGAGGATCTCGACGTCGTCGATGGCGAAGGCATTCCGAACCCGGCCAATCGGTTCCATACGTGGATCTATCGCGAGCGCCCGGACGTGAACTGCATCATCCATACGCATCCGGCGCATGTCGCGGCGCTATCGATGCTCGAACAGCCGCTGGTCGTGTCGCACATGGACACCTGCCCGCTGTACGACGATTGCGCGTTCCTGAAGGACTGGCCGGGCGTGCCGGTCGGCAACGAGGAGGGCGAGATCATCTCGAAGGCGCTGGGCAGCAAGCGCGCGATCCTGCTGTCGCATCACGGCCAGCTGGTGGTCGGCAAGACGATCGAGGAGGCGTGCATCCTCGCGCTGCTGATCGAACGTGCGGCGAAGCTGCAACTGCTCGCGATGTCGGCAGGCGAGATCAAACCGGTGCCGCCGGCGCTGGCGCGCGAAGCGCACGACTGGATCTCGAAGCCGAAGCGCGATGCGGTGACGTTCGACTACTACGCACGCCGCGCGTTGCGTACGCATCAGGATTGCGTCGCTTAAGCGCGCGCGCCGTTTCAATCTCGTCAGACAATCATTGAGGAATACAAATCGTGTCCATCCTGCTGAAAGGCATCATCGCCTATCCGGTCACGCCGTTTTCCGCCGGCGGCGACGTCGACCTGAAAGCGCTCGATGCGCTGATCGAACGCCTGATCGCCGACGGCGTTCACGCGATCGCGCCGCTGGGGAGTACCGGCGAAAGCGCGTACCTGTCCGATGCCGAATGGGAGGCCGTCGCCACCGCGTCGATTCGCGCGGTGCGCCGGCGCGTGCCGACCGTCGTCGGGATTTCCGATCTCACCACGGCGGGCGCGGTGCGCCGCGCCCGCTTCGCCGAACAGGCCGGCGCCGATGCGGTGATGGTGCTGCCGGTGTCGTACTGGAAACTCGGCAACGACGAGATCGTCGCGCACTACCGCGCGATCGGCGACGCGATCGGCATCCCGATCATGCTGTACAACAACCCGGCGACGAGCGGCGTCGACATGTCGCCCGACCTGATCGCGACGATCTGCAGGGCCGTCGCCAACGTGACGATGGTCAAGGAAAGCACCGGCGACATCGGCCGGATGCACCGGCTCGCGCAGTTGAGCGACGGGACGATCCCGTTCTACAACGGCAGCAATCCGATGGCGCTCGCCGCGCTGGCCGCGGGCGCGTCCGGATGGTGCACGGCCGCGCCGAACCTGAATGCCGCGTTGCCGCTTGCGTTGTTCGACGCGATGCGCACAGGCGACCTCGCGCGCGCCAGGTCGGTTTTTCACGCGCAGTTGCCGTTGCTGCAGTTCATCGTCAACGGCGGGTTGCCGGTGACCGTCAAGGCCGGGCTGAGGCTGCGCGGTTTCGATGCCGGCGAACCGAGGCGGCCGCTGCTGCCGCTCGGCGACGCACGCACGCGCGAACTCGAGCGCCTGCTCGCGGCGCTGCCGGATGGTGCGGCGGCATGAGCGACGGCGCGCGGCCGGCGATCGCGGTCGTCATCGACGCGGTGCGGATCGGCGCGAGCCGGCCGCTCGCCGGCACGCCGCACGCGAGTGCGATCGACAAGCAGCCGGTCGATGCGCGCCTGTGGCTGGGCGCGCTCGGCTTTGCCGGCGACGAGCAGGCCGATGCGCGGCATCACGGCGGCCCCGACAAGGCCGTTCATCACTACGCGCACGATCACTATGCATGGTGGTCCGGGCAGATCGGCGTGCGCGACGTGCTCGCCCGGCCGGGCGCGTTCGGCGAGAACCTGTCGACGCGCGGCATCACCGAGCGCGACGTGTGTCTCGGCGACGTATTCACGCTGGGCGGCGCGGTGCTCCAGGTGTCGCAGTCGCGGCAGCCGTGCTGGAAGCTCAACGCGCGTTTCGATCATCCGCGCATGGCGGCGCTCGTGCAGCAAAGCGGCCGGACCGGCTGGTACTACCGCGTGCTGCAGGAAGGCTGGGTGGCTGCGGGCGATGTGCTGGCGCTGCATGCGCGCCGCTACCCGCAATGGCCGCTGTCGGCGGTGCTCGACGTGCTGTATCGACGCACGCTCGACATGGCCGCGCTCGAGGCGCTGTGCGACGTGCCGCTGCTGCCGCCCGGCTGGCGCAAGATGCTCGAAAAGCGCCGCACGGAGCGGCAGGTCGAGGACTGGACGAAGCGGCTCGAGGGATGACGGGCCGCGTCCGATGCTTACTTCGTCGGCAGGTTGCGCACGTCGGCCGTCGGCTCGGTGCCGAATGCGTCGCTCAGCACATAGCCGATCAACTGTCGGGCGGTCGCCTCGGGCGTGGCGAGCGCGCCGCTCGACTTCAACTGGTCGAATTTCTCGCGCATCGGGAAATGCTTTTCGTCGGTCGCGCGGATCGTGGCCTGCATGCCCGTATCGACGACGCCCGGTGCGACGCTGCAGATGCGCAGCGCGTCGTTCGCGTCGAGCGCGACGGCGCGCGCATGGTGATCGAGCGCGGCCTTGGTCGCGCAGTAGATGCTCCAGCCCGCATACGCGTTGCGCGCCGCGCCGCTCGACAGGTGCGCGATCCGGCATTCGGTCGCGGCCGATGCGGCTTGCACGAGCGCGGCCGACAGCATCAGCGGCGCGGCGACGTTCAGGCCGACCGCGCGGGCGACGATCGTCGGGTCCTGCGCGGCGAGCGGGCCGATCGGATCGACGATGCCTGCGTTGTTGAACAGCAGCACGAGCGACGCGCCGTCCACGAAGCGGCGCAGCGTGTCGCCGGCCAGCCAGGCGGCGACGGCCGTGGAATCCGACAGGTCGAGTTCGACTTCGGCGAAGCGCTCGCCGGCCTGCGACGCGAGCGACGGATGGCGGCTGCGCGACACGCCGAGCACGGCGATGCCTTCCTGCAGCAGTTGTTCGGCGAGCGCAGCGCCGACGCCGCGGGTGTGTCCGGTGACGATGGCGCGCACGTGTGCGGGAGAAGATGCAGTCATGGTGGTGAACTGGTGACGGAGTGAGCGGGTTTGACGAGCGGCGCGCACGCACGGCGGCAGCGCATTCGGGGCGGGTGATGCGTGGTATCGACGTGCGAAGACGGTCGCGCGCGGCGCCGCTGATGTCGGGATGAACGCCTATCGTAGCGCCGGCATGTGCATCGCGCAAACGCCGGGGCGTGCGTGAAGGCGGAATCCGCGGCGCCGCGGCCCATGCATCGTCACGTTGCACCGCGTGCGATCGGGTGCGCCGCTACGTCGGACGAAAGCCCGCTGCGGCACGTGCGCGCGCTGGTGCGGTGAGCGGCGCCGGGCCGGGCGTCGCGAGCTATCATATGGCTCGCCCGTGCGCGATGCCGCGCGGGCCGCGATCGTTTCCCTTCACCTGCTGCACGCCGCGACGCTACTCATGAACACCACGCCGGATACGCCCACGCCCCGCGCCCTGCGCGAACTCACGCCCCTCGAGGCCCGCATTCTCGGCGTGCTCGTCGAGAAACAGCACACGGTGCCGGATACCTACCCGCTGTCGCTGAACGCGCTGACCGCGGGCTGCAACCAGAAAACCGCGCGCGCGCCGGTGATGAACGTCAGCGAGGACGAAGTCACGACCGCACTCGACGGGCTGAAGCATCTGAGCCTCGTGATGGAAGGCAGCAGCAGCCGCGTGCCGCGTTTCGAGCACAACATGAACCGCGTGCTCGGCATCCCGAGCCAGGCGATCGCGCTGCTGACGATCCTGTTGCTGCGCGGCCCGCAGACGGCCGCCGAGCTGCGCCTGAACAGCGCGCGCCTGCACGGCTTCGCGGATATCTCGTCGGTCGAGGCGTTCCTCGACGAACTCGCGGCGCGCGCGCAGCCGCTCGTCGTCCGGCTGCCGCGTGCCCCGGGTGCGCGCGAGAACCGCTGGATGCACCTGATGTGCGGCGAAGTGAACATGGCGGACTTCGCGAGCGTGGAGGCCGGCGGTGGCGCGGATTCGGTGCCGCCTTCCGAATTCGAGGCACTGAAGGCCGAGCAGAAGCGCCTCGCAGACGAAGTGGCGCGCCTGAATGCGCTGGTCCAGCGGATGGCGAGCGAACTCGGTATCGACGTCGACGCGCCGGGCGACGCGGGCTGACCGACACGCAAAGCACCTGAAACGGAGTGACACCGGCGCACACGCGCTCACGCGCGCGCCGGGTGACGAACGCGCTCCGCCACCCTCCCCGAAGCCGCATTACCAGCGGCACCCCGCCTTCGCGGACGCATCGACGTCCTGCGCCCACGCGAAATCCGTTTGCTTGCCGGTGCGTGCGTTGCGGTACGTCATCGAATAGACGATCGCGCCCTGGCTCGTCATCTCGTACTCGCCGTTGATCTTGCCGTCGACCATTTCCCACCACGTGGTCGTGAACTGGTACGGCCGGCCCTCCGCCAGTTCTTCGTGATCCTCGTGCTTGAACAGCAGCGGGATCGCCGTCTTCGACTTCGCATACCGGACGATACCGCCTCGCCACTTGGCCGCGTCGTCGTAGTACGTGCGTAATTCGAAGCGCACGGGTTTGTCGCCGCTCGTCTGAAAACACAGCACTTCCGTACTGACTTCCGCCGACGCGGGCAATGCGATGCACAGCAGCAGCAACGCAGCGAATGTTTTTTCATGTGCGTCCGTCCGTAATGGAAAAAGCGTTTCAACCGACACTGATTCGCGTGGCGCCCGCATCGACGAGCCGGAACAGCAGATCCTCGACGGCCGCGCCCGGCGCCGAGCCGAGATCCGCGTTGACGCGCCATCCGTGCTCCGTGTTCGCCGGTTCCGACAGATAGTGAACGATGCCGTGCAGGCCGTCTTCGGCCGGCATGCTTTCGTCGTCGGCGTCGAACCACGCGAAGAACCAGGTCTTGAACACATCGGCGGCCGCGGCTTCGTCGAGACCGTCGGCTTCGATTGTCGCCCAGTCCCACACGAACGGATGGATCGATACGGCTGCCGTTTCGAGCTCGAACGCGAACGGCTCGAAATCCAGTTGCGTGGTCGAATCGACCATCGCCGGCTGGCCGGCCGATTCGCCTTCGCCGTGAATGGTGTCGGCCCGGCATGGCAGCGCGAGCGGGCCTTCGGTGGCGAGCGTGCCGTCGGCTTTCCGGTAGGCCGGTTCGACGACGGCCGCCGGTTGCGCGGCCGCTTGCGCGAGCAGGTCGGCGTAGGGTTGGCGGATGGCGCTGAGCAGGTCGGATACGGTCATCGTGGCGTGTCGGGCAAGGGGTGAGCGATCGATCGCAGGCAAGCGGTGCATCGTGCCGCCTGCGCCGAACGGGGGGCCGCATCGGCAGCGGACAGCCACGATCGTACGGCACCGCGGTGACACCCGACCACTCGGCCGAATGGCCGGCGGGCCTCGATCGCCGTCACTTCACGACCGTCGTGCCGATTCCGGTCGACTTCCCCGCAACCCGCCATCGTTGCGCGCGGGTGCCATAATCGAGCCTGCCCATCATTCCAGACAGACGTCCCCCGGAGAATCACCATGCAGAACCTCGACAATCCTTCCCACGATCGCGAGGTAGGCAGCGCCGACGCGACGCAGGACACCACGCGCATCGACGACGTCCGCATCGGCGCGGTGCGTCCGCTGATTTCGCCCGCGCTGCTGCTCGACGAGCTGCCGGTGCCGGCCGCGACGCAGACGCTCGTCGAGGATACGCGCCGCACGATCGGCGATATCCTGCACGGCCGCGACGACCGGCTGCTGCTCGTCGTCGGCCCGTGTTCGATCCACGATCACGACCAGGCGCTCGATTACGCGCGCCGCCTGAAGGCCGCCGCCGACGCGCTGAAGGACGACCTGCTGATCACGATGCGCGTGTACTTCGAGAAGCCGCGCACGACGGTCGGCTGGAAGGGGTACATCAACGATCCGCGCCTCGACGGCAGCTTCCGCATCAACGAAGGGCTGCGTGCCGCGCGGCAACTGCTGCTCGACATCAACGCGCTGGGCCTGCCGGCATCGACCGAATTCCTCGACCTGCTGAGCCCGCAGTACATCGCCGACCTGATCGCGTGGGGCGCGATCGGCGCGCGGACGACTGAAAGCCAGAGCCATCGCCAGCTCGCGTCGGGCCTGAGCTGCCCGATCGGCTTCAAGAACGGCACCGACGGCGGCGTGCAGGTCGCGTCGGACGCGATCGTCGCCGCGGCCGCGAGCCATGCGTTCATGGGGATGACGAAGATGGGGATGGCCGCGATCTTCGAGACGCGCGGCAACGACGATGCGCACGTGATCCTGCGCGGCGGCAAGAACGGGCCGAACTACGATGCCGGGCACGTCGAAGCGAGCTGCGCGGTGCTGCGCAAGGCCGGCTTGCGCGAGCAGGTGATGGTCGACTGCTCGCATGCGAACTCGAACAAGTCGCATGAGCGGCAAATCGAGGTCGCGCAGGATCTCGCGCGGCAGTTGGGGCAGGGCGAGCACCGGATCGTCGGCGTGATGGTGGAGAGCCATCTCGAAGCCGGCAGGCAGGACCTGAAGCCGGGCGTGCCGCTGCAGTACGGCGTGTCGATCACCGATGCGTGTTTGAGCTGGACGCAGACGGAGCCGGTGCTCGACGTGCTGGCGGAAGCGGTGCGGCATCGCCGGGTGTATTCGCGGAATGCGTGATGCCGCGCGGCGGCGCGGCGCCCGCCGCGTGGTTCGATGTGTTCGATACGCCGCGAAGATCGGGCGTTCGTCCGTGAGATTGCCCTGATCGACCGGCCACGGCGCCAGCCGCGGCGCCATTTTCCGCGCCGCGCCCCATCTGTTTGCACGATCCTTGATCCTGATCCGGCTCACCCCGCCTGCCGCGTTGCACGCTCAACGCACGATCCGGCGAATCCCGCTACCATGAAGACGTGTTGCTCGCTGCAGTCCGGCCACGCACACACGCAGTGGCGGCGCGGCCGGCCGCCATGCGACCGACGAAGCGCGGGGCGGCCATCCGTGGGGCGGCCATCCGCGGGGCGCTCACCGATCAGCCATTGCGCCTGCCTCGCTTCGCCCCCGGAATCAACAACAACCGAACCGGAGTGCAATACACATGAAGTTCTACAAGACCCTCCTCGCAGCAACCATCCTCGCTTCGAGCGTCAGCGCGCATGCGCAGATCGCGGGCGCGCAGCCGATCAGCGTGACCGTCGAGCAATCGCAGGCGCTGCTCGAAGGCTGGAGCGTGAAGAAGAGCGTGCTCGGCAAGACCGTGTACAACGACGAGAACCAGAAAGTCGGCAAGGTGCGCGACCTGATCGTCGCGCCGGACGGCTCGGTGTCCGCCGCGATCGTGTCGGCAGGCGGCTTCCTCGGCGTGGCCGCGCATGACGTCGCGGTGCCGATCGCGTCGCTCGACGTGCGCAACGGCAACATCTACCTGCCGGGTGCGACCAAGGAAGCGCTGAAGGCCACGCCGGCGTTCCAGTACGCGAAGGTGCCGTCGGCGCCGAAGCCGAAGAAGGTCGACGAAAAGCACTGATCCGCTATCTCACGCGCCCCCGTCGCCCGTCGCGACGGGGGCGCGTGTCCTCGCGACGGTCAGGTTGCGTCGAGTCCGCCGTCGACCGTGATCACCTGCCCCGTCATCCATGCCGCCTGCGGCGACGCGAGCGACACGATCCAGTTTGCGACATCCGCGGGCTCGCCGCGCCGGCCAAGCGGAATGCGCGCGCGTTCCTGCGCCTTGATCGCTTCGATGTCGCTTTCCGACAGCCTCATCCGTTCCGACAGGAAGTCCGTTTCCGTCGGGCCCGCCGCAACGGCGTTCACGCGTACGCCCGCCGATGCGAGCTCGAGCGCCCAGCAGCGCGTCAGATGCTCGAGCGCGGCCTTGCTCGCCGCATAGTGCGACAACAGCGCCGCGGCCTTGTGTCCGAACGTGCTCGACACGTTGACGATGCTGCCGCGCGTCGCTTTCAGATGCGGCAGCGCGGCGGTCGCGAGCATCGACGGTCCGAGCGTATTGACGGAGAAGATCGCGCTGATCGCATCGAAGGTCGCCGACTCGAGCGGCAGGATTGCCCCGGCGCCCGCATTGTTGACCAGCACGTCGAGCCGCCCCGCCAGTGCGACCGTTGCGTCGATCGTGCGCGTGGCGTCGGCCGGATTGCCGGCATCCGCGACCACGTAATCGATGCGCGGCGCGCGGCGCGCGGCGGCGGAAAGCGCATCTTCGCGGCGGCCCGTGATGACGACGCGCGCGCCTTCGCGTGCGAACGCGACGGCCGCCGCCAGCCCGATGCCGGCACCGCCGCCGGTAATAAGGACCACCTTGTTGTCGAATGACTGCATGACTTCCTCGTAAAGATGATGGGTGGAACGTTCGTGCCGTCTAGCGTTCGGGCACGTCGTCCGCCGGCGCGAGCGCCACGACATGGCTGATCCCTTCGTGCGCCATCTTCGTATACGGGCTGAAGCGCTCCGTATTGCGGACGAGCTCTTCCGCCACCGCGCGTTCGACGCCCGGCAGCCGCACGTGAATGTTCGCGTTCAGCATGAACAGCCCGTCCACCGGATCGCGGCAGAAGTCGATCGATGCGGATACCGATGCGCCGGCGATCGACACGCCCGCCCGTGCGGCCAGCAGGCTCAGCGCGCCGTGAAAGCACGCCGCATAGCTCGCGGCGAACAGTTGCTCCGGGTTCGGGCCGTCGCCGGGGCCGCCGAGCGCGGACGGCAGGCGCAGCTCGACATCGAGGCGCCCGTCGTCGGAACGCGCGACGCCCGATGCGCGGCCGTGCTCCGCCGCGCCGCCCGTGACGGTCACCGTCGTCGAGTACAGCGTCTGCGGTTCCCGCCCGCGATACCGGTCGAGCAGCGATAGCGGCGGCGGGCGCAGCGGCGTCATGGCGAGCGTGATCCGGCGGTGGCGGTCAGCGCGCGAGCGCGTTCTGCCGGAACCATGCGTCGAAGGTCGTCGCGCCGAGGCGCGCACCGGGCGCCGGCACGAGCGTGTCGTCCTGCAGCACCGCGCCGAAGTAGTCGGCGCCCGCATCCCGGGTCACCGTGCGTGCGTCGTGCGTGGCCGACAGGAAACGCTCGACCAGGTCGGCGATCCGCACCCGCTCGGGGCCGCCGATTTCGACGATGCCGTTGCGCGGCGCGTCGAGCGCGAAGTCGGTCACGGCGGCCGCGACGTCGTCCGAAGCGATCGGCTGGAAGTGCGCGGTGGTCAAGCGGACCGTGTCGCCTTGCGCGCCAGCCTGTGCGATCGCGCCGACGAATTCGAAGAACTGCGTCGAGCGCACGATCGTGTACGGCACGCCGGCTTCGCGGATCAGGTTCTCCTGGATGATCTTGCCGCGGAAATACGCGCTCTGCTGCAGCCGGTCGGTGCCGACCACCGACAACGCGACGTGATGGCGCACGCCGGCCGCGCGCTCCGCGGCGAACAGGTTGTGCCCCGACGCCTCGAAGAACGCCTTCACGGCCGCTTCCTCGAACGACGGCGAATTCGCGAGATCGACGACGACCTCCGCGCCGGCGAGCGCGGCGTCCAGTCCCGCGCCCGTGATCGTATCGACGCCCGTCGACGGCGCGGCCGCCACCGCGTCGTGGCCGCGCGCGATCAGGTTCCTGACGACCTTGCTGCCGATGAGGCCGGTACCGCCAATCACGACGATTTTCACGATTGCTCTCCTTGAATGGGCGCGCGACAGGCGCGCCGCTTGAATCTGCCGAAACCGGCGCCCATCGCGTTCGTGCGATCGAGCCGGCAGGTTGCCGAACGGCGTAGCGCCGTATTCGCGTGCCTGTCGAACAGCCCGCATCGTAGGCATGCGCCGCGCGATCCGGTAGAGGCCGGCAAGCCCTCACGATGTTGCCGGAAATGCATCAATCGATCGTCTCCAGCGGCGCCAGCGTCGTCATCGTCGTCAGGCACTGCAGGTCGCGCGCCCGCGTCTGTTCGATCATGTAGTCGATGAACACGCGGATGCGCGTGGGCAGATGCTTGCGGCTCAGGTAGCAGAGATAGTGGCCGCCGTCGTCCGGTGCGTGCTGGCCGAGACAGCTCAGCAGTTGGCCGTCGGCGAGCAGGTCGCACACCTGGTACGCGGGTAACTGCGCGATGCCGAGCCCGTCGAGCGCCGCGCGCACGACGAGGTCGATGTCGTTGAACGTGTGATGCGCGGCGAGCTGGCGCCGCTGCGTCACTCCGTCGATCCTGAATTCCCATTCCGTCACGCGGCCCGACGCGGTGCACAGGTTGATGCAGCGATGCCGCGCCAGTTCGTCGACGTGGCGCGGCAAGCCGTGCCGGTGCGCGTACGACGGCGACGCGCACACGATCATCTGCATCGGAATCAGCCGGCGCGCGACGATCGCGCTGTCTTCCATGCGGCCGTCGCGAAACGCGACGTCGATGCGGTCGGCGGAGAAATCGGCCGGGCGGTCGTTCAACAGCAGGTCGAGCGTGATGTCCGGATACCGCGCATGGAAATCGCGCAGCAGCGGCGCGATGACCTTGCGGCCGAAGCCCGGCGTCGAGCCGACGCGCAGGTGTCCGCTCGGCGGCCCGCTGCGCAGTTCGCGCATGTCCTCGAGCGCCTGCGCCAGATGCTCGATGCCGGGCCGGCAGTTTTCGTAGAACAGCTCGCCTTCGCGCGTCAGCGACATGCTGCGGGTGGTGCGCTGGAACAGACGTGCGTCGAGCCGGTCCTCGAGGCGTTGCACATGGCGGCTGACCGACGAGCGGCCGACGCCGAGGCGATCGGCGGCGCGCGCGAAGCTGCCTTCCGTGACGACGGCGAGGAACGTGACCACGCCGGCATAGCAGGTCGAGAAACTGCGCGCGAACGGATCGTCGGCATCGGGGCGGCGGATGGAGGTGTCAGGCATGGAGGCGCTGGAATCGTGGTGTCCGTATGCGACTAGACGTTTCAGCGTTGCCGCCTGTGACACCGCCCGCCGCATTTTTTCAGAAAGGGCGCGGCGGCGTGCGACCCGGTTATTTTTCCGGCACGAGCACGGGCGCGCCCTGGTCCTTCAATAGCAGCACGATGAACTTCGCGGGCCGGGTCCGGCTCGCGTTGCGTCCGACCGTGTGCAGGTCGTTCGGGCCCTCGTAGAAGGTCTGGCCCGGCTTCAGCGTGACGGGCTCCCCGCCCTTCACCTGCATCACGATCGATCCTTCGACGACATAGACGAAGGCCTCGGCGTGGTGGCGGTGGACGGGGTCGACCGCGCCGGGCGGATACTCGACCGAGATCATCTGCGCTTCCTTGCCCGGGTATGCGTCGAGCGGCTTCGTCATCAGCGGCGTGACGATGGCCGACGGCGCCGCGCGAACGGCGCCGGTCGCGGCGCCCGCGATGACGAGCGCGGACGCGATCACGTGTTTCATGCGAATCATGGTGGTGGCTTCCGGTGGGCCGCCGGCCGACGGCCGGCAGCGAGAGAGGGGGCCGACAGTCGGTCGCGCCTGCAGGTCAGGCGAGATTCGCCTTGTCGAGGCCGTATGCCTTGTCGGCTGAGCCCGGTACGGTCCGGAACGCGACATTCGCGCGGTTCCAGCCGTTGATGGCCATCACTTCGAACGTCAGGTCCGACAATTCCTTTTCGGAGAACTGCCCGCGCACGCGATCGTAGAGGTCGTCCGGCACGCCGTGCTCGGGCAGGGTCGTCAGCACTTCGGTCCACGCGAGCGCGGCCCGCTCGCGCGGCGAGAACAGCGTCGATTCGCGCCACGTCGCCAGATGGTGGAGTCGCAACTCGCGCTCGCCGTGAAGGCGCGCTTCCTTCACGTGCATGTCGAGACAGAACGCGCAGCCATTGATTTGCGACGCCCGGGCGGACACGAGATCGCGGATCGATTCCTCGATCGCGCTGCTGCGCAGCAGGTTGCTGAGTTCGAGGAATTGCCTGAACAGCTCGGGCGATTGATGCATGTAGTTGAGACGCTGCGTCATGATTTCTCCTGGCGACGAAGAGGCTGGCCCGCGATAAGCGGGTGTCGTGGGCGGCGGGGCGCCGCGCGAAATCATCTTAGGAGTGTGCGCCGGTACGCGGTAGCCACGCACAGGGACGCATCGTGTTGCGCGCGCTGCACCAATCCGCGCGCGACGGCGGGCGCGGCCGGCGCGCGCTCCACGCGTCAGCCGGCGGCGCAGGCGGCAGCGATCCGCGCGAGCTTGTCGGGGTTGCGCTGCACGAGAATCCGGCCGATGCGCGTGCCGTCGGTCTCGAACGACATCGCCGCTTCGAGTTGGCCATCGATGAAACGCAGCATCGCCCACTGGCCGTTCAGCACGACCGGCCGCATCTCGACACCGCTGCCGCAGCGCAACCACGTCGCATAGAACAGTTGAGCGATCCGCCGGCCGCCGACCATCGGTTTCGGGAAGCTCTGGACGTGGCCGCCGCCGTCGCCGATCAGCATCGCGTCTTCGGCGAGCAGCGCCTGGATCGACGGGAAGTCGCCGTGCGCGAGCGCATGCGTGAACGTCTGCAGCAGCCGGCGATGCGTGTCGTGCGGCACCGCATGCCGCGGCTGCGTATCGTCGCGCAGCCGCGCCCGGGCCCGGCTGACCAGCTGTCGGCACGCGGCTTCGGTCTTGCCGATCGCGTCGGCGATCCGGTCGTAGTCGAATTCGAAGATTTCATGCAGCAGGAACGCCGCGCGCGCTTCCGGCGTCAGCCGTTCGAGCAACAGCAGGTACGCGACCGATACGTCGTTCGCGCGCTCCGTCATTTCCTCGGGCGTCGCCGGCGATTCGCCGAGTTCCGGTTCCGGCAGCCAGATACCCGTGTAGTGCTCGCGCCGGAGCTTCGCCGCGCGCAGGCGATCGATCGACGTCCGCGTCGTGACCGCGACGAGCCACGCCTCGGCGTTCTCGATACTGTCGCGCGCCGCGTCGTGCCAGCGCAGCCACACGTCCTGCACGATGTCCTCGGCATCCGCGACGGAGCCGAGCATCCGGTATGCGATCTTCTGCAGGCGCGGGCGCAGCGCATGGAAGGTTTGTGCGTCGTCGGTCATCACAGCCACACCCCGCTGAACCCGAACGCTACCGGCCCACTCAGGAACACGCTGCCGGCGCCGTCCCATCGAACGGTGACGTCGCCGCCGTCGCATGTCACCCGCACGGTGTCGTCGAGCAGCCCGCGCCGGATGCCGTTGACCGCCGCGCCGCACGAACACGAGCCGGAGCCGAGCGGCACGCCGCCGCCGCGTTCCCAGATGCGCAGACGAATGTGCGCGCGATCGATGACCTGAACGGCATGCACGTTGGTTTTCTGCGGAAACAGCGGATGTGTTTCGATCGCCGGGCCGAGCGCTTCGATATCGACCGCGGCGACATCGTCGACGAAGAACGTGCAGTGCGGATTGCCCATGCTGCATGCGGCCGGCGTGCCGGGCAGCGGCAGGGCGAGCGTGTCGACGGCCTGCGAGAGCGGCACGTCCTGCCAGCCGAGCCGCGGCGCGCCCATTTCGACCTGGATCAGCCCGTCCGCATCCGGAGAACAATGCAGGCGCCCGCGATTCGTGCGCAGCACGACCGACGCCGCGCCGGTTTCCCGCATCAGCTTCCACGCGACGCCGCGCGTCGCGCTGCCGCAGGTATCGAGCGCCGAGCCGTCGCGGTTCCAGAACGCGACGCACGCGGCCGCGTCGTCGCCGTCCGAGATCACCGCGAGCTGGTTGAAGCCGATGCCGCGATGCCGGTCGCCCATGCGCCGCACGAGGTTGCGATCGATGTGCTGCGCGGGATCGCGTTCCTGACCGCGCAGGTCGACGATGGCGAAGTCATCGCCATTCGCGTTCATCTTCTGAAATCCGATCGGCATGGCGGTTCCGGAATGGAGGCAGGCAAATACTGTACGTGGCTCGCCGATCGCGGGCAATCGTGGCCTGACTGTTGGGCTGCATAAATTTGTTCCTCTATAACATCCCCGCCAATTGGTCCTCTGGGAGATCTCAAGAACAGTCGCCTCAGGCAAAAATTTGCATAGAATCGTATCTGGCGCGAGCGATTTTGGTGATTTTGTAACTAGGCCGGTATTGCCTATTTCGATGTACTAGCCCTCTCTGGGGCGACCCCGACGAGAATCAAGTCCATCGCTCCGATGGAGAAGAGGGCGAGATGGCAATTGATGATTCCGAAGAGCGGCCCAATTTTCCGAGCGAATAGTGCGCGGGCGGGCGATTGATACGTCCCATTGGGTGACACCGGACGCAACGCATTCAGACGTTGATGCGATTGTGTTCTCGAGCGATGTATTCGCAGACGATACCTCCTGGAATGCTCAGGGGCTTCCATCCAGGTTCCGCAAGCCGTTGCGATACCGGCTTTGGCGACTACGATTTCGCGAGCCAACTTCATCCTGGCCTGACAACCGTGGGGGTTCCCACTGGGAAGATCGGGGCAGCATCTGCCCGGCTGCTGATTGATCGACTGAACAAGGTCAGTAAAGCAGAGGAAGTATGTGACCTTGGATTCGAGCTGATCGTCCGCGAGAGCACGTGATTCGCAGTCACGGAGTGGTTTGAAAGGTGCGGAATATCTCGGCGGGGGACGCAGACTGTCTTCCAACTGGAGTCCGGAATCAATACGAGCACGGGCGGGCAACAGTACACCGGCGCGTTGTTTGGACGGCTGCCGTATGTCGGCCTGACTGTCTACGGTGCCTTACCCGTCGGGCGTCAATATACGGCCTATTACACGCTCCCCGCTCCGTACAGCCCTACCGAATGGCTGTGCGGGTATTTTGGTGCGCATCGCGGCGATATCGACTCTTTCGACATAGGGTAGGTATCGCGCGGACAATGCGGTTGTGTACATGTCGCACGAATGTGCACGGCATTGCGAATGCAAACCATGTCAAATCAATACTTTCCGTCACTCTCCTCAAACTTTTTGCGGAAATACCGTTCACAATACACAGGAATTTCAGTCGCGTTCCGAGAGTAACTTAGACGACTCTTGGTGGAGGTCAAACGCTGCCTTCGGAGGGCAGATGGCTCATCGCATACTGGTCGTCGACTTATTCTGATCGCATTCAGACAAAACAAGTGCAAGGTTGGCACTTATTGGCGCGGGGACAGAAAGTACCCCGACGCATTCAAGCGCCCAAATCACTCGACGAATTTTAATTACTTAGCTTTCGCTTGCTTTTCGCGAGCAGTACCTTTCACAGCATCTTTTCCCACTTGGTTCTCCGGAAATGATGCAGTTGCAACCTTTGCTGCGTCTCGCATCCAGCCCGGCCATTCAGCAACATTCTTTTTAGAGGCTTCAAACTGGGCCAGAAATCGGACCGTTTGTTTATCTTCCATAGCGCTCTCCTTTACTTCGCGGGCATAATAGTTTCCTTGATTATTATATCCTCAAGGGCAAGATAAGTCAAAACATATCTTTTGACTCGTGGCGTTTTTGCATAGTTACTTAGATTAAGTGTGCTCCCCATTTTGTCCTTTCGATCCGACGCCATTTTGAACCACGCCATATAACGCCGAGGAGCGACTCCCACGAAGGCGCGAAAGTTAGACTTAGTTGATGACGGCTCCGACGGTTCAACAGCAATCGAATCATCATATAAATCTTTGGTGCGACTTTTTTCGTAAGGCTCAATGAACACAACTTCTGACAATCCGCTCGAAACAATATGGCGCGCACATATATGACACGGAAAAGTTGTGCAAAACAATCTATTCCCGGACAAAGATATCCCATTTTTGGCTGCCTGCGTAATTGCAGCCATTTCGGCATGAACGGCGCGGCCAAACTCGATAACATCAAATAATTTGGATCCTCGCAAAAATGCCTTGCCAACAAATAAGCTTTCATTCGCAAGCAACGAGTTATTTTTCTTCTTGGCCTCATCAGACAACCAACCCGCTTCGCGGAGATGTGCAAATGCGTCTTCAACTATCTCGCGCTTAATTGCGACGTTAGTATCGTGCCCAATCTCTACATCTCGTTTTCGATTCGAATCTTCGCCCCAGTAAAGTCCTCCACCATGCTTGGGTACTTCATTGCAGCCAGTAGATAGCAGATCGCCGTCCTCTGAAATAATAGCAGCCCCAACTTGGCGGGACAGATCTAATGAACGCAGGGCAGAGGCTTGTGCAAAGAACATACCCTGCTCATCGCGTGTGGGTGAGATATAGGGATCACCAAAAATCAAGTATATTAGTCGCCTGACATTTTCCTCAACAACCATTTTTGAATCAGTCGTCAGAAAATAATCAGCCAACGGGAAGGTCTCACTTACGCCTTGGCCATACTTTTTGCTACCCTCTTCCGCGTAATCTCGATTAATCAGCTCCGCGGCCAATTCATCAGCAGTTCTGCTTGTGCCAGCAATTTGCGAAAATTTCCTACGCATATGCTTCAACCGAGCATCTCGCGGAGAATAAACTGAGATCAGCGTAAACGCCTTTCCATATATTGTTCTATACAATTCGACCTCCTCGGGTCTTTTAAGAGATCGAACAATATATGCGGCCCGTGGAATCGGTTTTAATGGATTGTTGTTTCGAACTTCTCGCAATGCCCGAATTTCCGCAACCCCTAATCTCGCAACAATATCGGCCTGCCCTGTATTTTCTCGTAGCTTCGTCCCCATTTTCATGAGTGACTTGATCCGATCATATTCATTGGCTGGCTCGAACGCATTCGGCTTAGCGATCCTTGGTATCAGCTTGCTCAGGTTCACCACAAACGGTTCATATCCTACATTTGTAAGCTGAGCACGGAGAGCATCACAAACCATTGTTAAGTCTACGCCAGTAGGGCCGACCAGTCCGAAGACCAGTTCGATGCCCTCAGCTGGGAGCGTTGACGCCGGCAGCGTCAAATCACTATCTACCGCGCCCAGATCTTTCGACTTACGCCCCGCTGATTTTGATTTCTTGTTCATGACATAATTTCGGAAGAGGTTTTAATTTTTTCTGTTACACTTTATACCATGATAACCGTTGTTATATAGGTACATACCTCTATCTTGGCTGAATCAATATTCGGCTACTCCGCCTTCCGCCCAGAAAACTCAACTTCGCGACACCTCAGGCAAGGGCGATTACAAGTCTCTTCCCGCACGCCGCCGGACATTTGCGCAACATGGCGCCCGCTGGCGTGCACACTTCACATAATCTACGTAATTCTACGTAGATCGTCATACGTAGTTATCCGCTTGTAAGCATCCCCCGTCGCGCGGAATACTACGGCCCATCGCCGCGGTCTCTGCGAGGCCGCGGCACGACGCATCGACGTCACGCGGGTTCGGCCCCTCGCCGCATCCACTCAAAAACACATTGGAGACCAGGAGACGCCATGAATCGGGCTTCCAGTACCCTGCTATGGATCGCGGTCGCGCTGCTCGGCGCGTTCGCATTCGGCACGATCGCACTCGCGCACGGCGAACGCGTCAGTGCCCTCTGGATCGTGATCGCCGCAGTCTGCGTGTATCTGATCGCGTATCGCTTCTACAGTCGTTTCATCGCCAGCAAGGTCATGCAGCTCGACGGGCTGCGGATGACGCCGGCGGTCAAGTACAACGACGGCCTCGACTACGTGCCGACCAACAAGTACGTGCTGTTCGGCCATCACTTCGCCGCGATCGCCGGCGCCGGGCCGCTGGTCGGCCCCGTGCTCGCCGCGCAGATGGGCTACACGCCCGGCATGCTGTGGATCCTGGCCGGTGTCGTGTTCGCCGGCGCGGTGCAGGATTTCATCGTGCTGTTCATCTCGACGCGCCGCGACGGCCGTTCGCTCGGCGACCTCGTCAAGATGGAGCTCGGCACGGTGCCCGGCGTGATCGCGCTGTTCGGCGCGTTCCTGATCATGGTGATCATCCTCGCGGTGCTCGCGCTGATCGTCGTGAAGGCGCTGACCAATTCTCCGTGGGGCACGTTCACCGTCGCCGCGACGATTCCGATCGCGCTGTTCATGGGCGTCTATACGCGCTACATCCGGCCGGGCCGCATCGGCGAAGTGTCGATCATCGGCTTCATCGGGCTGATGGCGGCGATCGCGTTCGGTCAGAACGTGGCCGCCTCGCCGGCGATCGCCGCGTGGTTCACGTTCAGCGGCACGCAGCTCACGTGGATCCTGATCGGCTACGGCTTCGTCGCATCGGTGCTGCCGGTGTGGCTGCTGCTCGCGCCGCGCGACTACCTGTCGACGTTCCTGAAGATCGGCACGATCCTCGGCCTCGCGATCGGCATCCTGGTCGTCGCACCGGAGCTGAAGATGCCCGCGCTGACGAAGTTCGTCGATGGCACGGGCCCGGTGTGGGCGGGCAACCTGTTCCCGTTCCTGTTCATCACGATCGCGTGCGGCGCCGTATCGGGTTTCCACGCGCTGATCTCGTCGGGCACGACGCCGAAGCTGATCGACAACGAAACCAACGCGCGCTTCATCGGTTACGGCGCGATGCTGATGGAATCGTTCGTCGCGATCATGGCGCTGGTCGCCGCGTGCGTGATCGAGCCGGGCATCTACTTCGCGATGAACGCGCCGGCCGCCGTGCTCGGCTCGACGCCGGAAGCGGTCGCGAATACCGTCACGCAATGGGGCTTCGTGCTGACGCCCGACATGCTCACGCAGACGGCCAAGGCCGTCGGCGAAACCACGATCATCGCGCGGGCGGGCGGCGCGCCGACGCTGGCCGTCGGCATGGCGCACATCCTGCACCAGGTGATCGGCGGCGAAGCGATGATGGCGTTCTGGTATCACTTCGCGATCCTGTTCGAGGCGCTGTTCATCCTGACGGCCGTCGACGCGGGCACGCGTGCGGGCCGCTTCATGCTGCAGGATCTGCTCGGCACGTTCCACCCGGCGCTCAAGCGCACCGAATCGCTGCCCGCGAACCTCGTCGCCACCGCGCTGTGCGTGGCCGCGTGGGGCTACTTCCTGTACCAGGGCGTGGTCGATCCGCTCGGCGGCATCAACACGCTGTGGCCGCTGTTCGGCATCTCGAACCAGATGCTCGCCGCGATCGCGCTGGTGCTCGGCACCGTCGTGCTGTTCAAGATGAAGCGCGAGCGCTATGCGTGGGTGACGATCGTGCCGACCGCGTGGCTGCTGATCTGCACGCTGACGGCCGGCTGGCAAAAGATTTTCGACGCGAACCCGAAGGTCAGCTTCCTCGCGCACGCCGCGAAGCTGCAGGCTGCGGTGGATGAAGGCAAGGTGCTCGCGCCGGCGAAGTCGATCGCGCAGATGAAACGCATCATCTTCAACGACTACATCGATGCGGCGCTGGCCGGGCTGTTCATCTTCGTCGTCGTGGCGATCGCGGTATACGGCCTGCTCGCCGTGCTACGCGCGCGCCGCGAGTCGAAGCCGACCGTGCGCGAGACGCCGTACGAAGCGATGCCGGCCGCGCAGGCGCTCGGCAGCGGACGTTAAGGGGAGGCCGCGATGTTCAGCGATCTTGGCGGCGACCTGCGCAGCGCGGGTCGTTACCTTGGGCAGGCGTTGCGGCTGATGGTCGGCCTGCCCGACTACGATACCTACGTCGCGCACATGCGCGACACCCATCCGGACCGTGAGCCGATGACGTACGAGGAATTCTTCCGCGAACGTCAGAATGCGCGGTACGGGTCGGGGGCGGGGAAGTGTTGCTGAACCGGGCTGTTGCAATGACCTGACGAATCGGTTCGGGATCGAAACGGAAGCGCCGCGATGGCTGTCGCGGCGCTTTTTTTTCGCCGCCCGGCGGCACGCATCGCGCGGCGCTTGTATGTCGTTTGCCCGGGCGCAGCGCGGCGGCGTCCGGCCGCCGGTATCATGAGGGCACTTTTTTTTTCCCGATGGATCGCAGGAGAACACGTCGTGCATGTCGGTGAGCGTTTCAACAGCATTTCCCATCTCGTCGGCGCGGTGCTGTCGGTGGCGGGCCTCGTCGCGCTCGTGACGATGGGCGCGCTCGAAGGCGACCCGTACAAGGTGGTGAGCTTCAGCGTGTACGGCGCGATGCTGATCCTGCTCTACGCGATCTCGACGGCGTATCACAGCGTGCGCAACCCGCGCCTGAAGGCGATCCTGCAGAAATGCGACCATGCGGCGATCTACCTGCTGATCGCCGGCAGCTACACGCCGTTCACGCTCGTCACGCTGCGCGGCCCGTGGGGCTGGTCGTTGTTCGGCGTGAGTTGGGGGCTCGCCGTGTTCGGCATCGTGCAGGAGCTCACGCTCGGGCGCCGCACGCGCCTGCTGTCGATGATCCTGTACGTGCTGATGGGCTGGCTCGCGCTCGTCGCCGTGCGTCCGCTGATCCATGCGCTGCCGCCGATCGGCACCGCGTGGCTCGTGGCCGGCGGCGTGATCTACAGCGCGGGGATCTACTTCTTCATCAACGACGAACGCATCCGCCACGGGCACGGCATCTGGCATCTGTTCGTGCTGGCCGGCAGCCTGTGCCAGTTCGTCAGTGTCGCGATGTATGTCGCATGAGCAGCATCGGGCATTGAGCGTGTGATGCGCTGCGCGTGGCGAGTCGGCCGGAGAGTGCGCTACCGGCGCGAGGCCTCCCGCAGCGCGCCGAAGCCTACCCACCCCCAGTACACGCGATGATGCGCGATCAACCCGTCGCGCAGATCCATCACCTCGACGAGATCCACCTGATCGCCGTCCGGCGTTGCGCGCGGGTATTCCCAGACGAGCTGGCGGCCATTCGAGAAGAACAGTCCGGTCCGGTACCAGCGTCCGAGCGAGTTGTCCGGATTGCGCAGGCCGGCCGCGAAGAACGCACCGATCGCGGCCTTGCCTTGCAGCATGCCCGAGCCGTGTTCGGGCAGCGTGGCGACGACGAGCGGCGTTTCGAGCACTGCGTCGTCGGCATATAGCGACATCAGCGCGTCGAGGTCGCGAGCGACGACGGCGGCGTGCCAGTCTTCATGGATGCGCCGGGCGTCGGCGTCGATGTTTGCGCGTGTCATCGCGGGTTTCCGGAAGTCGATCACGGAAACCACTGTAGGGGTGGGTCGCCGCGAGACGTTTCACGTCGACCCGAAACATGGATGCCGGGCCGTGCGGCGCTCGCTCGGAGGGCTGTCCTTAGCCGGCCAGCGCGTCGAGATTCAGCGCATACGATTTGCCGATCCACACCGCGCAATCGCGGTGGTCGCGCAATTCGTCGTGCGTATTCGGATGCAGGAAGATGTCGAGCGCGCCGTGGTTCAGCACGAGCCACGGCACGATGTCGTCGAATCGCGCGGCATCGAACGCGATCTGATACGACCACGCCGGATGCGGGCCGACGAGGCGTTCGTGAAAGCGGCCGAGTTCGATGACCGCGCCGAACCGCGCGTCGACAACCTGGCGAAACGCCCAGGCCGCGTCGCGGCTCGCCGCATCGAAATAGACGTGCGCGTGCCAGCTGTCGATGGCGGTACTGTCGAGGGCGACCATGGAGAGGCTCGGTTAAAAAATGAAAATGCCTGAGATGCCGTGCGAAACGGCCGATACGTGATTATCGCGCGTCCTTGCCGTTTGCGTCGTGTCTCAATTCGGGAGCGCGATGCGGATGATTTGTCCTGCATCAGAAGAATCGGCTGATCCGACGAAATCGCTTCGATGGTATCCGCATGCGCGATATCACGCCGGAAGCCTTATGCCCGGGGCGCGCCCGCCGGAATCGCACCGACAACACGTCATTTCGGAAATTGAAAGAGCGGGCGAGCACCCCACCGTATCGCCGGTAAAAATCCGATCAGATCGTTGAATGAAATAAAGAAATTCCATTTCGACGGGATACGCGAACGACGCAGCTTGCACGCCGAATGCACGGCTGAAAATAACAATTGCGGATTCGGCTATTCAAGCGGGATGCGTCCCGACATACGATGATTTCAACGCATCGATGATGGATCGATGCGGGGACAACCATCTGGAGGCCATTATGCGATCCCTCGTTCCCGTTGCCGTTCTTTCCTGCGCACTCGCTGCGCTGCCGGCCGTCAGCTTCGCGCAGTCGATCGGCGCCGCCGACACTTCGCACGCCGCGCCGTTGACCTGGTCGGCGGCGCGCGCCGAAACCGATGTCCAGCTGATGCAGATGACGCGTGCCGGCTATCGCGCGACGACGGCCGGCAACCAGACCTATCCGCTCGCGATGCAGCGGGCGCTCGAACGTGTGTACAACCCGGTGCCTGACCGGTGGCGCGACGAAAAGGCCGCGATGGAAGCGCGGGCGGCCCGCGACGTGCAGAGCGGCCATCCGGTCAAGGCGTTCTTCGTGAAAACCGCGTACTACCTGAAGGGCGAGAACACGTTTTGACGCAGGAGACGAACATGGCATGCGCTGACCGACTGCTCGGCGTGTGGCGTGCGTCGGCGATACGCAGGCTGCCGCGGGCGGGCACGGCGCGACGGCACGCCGACGTGCGCGGCACGCGCCGCCGAGCGGATGGCCTGCGTGATGCGGGCCGGTGCGAGCTCGCATGCGGCTGTGCGCGGTCCGGGTCGGTGCCGGACGGAACGTGCGCGAGCGAGGGCGAATCATGAAGGCTGCCCGAAAAGGGCGGCGCCATCCGCCGTTGACGCGCGAATGGCTGCTGCCGCTGCCGCCCGCGCATGCCCGCGACATCTCGCTGAAATGCCACATGGCGCTGGTCGCGCTGCGCGGCGAGCACGGTAGCGCAACGTTGCTGATGCGGCTGCGCACGAGCGTGTATCTGGTGTTCCTCGCGCTCGACGATGCGGTTTCTCCGGACGCGACCATCGACCTGTGCGTCGACGCGGAGCGCGTGCTGGACGCGAGCGTGGCGCGCGCCGCGCAAAGCGGTGCGTGGACGCTGCACGCCGACGAATGCGCGGTGCTCGAACGCGTACTTGCCGCGAACGACGCATGCGTCGCGACGCTCACGCGACATCGGCTGGCGGAGCTGTGGCGCCATGTCTGCACGTTCGCTTCCGCCGAACAGCCGGGAATGGTCGCGCAGGCCGCGGCGAAGATGCGGGCGCCGGCCGTTCTGCATTGAATCGCTGGCCGCGGGCCGTGTTTCATACCCGTCCGATTCCATCGCGTGGACGCGCGCCGTCTAATGACAGGACTGGAACCCGGCGAGGCCGGGCGACGAGGATCCATCCTCGCGTTTGCGGCGATCGTGCGTGTCGACGCGAACGCATTCGTTTCGGTCAGGAGGAGCGATGGCGCTATACAGGAGCGGCGGCTACTTCACGTGCGGAAGTGGCCGCGCATTCAGCGAGAACCTGCCGCCGGGCAGCAAGGTGACGGTGGCGGGCATCTATCGATGCACCGTCTGCGGCGACGAAATCGGCATTGCGAAATGGCAGACGTTGCCGTCCGAGGACGCGCATCGGCATGACCTCGATCCGCCGTCCGACCCGCTGCTCGATCCGGGGCCGACCGCGTGGCAACTGATCGCCGCGGCGGAATCGCGCAGCTAGGCAACCGACGTTCGCCGCTGCGCGCAGGCGCGTGAGCGCAATGCGTCACACGGCGTCCGCCAAAACAAAAAGCGCCGCGGAGCGAACTCCGTGGCGCTTCTTCGATACCAGGCCGCTGCGAAGGCGCGACCCTCCGCGCGGCGAAACGCGCTGCTTAAGCGGCCGTTGCCGACTTCGCCGGCTTCTGCAGCTTGCCCTTGCCGGCGCGCTGGATTTCCTCGAGCTTGATCTCGACGTGGCGCGAGAACACGTACTCGGCCGGACGCTGCTTCGCGATCGAGATGTCCGGTGCGAACGGGCCGTCGGTCTTGATGCCCTTGCGGCTCACGCGCAGCGCCTTCAGCGGGTTCGAGATCGTGTCCATCACGGCCGTGGCCTCGAAGCCGCAGTGGACCATGCAGTCCGCGCACTTCTCGTAGTTGCCGACGCCGTAGTTGTCCCACTCCGTCGTTTCCATCAGTTCCTTGAAGGTCTTCACGTAACCTTCGCCGACCAGGTAGCACGGCTTCTGCCAGCCGAACACCGTACGCGCCGGGTTGCCCCACGGCGTGCACTTGTAGGTCTGGTTGCCGGCCAGGAAGTCGAGGAACAGCGACGACTGGCTGAACGACCAGCGCTTGCCGCCTTCGCCGCGCTTCAGGATTTCGCGGAACAGGTTCTTCGTCTTGTCGCGGTTCAGGAAGTGCTGCTGATCCGGCGCGCGCTCGTATGCATAGCCCGGCGATACGGTGATGCCGTCGACGCCGATCGGACCCAGCGTGTCGAAGAACTTCGCGACGCGCTCGGGGATCGCATCGTTGAACAGCGTGCAGTTGATGTTCACGCGGAAGCCGCGGCGCTTCGCTTCCTTGATCGCCGCGACCGCCTTGTCGTACACGCCTTCCTGCGACACGGAATGGTCGTGCATGTCCTTGTCGCCGTCGAGGTGGACCGACCACACGAAATACGGGCTCGGCTGGTAGTCGTCCATCTTCTTTTCCATCAGGAGCGCGTTCGTGCACAGGTACACGAACTTCTTGCGCTTCATGATGCCCTTGACGATTTCCGGCATCTCCTTGTGGAGCAGCGGCTCGCCGCCTGCGATCGACACGACGGGGGCGCCGCATTCGTCGACCGCCTGCAGGCATTCCTCGACGGACAGGCGCTGGTTCAGGATCGGATCCGGATAATCGATCTTGCCGCAGCCGTTGCACGCGAGGTTGCAGCGGAACAGCGGCTCGAGCATCAGCGCGAGCGGATAGCGTTTGTTGCCGGACAGGTGCTGGCGCACGATGTAGGCGCCGACACGGACTTGCTGGAGCAGCGGAATAGACAAGGGATGTCCTCCTTAAACTTCGCGGGCGACAGCTTGCGTGAGCTTCGCCGGCAACTTGAATTCGACTTTTTCTTCACGGCCCGCCATCGTCGCGACATCGACGGGCCCCAGCGCGCGCAGCGCGCCGATTACATCCTCGACCATTTCTTCGGGCGCCGACGCGCCGGCGGTCAGGCCGACCGTCTGCACGCCCGCGAACCATTCGGCCTTCACTTCCGAGCCGTCGGCGACGAGATAGCTCGGCACACCGCTTTCGGTGCCGATCTCGCGCAGGCGGTTCGAGTTCGAGCTGTTCGTCGCACCGACGACGAGCAGCACGTCAACCTGTTCGCTCAGCTCGCGCACGGCGGCCTGGCGATTCTGCGTCGCATAGCAGATGTCGCGCGTGTCCGGGCCGACCAGGTCGGTGAACCGGCGCTGCAGCGCTTCGATGATGCCGCGCGTGTCGTCGACCGACAGCGTGGTCTGCGTGATGTACGCGACCGGCGTATCGACGGGCAGCGTCAGCGTATCGACTTCGGCTTCGCTCTGCACGAGGATCACCTCGGCCGGAATCTGGCCGATCGTGCCCTCGACTTCCGGGTGGCCCGCGTGACCGATCAGGATCAGCCGGCGGCCCGCCGCGACGTACTGGCGGCCCTGCACGTGCACTTTCGTGACGAGCGGGCAGGTCGCGTCGAGCACGTCGAGCCCGCGCGTTTGCGCGTCGCGCTCGACCGTCTGGGCGACACCGTGCGCGCTGAAGATCGCGACAGCGCCGTGCGGCACCTCGTCGAGTTCCTCAACGAATCGTGCCCCTTTATTACGCAGATTTTCGACGACATGCCGGTTGTGCACGATCTCATGACGCACATAGACCGGCGCACCGTGCTGTTGCAGCGCGCGATCGACGATCTCGATCGCACGGACAACCCCCGCACAGAAGCCGCGGGGCTGGGCAAGGATGACTCGCATAAGTGAGCGAACTCCGACGACAGACGCCGGGGTTCGAGGCGCTTGGCACGCGCTTGCTCGCCCCGGCTTGATGTTATGAAGGCAGGAACGAACCGGCCGGCCAGGCCCCGGAACCCCGAATTAATCGCGCATTTTAACCCTATCGGGCCGTCCTTGCTTCGGTGCCGTGTCGGCACCGTTGCAATTGCGGGAGAGCCGCGTCGGCGCTGGCGCGCGCGGAACCCGGTAAACTGCGCGGTTTCGCGGCCGGCCGTTCCGGCTGCCCGCCATCGCGCTCATTTCAAGGCCATTCGATGACCGTCGATTCTCACGCATATTGCCCGTTCGCCCGTGCGGCGTCGGGTGTTTTGTTCCAGACCCTTATTAATACCGAACCAGCCGGCGCGCGGCAGGAGGCAGGCCGATGATGCTCGCGATCGCTTTCCTGGTGTCCGGCCTGTCGCTGGTGATCTGGATCGTGCTGCTCGTCGCGCGCGGCGGCTTCTGGCGCGCGCAGCCCGCGCGGCCGCTGCCGCCCGACGCGCGCGGCGCGGCAGCCGACGCCGGCTGGCCGGCGGTCGTGGCGGTCGTGCCGGCGCGCAACGAAGCCGACGTGATCGCCCGTGCGGCGACTTCGCTGCTCGAGCAGGACTATCCGGGCGACTTCCATCTGATCATCGTCGACGACCACAGCGACGACGGCACCGCCGACGCGGCCCGCGCGGCCGCGCTCGCGATCAACCGCGCCGACCGGCTGACGGTGCTGAGCGCGAAGCCGCTGCCGGCCGGCTGGTCGGGCAAGGTGTGGGCGCAGTCGCAGGGGATCGCGGCCGTCCGGACGCTCGGCCTGCCGGCCGACTACCTGCTGCTGACGGATGCCGACATCGGCCATCCGCCCGACGCCGTCGCGCAGCTCGTCACGCGCGCCCAGGCCGAGCAGCGCGATCTCGTGTCGCTGATGGTGCGGCTGCGCTGCGACTCGTTCTGGGAAAAGGCACTGATCCCGGCGTTCGTGTTCTTCTTCGCGAAGCTGTACCCGTTCTCGTGGATCAACAACCCGCGCAACCGGACGGCCGGCGCCGCCGGCGGCTGCATGCTCGTGAAGCGCACGGCGCTCGAGGAAGCGGGCGGCATCGAATCGATTCGCGGCGCGCTGATCGACGACTGCAGCCTCGCCGCGCAGATCAAGCATCGCGGCGGCGGCCACCATCCGATCCGGCTCGATCTCGCCGATCGCAGCGTGTCGTTGCGCCCGTACGACAGCTGGCGCGATATCTGGAACATGATCGCGCGCACCGCGTTCACGCAGCTGCACTATTCGCCGCTGCTGCTGGCCGGCACGCTGCTCGGGATGACGATCATCTATCTGGTGCCGCCCGTCGTCGCGCTCGCGTACGGCGCGCGCGCATGGCCGGCGTGGCTCGCGTGGGCGTCGATGTGCGCCGCGTATGCGCCGATGCTGCGCTACTACCGGCGCTCGCCGCTGTGGGCGCCGGCGCTGCCGCTCGTCGCACTGTTCTATGTGGGCGCGACCTTCGCGTCCGCATGGCGTTACTGGCGCGGCAAGGGCGGCCAGTGGAAGGCGCGCGTGCAGGCGCCGGTGGAGCGTTGACCCGCGCCGGCGGATGCCAGCCGTCCCGCTAAACCGGAACGCCGAAAGCACACAGCCCGAATCGGCTCGAGCCGATCCGGGCTGTGTGCTTTTGGGCCGCTTTTCGGCCGATGCGCGCGCTTACCGCTGCGTCAGCATCATGTACATCTGGATCACGACGTCCGGCGAGAACGTGAACGGCACCCAGCCGTAGCCGGTATGGCGGGCGACCAGCAGGCGGTCGCCGTTCGCCTGCTTCTGCACGGCCATCATCGGGTTCTTCGTCGTCACGAAGCGCCAGCCGGCCGGAATGCCGGGCGGCGGCTCCGGCTGCATCGACGCGCGTGCGTGCGCGAGTTCCTCGATCAGCTGGCCTAGTTGTTCCGGATGCAGCGTGATCGACTGGCCGTTGATGGTCAGCGTGAGTTCGTTCTGGGACGGGCGTGCGACGTGCAGCGTCGCCTTGTCGGCCGGCGCGGCAGCGGTGCCGGTTTCAACCGCGGTTTCGGCTTGTGCCGTCGGGACCAATGCGGTCTCGGTATTGGCCGGGGCCTCGGCGGCTTCGACCACATCGATCGTTTCGACCGTTTCCGCCGCCGCCAGCGCGGTCGCGTTCACCGAAACTTCCGCCGCGACGGCCGGCTCGACGACATCGACCGTCGCGGCAACCGCGCTCGTCGCGGCTTCCTTGACGACGGCCTCGACCAGCGCTTCGGCGTCGGCGATGGCCTTCGCGTGGTGCTGCGCGGCCGCTTCGGCCTGGGCGATCGCTTCGGTGTGGCGCTGCGTGACGGCTTCGGCTTCGGCCGTTGCCTCCGCGTGGCGCTTCGCGGCCGCTTCGGCCTGGGCGATCGCTTCGGCGTGACGCCGCGTGATGGCTTCGGCCTCGGCGGTTGCGTCGGCATGACGCTGGGCGGCGGCCTGCGTGTCGGCGAGCGCTTGCGTATGACGCTGGGCGAGTGCCTCGGCCTCGGCGATCGCGGCCGTGTGGCGTTGCGCGGCCGCTTCGGCTTCGGCGGTCGCTTCCGCGTGGCGTTGCGCGGCCGCTTCGGCTTCGGCGGTCGCCGCGGCATGACGTTGCGCGGCCGCTTCGGCTTCGGTCGCCGCGGCGTGATGACGCTGCGCGGCCGCCTCGGCTTCGGCGATCGCCGCCGCATGGCGTTGCGACGCGGCTTCGGCATCCGCGTGACGTTGCGCGAGCGCTTCGGTCAGCGCGGTGGCTTCCGCATGGCGCTGCGACGCGGCTTCGGCTTGCGTGGCGGCATCCGTATGACGTTGGGCGGCCGCTTCGGCGGCGGCGGTGGCATCGGCATGGCGCCGCTGCGCGGCTTCGGCATCGGCGGCAGCGGCCGTGTGGCGCTGCGCGGCCGCCTGCGCTTCGGCTTCCGCCGCCGCGTGACGCTCGGCCGCGGCGCGGGCTTCCGCTGCCGCGGCGCGCGCGAAGGCTTCCGCGCTGCGTGCCGCCTGCTGGGCGGCGTGGTGATCGTGGAGGAGCTGATCGACGCCCGTGGCGAGCGAAGCGATCTGATCGTTCAGGTTCATGCGTGTCTTCTCTGCGTAAGACCCGCGATTTTAACCGCTGCGCCGATGCCGGTCCGTGCGCGACGTGTAACAAAGTGCGCAAAGCGGCGCGACGTGCGCCGCTTTGTGTTACTTCAGGTAGCCCGCCGAGCCGAACCAGTCGAGCGCATCGCGCAGCCCTTCGCGATACGGGCGCGCACGGTAGCCGAGTTCGCGCTCGGCCTTCGCGGACGTGAAATACATCTTGTTCTTCGACATCCGCAACCCGTCGACGGTGACGAACGGCTCCTTCCTCGTGAACTTCGCGACCGCTTCGGCGCCGACCGCGAGCGGGTACAGCGGCCAGCGCGGCAGCGCGATCGTCGGCGCCTTGCGGCCCGTCATCTGCGCGATGTCCGCGAGCATCTGCTGCAGCGGCAGGTTCTCGCCGCCGAGGATGTAGCGCTCGCCGATCCGGCCGTGCTCGAGCGCGAGGAAGTGGCCGTGCGCGACGTCGTCGACGTGCACGAGGTTCAGCCCCGTGTCGACGAACGCCGGAATCTTGCCGAGCGCGGCCTCGACGATGATGCGGCCGGTCGGCGTCGGCTTCACGTCGCGCGGGCCGATCGGCGTCGACGGGTTGACGATCACGGCGGGCAGCCCTTCGTCGGCGATCATCCGTTCGACCGCGCGCTCCGCGAGCACCTTGCTGCGCTTGTAGACGCCGATCGCCTGCTCGGCCGTGAGCGGCCGGTTCTCGTCGGACGGGTCGCCGGCGCTCGTCACCTTCAGCGTCGCGACGCTGCTCGTGTAGACGATTCGCTCGACGCCTTCCGCGCGGGCCGCGCGCATCGTCGCGACCGCGCCTTCGAGGTTCGCGCGCTCGATTTCGTCGGGGTCGGGCGCCCACAGCCGGTAGTCGGCCGCGACGTGCAGCAGGTAGCGCACGCCGCGCAGCGCGGCGCGCATCGACGCCTCGTCGCGCATGTCGCCGGTGACGATCTCGGCGTCGAGATCCGCGACGTTCGTGCGCGGGCTGGTCGGGCGCACGAGCACGCGCACCGCATAGCCTTTCTGCTGCGCAATGCGCGCGACGGCCGAGCCGACGAAACCGGACGCGCCGGTGACGAGAACGAGATCGCGGGAGGTATCAGTCATGCGTTTCCTTCAGGGCCGCGCGCGCGGCGCGGCGGTTGGGCATCGGCGAGATTGTACGTGGTCGGCGGGCGCGGCGACGCCCGGCCGGCGCGTGTGCGAAGCGGCCGACGCGACTACAATGCCGGGCTTGAATGCAACGGGAGGGCGACGCGATGAGCCGCAATGAACTGGACGAACGGATCGAGACCTACTACGTGCGGGTGCGCGGCGTCGTGCAGGGCGTCGGCTTTCGTCACGCGACGGTGCGCGAAGCGCATGCGCTGAAGCTGCGCGGCTGGGTCGCGAATCTCGAGGACGGCACCGTCGAGGCGATGATCCAGGGCCCCGGCGCGCAGATCGACCGGATGCTCGCGTGGCTGCGTCACGGGCCGCCCGCCGCGCGCGTGACCGAGGTGACGTTCGAGGAGCGCCGGACCGAGAAGCGCTTCGAACGCTTCCAGCAGCAGTAAGCGACGCACAACGACATGACGGGGTATCCGGAAGCCGGGCGCGGCCTCATGCTGTCGGTGATGGCGTCGACGCTGTTCGCGCTGATGTCGGCTTACGCGAAACTGCTCGCCCCGCTCACGGGGCTCGACATCTTCGCGTGGCGTATCGTGTGGACCGCCCCGGGCGCGCTCGCGCTGATCGCGCTGCGTGGCCGCTGGCCGGCGCTCGTCGAGCTGGCGCGGCGCAGTGCGCGCGACTGGCGCCTGCTGGTCGCGCTGCCGGTGAGCGCGGCGTTGCTCGGCGTGCAGCTGTGGCTGTTCCTGTGGGCGCCGCTGCACGGCCGCATGCTCGAAGTGTCGCTCGGCTATTTCCTGCTGCCGCTGACGATGGTGCTCGTCGGCCGCTTCTACTATCACGAACGGCTCGACCCGCTGCAATGGGCGGCGGTCGCATGCGCGGCGCTCGGCGTCGCGCACGAGGTATGGGCGACCCGCGCGTTCGCGTGGCCGACGCTCGTCGTCGCGCTCGGCTATCCGCCGTATTTCGTGCTGCGCCGGCGGATCAACGCGGATTCGCTGGCCGCCTTCGCGATCGAGATCGTGCTGCTGTGCCCGGTCGCGTTCGCGATGGTCGCGACGAGCGCGACGCGGGTCGGCGGCCAGCCGCTGCTGTGGGCCGCGCTGCTGCCGGGGCTCGGCCTGCTCAGCACGCTCGCGCTCGCGAGCTACCTGAAGGCGAGCCGGATGCTGCCGATGGCGCTGTTCGGGATTCTCGGCTACGTCGAGCCGGTGCTGCTCGTCGTGGTGTCGCTGCTGCTGCTCGGCGAGACGCTCAGCGTCGCGCAGCTCGCGACGTACGCGCCGATCTGGGTCGCCGTCGCGCTCACCGCATGGCACAGCGCGATGCTGATGCGCCGCTTGCCCGCGCGCGGATAACCGCATCGTCGCGATGCGCCGGCCGGGCGCAACGGGCCGCGCATCGCGCATCATCCGGCCGTCGAACCTTGCTCGCTCCGCTGCCGAGTCCCGCCGGATCCGTCGATACTGACTATCCACTGACGCCGCGCTGACGCGAATCTGGCGACGCTGCCTGCTTCGCTGCGCAACGCTCGCGCTTGTAATCGAAGAGAAGATTCGGTTGCATTTTGTTACTTAGGGTCGCCCCTGATCGGCCATTAGACTGATCCGATCGACTTCCCTTCGTATGCAGCTTTTCGATGAACGGTCACCGCCGTGCCGAGCCGGCCGGGTTGGCGCGATACGGGCATACGCGTATCGCCGCCGATCGCGCTCGCCGTCTCTCTCCCGATCCCTTCCCCGGTGCACGTCGCACCGCCGCCGTGCGGGTGCGCGCATGTCGTTGAGCCCGCCGCATTCCGCCTCGGTGCAGCCGTCGCGCGGCGGCCGCCTGATCGAAATCGATTTCTTCCGCGGGCTCGTGCTGTTGATGATCGTCGTCGATCACATTGGCGCGAGCGTGCTGTCGCGCGTGACGCTGCACGCGTTCGCGCTGTGCGATGCGGCCGAGGTGTTCGTGTTCCTCGGCGGCTTCGCGACCGCGAGCGCGTACGGCGCGATCGCCGAGCGGCACGGCGCGCGCGCCGCGCAGCAGCGGTTCGTGCGGCGCGCGACGCAGATCTACCGAGCGTTTCTCGCGACGTCGACGCTGATGCTCGTCGTGTCGGCGGTGCTCGACCACTTCGGCATCGATGCGCCGAACCTCGCGCTCGACGACGTCAGCGTGATGCTCGCGTCGCCGCTCACGGGGGCGGCCGAGCTGCTGACGTTCCAGCGCCAGCCGTATCTCGCGTCGGTGCTGCCGATGTACGTGCTGTTCGCGCTCGCGTCGCCGGTGCTGGTGCCGTTCGCGCGGCGCCATCCGTGGCCGCTCGTCGCGCTCAGCATTGCGTCGTGGCTCGCGGCGGGCTGGCTCGGCCCCGAACTGCTCGACACCGACGGCTTCCGCTGGAGCTTCAACCCGTTCGCGTGGCAACTGATGTTCGTCGCCGGCGTGCTCGCGCGCTGCCAGCCGTTCTACCGGCGCGTCGCGCTCGGCCGCTGGGGCGCGGCGGCGACCGGGCTCGCGTGCGCGATCGTGCTCGGTTGCGCGAGCTACAAGCTGTTCTCGGGGCTGCCGGTGCCCGAAGGCGTGCTCAAACGCGATCTCGCGCTGCCGCGCGTCGTGAGTTTCGCGGCCATCGCATGGCTGATGGCCGATTGCGTGCGCTTCGGCTGGATCGCGCGGATCGCGCAGGGCGTGCGGCCCGTCGTGGCGGTCGGCCAGCGCGGGCTGATCTACTTCGTCGCGGGTGCGGCGATTTCGCTCGTGATCGATTCGCTGCTGCATCCGGTCGCGGGCAGCGCCGATCTGCGGCATGTCGGCGTGGGCCTCGTGGCCGACGCGTGCGCGGTCGGGCTGATGATGGCGGTGGCCGGTTCGGGAACGTGGATCGCGCGATGGCGCGGCGCGGCGGCGTAGGCGGGCGCGTGCGGCGCGGCAGGCGCCGCGCGGCGTCAGTGAGGTGAGCCGATACGGGAGCGGGGTGTGGCGGTGCCGTCGTCGGATTCGGCGTCGTCGCGTTCGTCCTGCGCCGGATCGTCGCGCTCCGCGAGCACCGCGTCGGCTTCGGCCGCGGCCCGCGCGGCGCGCATCGCGGTGCAGCGCTGCGCGTGCCGAATGTCCGACAGAATTCTCAAAAGCCGCGTCGTCTTGCTTTTCATCGGGTTCTCCCGCCAGTGCGCATCTCGCGAAGCGGATGCGTTGTCTGCAACCAGTGTAGGACGCGTTCGCGTTTCCGGCGGGAGAATGTGGCGTGCACGCCGCACGCCGAGGGATAGTACTTACTGCGCGGCGACGGCGGCGGCCTGCGCCTGCAGCGCTTCTTCGCGGCGCTCGTCCGTGCAGCGCTGATGCTGGCGCGACAGGCGGTTCATCAGCGGCAGCAGCAGCAGCGCGAGCAGCATGCCGATCGCGGCGAGCCAGCCGAGCTTCTCGAACAGCGACAGGTAGAGCGGCAGCGATTCGGTGGCCGGCAGTTCGTGCGACGGCATCTGCGCGAAGTTCGCGACGACGCTGCCCAGATACTGCGACACGCCCGTCGCGACGAAATACGCGCCCATCATGAAGCCGCTCATGCGCGCCGGCACGTAGCGGGCGATCATCGCGAGGCCGAGGCCGCTCACCAGCAGCTCGCCGAGCGAGTACAGCCCGTAGCCCCACACCATGAACCACGACGACACGCGGCCGTCGACCGCGTAGCGGCCGCTGACCGTGAATACCAGGTAGCCCGCGGCGACCGCGCCGAAGCCGAGCGCGTACTTCGCGGCGACCGGCAGGTCGCGGCCGCTCTTCGCGACGAGGTTGTAGACCCACACCAGCACCGGGCTCAGCAGCATGATCCAGATCGGGTTCAGCGCCTGGAACTGCGCGGCGCTCCACGTGAACAGCGTCGTGCCGAACAGCATGAAGCGCGGGTCGACGTTGCGCAGCGCGAACAGCGTCAGCGACGTCGACATCTGCACGTAGAAGATGAAGAACAGGATCACCTGGCCGATCAGCACGAGCGCCGCGATCAGGCCCGCGCGCTCCGAGCGCTCCGACTTCGCGATCATGTACGCGAAGATCGCGAGGATCGCGAACGCGGCCGTCCACACGCTCGCGACGGCGAGCTGCTTGTGCTGCAGCACGTACAGCGTGATCAGCGCGAGCGCGACGCCGCCGGCGGCGACCGCGCCGAGGCGCTTCCAGCGGATCGGCGCGTCGTCCGGCTGCGAGCCGACGTGCGCGAGCGTGCGGTGCATCAGCATGAAGTTCAGGATCGCGAGCAGCATGCCGCCGCAGCAGACCGCGAACGCGGCGTGCCAGCCCCAGTGATCCTTGATCCACGGCGTCGCGAGCATCGATACCGTCGAGCCGATGTTGACGGCCATGTAGTAGATCGTGAACGCGCTGTCGATGCGCGCGTCGTCGCCTTCGTAGATACGGCGCACGAGGTTCGCTGCGTTGGCCTTGAACAGGCCGTTGCCGACCACGATCACGCCGAGCGACGCGTACATGTACGTCAGGTGATCGTTCGGCACCGCGAGCATCAGGTAGCCGGCGCACAGCACGGCCGCGCCGATGATCATCGTGCGGCGGGCGCCGAGCACCTTGTCGCCGATCCAGCCGCCGATCGACGGCGCGGCGTAGACGAGCGCGGTGAATGCCCCCCAGGTCAGGTTCGCGTGGCTGTCGGTGAAGCCGAGCCGGTCGACCATGAAGAGGACCAGGAGCGCGGCCATGCCGTAGTAGCCGAAGCGCTCCCACATTTCGATGAGGAAGACCGTCGTAAACGATCGGGTCTGTGAAACAGGTGCGTGCATCATCAATCTCGTTTGAAACGGACGGCGCGGATCGCGCGTCGCCTTGAGGTCGAACTGGCGCCGGAGCATTGTGGCCGGGTAGGCTTGCGTCGGCGATGGAGCAGTCGAGCGGTTAGCTCGGGCCGGGGTCGGATTCCACCCGAGAAGGCGGAGCGCGGCCCCGACCGGCGCGCGAATGGTAACGTTTGCCGGTCCGGTGCGTCGGGTCCGCGCCACTTAGGGAAACTCCCGATATGGCAGCAGCTTTCAGGAACATTTGTCTCATCATCTACTTGTAAGCTTGACGCCGGTTCTCCGCAAATTCCCGGAGAGCCGCTTGCAGCTTGCCTGTGAAGCCTTCGAGTCTGGCAAGATAGCGCGTCGTTTCGCTCGCTTCGGGCCCTGTTTAGTGCACCGGGCTCAACGCCGAAGGCGTGTACGAACCCGAAGATTAAGCTATCTCCAATTAACTTAGTTACTTTCCATCAAACATTTTTTGACGACCACTTTTCGGCCTGCTATGGTTCCCCCCACTGAAAACTCGCGATCGGCAGACGCTGTCGCACTGGGCAGCAAGATTCGCGCGTTGCGCCAACGTCTGAAGCGCACGCTCGACGACACCGCTACCGCCGCGGGGATTTCGAAGCCGTTTCTGTCTCAAGTCGAGCGCGGGCTCGCGTCGCCGTCACTGACGTCGCTGGCCGGTATCGCCCACGCGCTCGGCGTGACGGTGCAGTACTTCGTGGATACGCCGAGCGAGGAACGCTCGGTTTGCCGAGGCGATCAGCTGCGCTTCTTCGGGTTTGCCGATTCGGCGAATCTGTTCGCGCGACTGACGAACGTGTCCGAAGGGCGCCAGCTGGAGGCGATCCTCGTGAGGATGCCGCCGGGGCAGAAGCGGTCCGAGGTGACGACACATGCAGGAGAGGAGTTCCTGTACGTGATTGAAGGGGAAGTGTCGCTGACGCTGGAAGGCAAGACGTTCGTCCTGCAGGCCGGCGACAGTTCGCACTATCAGTCGACGGTCCCGCACAGCTGGGTCAACACCGCGAAGATCGAGTCGGTGGTGGTCTGGGTCGGTACGCCGCGACTGTTCTAACGCACGGGTATTCCTTCGTTTCTTCGACGGAATGCCTGTCGAAAGAAATGTAAGGAATACTAACATGCAATACGAGAATCACGGGCCTCCTCAATCGCTGCCCCCGTCAGCGTCTCACGCGTAAGCCGCGGCATCCGCCGCGCGACGCCCACCGAACCACCTTCTCAAGACTGCCACGATGAAATCCTTGCATGCCATGTCGGCCGTGCTGGCCGCGCTCGCCCTGACGCCCGTCGCCCACGCCGTAACCGTTCCGTCGAACGTCGCGCTCGCTCCGCAACAGGACCTGACGCGACAGGTGCCGGCCGAAGTCGAGTCGCTCGACCCGGCGCACATCGAATCGTGGACCGGCAACACGATCGGCCTCGACCTGTTCGAAGGGCTTGCGCGCATCGATGCGGCCGGCCAGGTCGTGCCGGGCGTCGCGCTGTCGTGGGAACGCAAGACGCCGCAGACGTGGATCTTCAAGCTTCGCCACGACGCGAAGTGGAGCAACGGCCAGCCGGTCACGGCCGCCGATTTCGTCTATTCGTGGCAGCGCCTCGTCGATCCGAAGACGGGCTCGAAATACACGATCCTCGTCGAGTTCATCAAGAACTCGAAGGACATCATCGCCGGCAAGGCCGCACCGACGACGCTCGGCGTGCGCGCCGTCGATCCGTACACGCTCGAGGTGACGACCGACGTGCCGGTCGCGTTCTTCCCCGAACTGACCGCGATGGCGCCGCTCGCGCCGGTGAACAAGGACGTGGTCGCGAAGTTCGGCGACGCATGGACGCGCCCGGGCAACCTCGTCAGCAACGGCGCGTACCAGCTCGTCGACTGGCAGCCGAACAACCGCATCGTGGCGACCAAGGACGCGAAGTACTGGAACGCGTCGAAGGTCGTGATCAACAAGGTCACGTACCTGCCGATCGAAAGCGACGAAACCGCGATGCGCATGTACCAGGCCGGGCAGATCGACTACAGCTACTCGATTCCGTCGGGCATCTTCCAGCAGGTCAGCAAGCAGTTCGGCGCCGAGCTGCGCCCCGGCCTGCAGCTCGCGACCTACTACTACTACCTGAACAACAGCGACGCGGCGCTGAAGGACAAGCGCGTGCGCCAGGCGCTGTCGATGGTGATCGATCGCGACGTGCTGACGTCGAAGCTCACGCAGGCCGGCGAGAAGCCGATGTACGGGCTGATGCCGAACGGCACGAAGGGCGTGCAGCCGTTCACGCCCGAATGGGCGTCGTGGCCGATGGCCAAGCGCATCGCGACCGCGAAGGACCTGCTGAAGCAGGCCGGCTATTCGGACGCGAAGCCGCTGTCGTTCACGCTCACGTACAACACCAACGACCTGCACAAGAAGGTCGCGCTGTTCACCGCATCGGAATGGCGCACGAAGCTCGGCATCACCACGAAGCTCGAGAACGTCGAGTTCAAGGTGCTGATGAAGCAGCGGCATGACGGCAAGGTGCAGATCGCGCGCGACGGCTGGTTCGCCGACTACAACGACGCGATGACCTTCTTCGACCTGATCCGCTGCGGCAGCTCGCAGAACACCGTCGGCTACTGCAACAAGCAGGTCGACGCGCTCGTCGAGGAAGGCAACCAGAAGCTCGACGACAACGCGCGCACCGCGCTGCTCACGCAGGCGCACGACCTGGCGATGAAGGACACGCCGATGGTGCCGCTGTTCCAGTACTCGGCCGACCGTCTCGTGAAGTCCTACGTGGGCGGCTATTCGCTGAAGAACGTGATCGACATGCGTGCTTCGCAGGACATGTACCTGATCAAGCACTGACGGAGCGATCATGCTGGCCTACGCATTGAGGCGCACGTTGTGGGCGGTGCCGACGATCCTCGCGGTCATCACCGTCTGCTACCTGCTGCTGCATTTCACGCCCGGCGGCCCGTTCGATACGGAGAAGCAGCTGTCCGCCGCGACGCTCGCGAACCTGAACGCGAAGTACCACCTCGACGAGCCGCTGTGGAAGCAGTACCTGCTGTATCTCGGCTCGCTGCTGCACGGCGATCTCGGCCCGTCGTTCCGCTACGTCGACTGGTCGGTGAACGATCTCGTGAAGAAGGCGCTGCCCGTGAGCCTCGGCGTGGGCGGTGTGTCGATCCCGATCTCGATCGTGCTCGGCGTGCTGCTCGGCACCGTCGCGGCCGTGCGCCGCGACAGCGTGATCGACCGCTTCGTGATGCTGATCGGCAACTTCGGCAACGTCGTGCCGCCGTTCGTGCTCGGCCCCGTCATGGTGTGGATCTTCGCGATCCTGCTGAAGACGTCGGCCGGCAACGGCTGGCTGCCGGCCGGCGGCTGGGGCGACGGCGGCTGGCAGTACCGGCTGCTGCCGATCGCGCTGCTGACCCTCATCAACGTGTCGCTGCTCGCGCGCGTGATGCGCGGCTCGATGATCGAGACGCTGTCGAGCAACTACATCCGCACCGCGCGTGCGAAGGGCCTGCCTGGCTCGACGATCGTGCTGCGCCATGCGCTCAAGCCCGCGCTGATGCCGGTCGTGTCGCTGTTCGGCACGGTCTGCATCACGTCGATCACGGCGGCCGTCGTCACCGAATCGGTGTTCGCGCTGCCGGGCGTCGGGCAGCTCGTCGTGAACGGCGCGATCAACCGCGACTACACGCTGGTGCTCGGCCTCGTCGTGATGACGACCGTCTTCGCGGTGCTGTTCAACCTGCTGGTCGACCTCGCGTACGCGTGGCTCGATCCGCGCATCCGTTATTGAGCGAGGCACAGCGATGACTCCGACCACTCCCGTCGTCGGCCTGCCCGTGCAGACCGATTCGCCGCCGCATTCGCGCTCGCCACTCGAACTGGCGTTCGCGCGCTTCCTTCACAACCGCGCGGCGCTGCTGAGCCTCGCGCTGCTCATGCTGATCACGCTCGCCTGTTTCGTCGGCCCGTGGCTGCTCGCGGCCGACCCCGCCGCGAGCGATTGGGCCTCGATCAGCCTGCCGCCGACCTGGGCGAACCAGCACTGGTTCGGCACCGACGAGCTCGGCCGCGACCTGCTCGTGCGCACGCTGATCGGCGGCCGCGTATCGATCGAGGTCGGCCTGCTTGGCACGCTCGTGTCGGGCCTGTTCGGCGTCGCGTGGGGCGCGACCGCGGGCTTCGCGGGCGGCCGCGTCGATTCCGTGATGATGCGCGTCGTCGACATGATGTACGCGATCCCGTACCTGCTGATCGCGATCCTGATGATGACCCTGTTCGGCCGCTCGTTCATGCTGGTCGTGCTGACCATCAGCGCGTTCTCGTGGATCGACATGGCGCGCGTCGTGCGCGGCCAGACGCTGTCGCTGCGCAATCGCGAGTTCGTCGACGCGGCGCGCGCGATCGGCGTGTCGCCGGCGTCGATCGTGCTGCGCCACGTCGTGCCGAACCTGCTCGGTGTGGTCGTCGTGTACGCGACGGTCTCGGTGCCGAACATCGTGCTGACCGAATCGGTGCTGTCGTTCCTCGGCCTGGGCGTCCAGGAGCCGATGACGAGCTGGGGCGTGCTGATCCAGGACGGCGCGCAGAAACTGGAATCGATGCCGTGGCTGCTGCTGGCCCCGGCCGTCATGCTGTGCGTGACGCTCTACTGCGTGAACTTCGTCGGCGACGGCCTGCGTGACGCGCTCGACCCGAAGGATCGCTGAAGATGGCCGCTCTACTGGAAGTTGAAAACCTCGGCGTGCGCTTCACGCGCAAGGATGCACCGCCGATCGACGCCGTCAACGGCGTGTCGTTCTCGCTCGAAGCCGGCAAGACGCTCGGCATCGTCGGCGAATCGGGCTCGGGCAAGAGCCAGACCGTGATGGCGCTGCTGGGCCTGCTGGCCGGCAACGGCACGACGACCGGCGCCGCGCGCTACCGCGGCGACAACCTGCTCGACATGGATACGCGCGCGCTGAACGCGGTGCGCGGCGATCGCATCGCGATGATCTTCCAGGATCCGATGACGTCGCTCAATCCGTTCCTGACGATCGAGCGGCAGATGACCGAGACGCTGCAGCTGCATCGCAAGCTGTCGCGCAAGGAAGCGATCAAGCGCGCGATCGAGGCGCTCGAATCGGTGCGCATTCCCGATGCGGCGCGCCGCATCCGCATGTATCCGCACGAGTTCTCGGGCGGCATGCGCCAGCGCGTGATGATCGCGATGGCGCTCCTGTCCGAGCCGGAAATCCTGATCGCCGACGAGCCGACCACCGCGCTCGACGTGACCGTGCAGGCGCAGATCATCGACCTGCTGCGCGAGCTGAACCGCGAGCGCGGCACCGCGATCGTGCTGATCACGCACGACATGGGCGTGGTTGCCGGCCTCGCCGACGACGTGATGGTCATGTACGCGGGCCGCACCGTCGAATACGCGCCGGCCGAATCGATCTTCGCGGCGCCGTCGCATCCATACACGATCGGGCTGCTCAACGCGTTGCCGCGCCTGACCGACGCGGACGACGCGCCGCTCGTCGCGATTCCCGGCAACCCGCCGATGCCCGGCACCGCGCCGGCCGGCTGCGCGTTCGCGAAGCGCTGCACGTATGCGGAAGAACGCTGCGGCGCCGAGCGCCCGACGCTCGAAACCTATGGCGCCGCGGGCGCGGTGCGCGCGTGCCACCGGCCCCTGGCCGATTTGACGGGAGGTCTGCGATGAGCGTCGATGAACGCCGCCAAGCCGGCGCGACGGACGACACGCTGCTGTCCGTCGAGAATCTGAAAGTGCATTTCCGCGTGCCGCTCGGCGGCTATCCGTGGTCGCCGAAGGGCATGCTGCGCGCGGTCGACGGCGTGTCGTTCGACGTCAAGCGCGGCGAGACGGTCGGGCTCGTCGGCGAATCGGGCTGCGGGAAATCGACGCTCGCGCGCGCATTGATCGGCCTCGTGCCGATGACGGCCGGCACCGTGAAATGGCGCGGCCAGGCCGTGGCGCCCGATCACCTGCGCGGCACCGCGATGCGGCGAGAAGTGCAGATGATCTTCCAGGATCCGCTCGCCTCGCTCGATCCGCGCATGACGATCGAGCAGGTCGTCGCGGAGCCGCTCGTCACGCACCAGCCAGGCCTCGGCCGTACCGAAGTGCGCCGCCGCGTGATCTCGATGCTCGAACGCGTCGGCCTGAACGCGCATCACCTGCTGCGTTATCCGCATGAGTTTTCCGGCGGGCAGTGCCAGCGCGTCGGCATTGCGCGCGCACTGATCAGCGAGCCGAAACTCGTGATCTGCGACGAACCCGTCTCGGCGCTCGACGTGTCGATCCAGGCGCAGATCGTGAACCTGCTGCGCGATCTGCAGCGCGAACTGTCGTTGTCCTATCTGTTCGTCGCGCACGACCTGGCGGTGGTGAAGGCCATCAGCCAGCGCGTGCTCGTGATGTATCTCGGCCGCGTGATGGAGTTCGGCACGCGGCATGACGTGTACGGCGTGCCCCAACACCCGTACACGAAGGCGCTGCTCGATGCGGCGCCGACGCCGGAGCCGGCGCGCGAGCGTGCTCGCCGTCCGATGCTGCTGGCGGGCGAGATGCCCTCGCCGCTCAACCCGCCGTCCGGCTGCGCGTTCCGCACGCGCTGCCCGGTCGCGATCGACGCATGCGCGCAGGACGTGCCGCTGCCGGAAGTACGGCAGGGGTCGGCGGCGCGCGTCGCGTGCATCCGCGCGGGCGCGGTGTGATGTGAAGTAACGCAGAAAACATAACCAAGGCAGGTCAACAGGGGTAGGTGCGGCGCGAACGATCTTCGCGCCGCAGGTACAGGCGCGTCCTTAGCCGGGCTCGCCGGGGGGCTGGAAGCGGATCGCAACCGGCGTGGACGATATCAACACAAGACGAGAATGACGATGAAAAAGCAGAAAAAGATCGGGACGGCATCGAAGATGCTGCTTGCCTGGGGACTGCCGGCGCTTGCCGGCGTCTCGCTGACGGGCGTCGCGCACGCCGACGACGCGGCGCCCGCGCCGCTGACGGTCGCGCAGGCCGCGCCGGCCGCCGGGTCGGGCACTTCGGTTGCGCAGGCAACGACCCCGAACGCCGTGATCAACGCAGAGGCGACCCAGGCCGTCACGCCGCCCGACGAGCCGTCGGCGCAGTCGAAATCGAACGGCTTCATCGCCGACAGCCATCTCGACTTCCTGTTCCGCAACTATGCGGACGTGCTCGACAGCAAGGGCGGGCCGCATCGTCATGCGTGGGTCCAGGGCGCGATGGCGAACTTCGAGTCGGGCTACACGACCGGCCTGATCGGGATCGGCTTCGACGCGTCGTTGTATGCGGCGCTGAAGCTCGACGGCGGCCAGGGTGCCGGCAGCATGGTGCACATCGCGAAGGGCGGCGGCGGCGGCAACCAGCTCGCATGGGCCTACCCGGGCATCTACGACATCAAGGCGCGCATCTCGAACACGGTGGTCAAGTACGGTCTGCAGGCCGTCGACAACCCGTTCATGGAGCAGCACGACAACCGCGCGCTGCCGCCGACGTTCCTCGGCGCGACGCTCGTCAGCAATGAATTCAAGAACGTGATGCTCGAGGCCGGCAGCTTCACGAAGACCGACGCGCGCGGCCATACGACGCTCACCAACCTGACGACGCAGTACGGCGGCACGCGCATCAATCGCCTGTCGTACGTCGGCGGCACGTGGGACTATTCGCCGAACGGCGAGGTCGCGCTGTACGCGAACCAGGCCGACGACGTGTGGCACCAGTACTACGCGTCGGTGAAGCACAGCATCGGCAGCCCGCAGACGATCAAGTGGACCGGCTTCGGCAACGTCTACTCGACGCACGACACGGGCGATGCGCTGCAGGGCAAGATCAACAACAACGCGTACAGCCTGTCGCTCGCCGCGCAGCACGGCCCGCATGAACTGCTGCTCGGCTTCCAGCACGTGCTCGGCGACCAGTTCTTCGACTACCTGAACGAAACGAACGGCATCTTCCTGACCAACTCGATGGACGTCGACTACAACGCGCCGCACGAAAAATCGCTGCAGCTGCGTTACACGTTCTACGGCAAGGAAGCGGGCCTGCCGGGCTTCAAGGCGATGGTGTGGGGCGTGACGGGCTGGGGGGCGGACGGCAGCGCGGGCGCGGCCAACGACCCGAGCAAGTCGAGCATCTACTGGAGCAACGGCGCGCCGGTGCAGGGCCGTCACCACGAGTTCGGCTTCATCCCGTCGTACACGTTCCAGAGCGGCAAGCTGAAGAACACGAAGGTCACGTTCATCGCGATGTGGCACAACGGCTCGGCACATTACTCGGACGCGACGAACACCGAGTACCGTCTGGTCGTGAACCTGCCGCTGCACGCGTTCTGATGGAACGGGGACGCACGTCCCCTGTGTCGTATGGGCAGGCCTATGATCGGTGCGATCAGGCCGGCTTGTGCCAGCCCGCCACGGAATCGTTCGCGGCGGGCATCTCTTCGACGAGCGACGTGAGCTGGCGGCCCGTATCGCGCCATGCATCGAGGCCGCCGCGCAGCGCGAGCGCATCGGTGAAGCCTGCATCGAGCAGGCGCTTCGCCATCAGCGCGGCCGTCACTTCGTTCGGGCACGAGCAATACACGACGAATTTCTGCGTGAGCGGATAGCGCGCGACGATGTCGCCGATCTGGCGCTCGTCGGCGAACTGCGCACCGGGAATCGTGAACGGGTCGAGCTTGCGATGCTCGGGCGAGCGGACGTCGAGCACCACCGGGGCGGCGGTGTCGCGCAGCAGCATGTCGAGCTCGTCGACGCCGATCCGCGCGTTCGCGAGTTGACGGATCAGCGCACGGCGGCGCATCCACCGCACGGCCGCATAGATCGCGAGCAGCGCGACGATGACCAGCAGCACCGCGCGGCCGAGGCGGCTCGCGCCGGCGAACAGCCAGTCGATCTGCCGGTAGAACACGAGGCCGGCGCCCAGCCCGACGATCGTCCACAGCGCGGCGCCGAGCGCATCGTAGCCGGCGAACGTGCGATAGCGCGTGCCGAGCGCACCGGCCATCGGCACCGACACCAGCGACAAGCCCGGAATGAAGCGCGCGACCGCGAGCACGCGCACGCCGTAGCGGCCGAAGAAGCGTTCGGTCTTTTTCACGCAGGTATCGCGCGACAGCGACAGCCGGCAGATCGTCTTCAGCGTCGTGCCGCCGTAACGCCGCCCGGCGACGTACCAGACCGTGTCACCGATCAGCGCGCCGAGCACGGACATCGCCACGACCGTCACGAGCTGCGAGCCGATCATCGCCGGATGCATCGCGGACATCGCGCCGAACAGCACGAGCGTCGGCATCGCCGGCACCGGCAGGCCGATGGCCGCCGCGAGGACGTTGGCGAACACGAGAAGCGGCCCGTACTGGGCGACGAGGTCACGGAGCATGACGGCAGGCCGAAAAGGAAACGCGTGGGCGGGAAACGCAGATGGACCGATTATCGGCCTTTTTCAACGCAGCGGCGGGAATGATGCAAAGCGCCTGACGGCGGCAGGGGGATGTGGGTGAGCCGACGCATTGCACGCGGCTCACCGTTAGGAATCAGGACGGCGTACGGGCGAGCGATGCGGCGCCGTGGTTTTCGCCGGGCAGCTCGGCGCCGTGCGAGCGGATCGCCGCGATCAGTTCGGCCGGCGTGATCTCGTAGCGGACCTCGCGGTGGATGCCCGGCTTGCGTTCGTCGACCTCGATCAGCAGCACGCTCTTGCCGTCGGCCGTTGCTTCGAGCCGGAGCGAGCGCAGTTCGCGGCCGTCGGCCGCGTCGTGTTCGGTGAGCAGGGTCATTGCCCCGGATGAGCCGGTAGTGCGCATCGAACCTATCCTCGTGTCGTGGATGCCGTAGCGGCAAAAGATGTCTTTGTTGAATACAGCTTGACGCAGTTTAACGCGAACGGGCCGCGACACGGAGCATTTTCGTGGGGATGAAAAGAGGGCGATACCACCGATCCTTCTGATGTTTGAGCCGCGCCGGGCGGGCGTCTGCGCCGCATCGGGGGCCGGCCGGAACCGGTACCCGAACGGCGTTCGCGGCCACGCCGGCGCGGGCGGCGACACGCGCTGCGCCGCGCGTCGCCGCGGCGGCGTCAGAAGCGGTCGGCGAACCCCATCGCCGGGTCGCTGACCGAGTGGCGGCCGGTTTCCACGCGGCCGGCCACGCGGCGCGAGAAGCTCGCGTCGCTGTCGGCGGTGACGATGAAGTCGTACCAATGGCCGGTCGAGTCGAGCTTCCAGTGCAGTTCGGACTGGTCGCCGGCGTGTACCGTGACGGTCCACATGGTGCCGGCGCCGTTGCTGTTTTCGTTGCCGTGGCCATGACCGTGGTCGGTGTTTGCGCCGCGCCCGGACAGCGGCCCGTAAACCTCGTTCGACTTCACCGTGAAGCGTACCGTGCCGCCGCCGTCGTTGCGCAGCCGCAGGTGGAGGTTGCCGCTTGCGCCCGCATAGCCGACGCGCACTTCCGGCTGCGGTGCGCGAGCGCCGGCCACGCGGCTCAGGTCGCCGGTGAAGCGGCGGTGAAAGCCGTTCGGGCCGAGCACCCACAGGTCATATTTACCGCCATTGTCGGCGCGTGCGGCCCAGTCGCCGTGCAGCTTCTTGCCCGGCTCGACGACGTAGCGCCGCGGCAGCCGGTCGAGGTGCAGCTTGTCATAGACGTGAAACACGGCGGCGGCGCGGCCGGTGTTCGCGAACTTGAGCGTGACCGTGCCGGCGCCGGCATCGGTGCGTGCGCTCGCATGCAGCTCGTACGGCAGCGCGCGCGACGGGCGCACGCCAGTGGCCTGCGCGGGCAGCGCGGGCGTGGCGGGCGGCACGATCTTCGGCGCGGCTTGCTGCGCGGCGCTCAGCGCGTCGACCTGGCTTTTCGTCGTGCGGCCCGCGAGCGTCGGCAGCGGCTCGTTGTTCGGCGTGCGAAAGTTGAACGCGCTCGTCAGGTCGCCGCACACAGCGCGGCGGTACGCGCTGATCTGCGGCTCCGCGACGCCGAAGCGCGTCTCGAGGAAGCGCAGCGTCGACGTATGGTCGAACACCTGCGAATTGACCCAGCCGCCGCGGCTCCACGGCGACACGATCCACATCGGCACGCGCGGGCCCGGGCCGTACGGACGGCCGTCGGCCGCCGGCTGGCTCGCCGTGGCCGGCGCGAAGTCGTGGTACTCGACCGCGACGTCGGCGGCCGACAGTGTATGGCCGCCCGCGAGCGTGCCGTCGGCGTTGCGCGACGGCACGGCCGGCGACGGCATGTGGTCGAAGAAGCCGTCGTTCTCGTCGTAGTTGACCAGCAGCACGGTCTTGCTCCAGACCTCCGGGTTCGCCGTCAGCGCGTCGAGCACGGCCTGCACGTACCAGCCGCCCTGCGCGGGGCTCGACGGCCCCGGGTGTTCGCTATACGCGGACGGCGGGATGATCCACGACACTTCCGGCAGCTTGCCGTTGCGGACGTCGTCGCGAAACGTTTCGAGAAAGCCGTACGGCATCGTGTTGCCGAAGCCCTTCGCGAGCGGGCTCAGCGGATCGTCGATCGCCGGGTCGTAGAACGCGCCGGCCGCCGTCACCGGCTGCGTGATGTCGGTCGACGCGACGTACGCGGGCCGGCGCGCGGCCGGCATCTGCTCGATCGCCGCGCGCCAGTGGCGGAAGCTCATCATCTCGTTGCAGCCGAAGTTGTCGATCAGGCTCTGGTAGACCTTCCAGTTCACGCCGGCCTGTTGCAGCCGGTCGGCATAGGTCGTCCAGGTCCAGCCCTGGCTCGACGGGCCGATGTCGTTGCCGCCGTTGAACTGGTTGTTCAGCGCGGCGATCTTCACGCGGCTGCCGTCGGCCGGGCTGACGCCGTTCGGGCCGTTGGTGCCGCTCCAGTAGAACAGGCGGTTCGCGATCGTCCCCGTGTGCATCCCGCAGTGGTAGTGGTCGCACAGCGTGAACGCATCGGCGAGCGCGCGCTGGAACGGCACTTCGGCCGCGTCGTAATAGCCCATCGACAGCGGCGTCTTCGCGTCGGGCCAGCGGTTCATCCGGCCGTGATCCCACGCGGCCTGCGAATCGGCCCACGTGTGCGGCGTGCCGCCCGCGCGCTGCGCGTTGCCCTGGCGCGCATCGAGGTGATACGGCGTCACGGTCGCGGCGGGCGTCCCCTTCGTGTACGCCTGATAGAACACGTCGCGGCCGTTCGGCGACGGTACCGCGAAGCGGTCGCCATAGCCGCGCACGCCCTTGAACGTGCCGAAGTAGCTGTCGAACGCCCGGTTCTCCATCATCAGCAGCACGACGTGCTTGACGTCCTGGATGGTTCCCGTTTCGTGGAAAGCGGGAATGGCAAGCGCGCGGCGGATGCTCGGCGGAAACGCGGACAGCGCGGCGGCGGCGAGGCCGGAACCGGCGGTCTGCTGAAGGAATTTGCGGCGTGACGTCATGGCGTTCGGGTCCTGTGAAGGGTGGGAGCGTTCGTGAGTGCGTCTGGTGGTGCCCGGGCGTCGTCCCGCCCCGGGACGATCGGCGATGCGTGCGCGTTCGGTGCGTCGGCCGCGTGTCGCGGCGGTGCGGGCATCGCGTCCGACGCCCGACGCGCGACGTCGCGTGGACGCTGTGGCCTCGTCGTCGCGATCCCGTGCGCCGCGCGCTCGTGATGCGCGGGGCAGGTGTCGGCACGCACCGGCCAAGCGCATGCCAGGCTCGGGCGGCGCCCAGTCTAGGGAGGCGACATGACGCCGACGTGATGAAGAAATGACATTGCATGTCGCGCACGTGACGTTGTGCATGCAACGATTCGTTCAAGCGCGATGCGGGGCTGAGGAAGGTAAGAAATTACCGATCGCGGCCGGTGTGACCGGTCAGAATTTTCCGAGTGTCGCGAAGATGGCGCGGCCGCGTTTCGTTGCGGATGCAACGTGACGTGCGACGGCGTGACCCCGTGTTTCAAATGCGTGAAATCGGCTAAGCTCGTTGCGTTGCTGCGCGCTTGTGCAGCCTGCGCTTTCGGCGCGACTTTTCGGAACCGGCCCACCCATGACCGATATCAGAATCCGGCACAGCGAGACGCACGACGTCGACGCGATCCGGCAGATCGCCGCGCATCCCGCGGTGTACATGAATACGTTGCAGCAGCCGTTTCCGTCGCTCGAAAAATGGCAGAAGCGGCTCGACAACATACGCGAGCACGGCGTGAGCCTCGTCGCCGAAATCGACGGTACGGTGGTCGGCCATCTCGGCCTGCATCCCGAGCCGAATCCGCGCCGGCGTCACGCGGCGGCGCTCGGCATGATGGTCGACGCGGCCCGTCACGGACGCGGCATCGGCGGCCGGCTGCTCGCGGCCGCGATCGATCTCGCGGAGCACTGGCTGAACGTTACGCGTCTCGAGCTGACCGTGTTCACCGACAACCGCGCGGCGATCTCGCTCTACGAGAAACACGGTTTCCGCATCGAAGGCGAATCGCCGGATTACGCGTTGCGCGACGGCGTGCATGCGTCCGTGTATCACATGGCGCGGATCAAGGCGCGGCAATGAAGGGCTTGCCATCGCGGATGTGACGGCACACGCGGCCGCACGTCATATCCAATCGAGAATTCGTTCGTTTTCCTTCGGCTGTCCCCGTCGTATCGTCGAACGATTTGCCGGCAGCTGCGGCCGGCTTCGCTTTTCCGTATCGATGCATGCGCGGCGCTGCACGTCGGCCGGCCTCATCGTCATCGTTTCACGGCCTTCGTTGCGTGTGCGGCATCTCCCTGAAACCGTCCTTTTCAACGGAACCCGCTTCGATGAAAACCGTTCTCCGCAATCTCACCGCCGCCTGCCTGTTCGCTGCCGCCAGCGCGGCGCTTGCCGCCGCCACGCCCGCGGGCGCCCCGGCGGCGAGCGCATCGTCCGACGGTGCGCATCTGCCGCCCGGCATCGCGTGGCAACACGGCGACGTCGATGCCGCGTTCGCGCTCGCGAAGCGCGAGGGCAAGCCGCTGCTGCTGTACTGGGGCGCGGTATGGTGCCCGTCGTGCAATCAGGTGAAGTCGACGATCTTCAGCCAGCAGGCATTCAAGACGCGTTCGTCGTTCTTCGTGCCCGTGTATCTCGACGGCGATACCGAAAGCGCACAGAAGCTCGGCGAGCGCTTCAAGGTGCACGGCTATCCGACGATGATCCTGTTCCGTCCCGACGGCACCGAAGTGACGCGGCTGCCCGGCGAAGCCGATCTCGACCGCTACATGCAGGCGCTGTCGCTCGGGATGACGGCCGCGCATCCGGTGCGGCAGACGCTCGCGACCGCGCTGAAGAACGGCGCGGCGCTGACGCCGGACGAATGGCGCCTGCTGGCCGACTATTCATGGGATACCGACGGCGCGCTGCCGGTGCCGGCCGATCGCGTCGCCGAGACGCTGCAGTCGCTCGCGCAACGCGCGCGGGCGGCCGGTGCGAAAACCGAATCGGCGCGCTTCGCGCTGAAGTCGGCGGTGGTTGCCGCGTCGAACGACCCGACGCAAGCCGGCGCGCTCGACAAGGCCGCGCTTGCCGATTCGCTGCGCACGGTGCTGCACGATGCCGCGCTGTCGCGGGCCGATTCGGACGTGCTGGTTGCGGCGCCCGCACGCGTGGTCGCGTATCTCGGCCGCGACGACGCGCAGCGCACGAAGTTGCGCGGCGCGTACGACACGGCGCTGGCGCGCCTGTCGACGGATACCACGCTGTCGTCGATCGACCGGCTGATGGCGCTGCACGGACGGGTGCTGCTCGCGCGCGGCGACGCGCGCAACGGCGCACCGCTCGCGGCGACGGCGCTGGCCGACACCGCGCGCAAGCAGATCGCCGCGTCGGTGCAGGGCGCGGCGAACGCGTACGAGCGGCAGGCGCTCGTCAGCGAAGGCGCGGACACGCTGACCGACGCAGGGCTGTACGACGAATCGGATGCATTGCTGAAGGCCGAGCTGCCGCGTTCGTCCACGCCGTATTACTTCATGTCGGGACTGGCCGCGAACGCGAAGGCGCGCGGCGACAAGGCGGCCGCGCTCGACTGGTATCGCAAGGCGTACGATGCGGCGAGCGGGCCGGCGACGAAGCTGCGCTGGGGCGCGACTTACTTCGCGAATGCGGTCGAGCTGGCGCCGGACGATTCGGCGCGCATCGAAGGGATTGCGGCCAGTGTGCTCGCGCAGGCCGACAAGACCCGGGACGCGTTCTACGGCGCGAACCTGCGCGCGCTGACCAAGGTCGTCACGCAGCTTAACCGCTGGCGCGGTAGCGGCGCGCACGATGCGTCGGTCAGGACGGTCGTCAAGCAGTTCGACGGCGTATGCGGGAAGCTGCCTGCCGGCGATCCGCAGGCGGCGGCGTGCGCGAAGCTGATCCAGCCCGTGAAGGCGTAACGACGCGCCGGGGCATCGTCGAGCGGGCCGGGGATTCGTTACCGGCCCGATTCCGACGACGCGCCGCGATCGCTGCCGTATCCGGCGGCGTCGTGCTGACGCGCGATCTTTGCTTCGGCGGATACGATGCTCGCCGGATAGAACCAGTCGCTCGACTGGAAGCCGGCCTGCTTGAGCGCCTTGACTTCGGCGTGGACCTGCGCGCGCGTGAGTGGCTGGTTCGACTGGGCCTGTGCGGCGAACGGGGCCGAGACGGCCAGGGCGATGGCAACGGCTTGGATCAGGCGTTTCATGATCGGGACCTCCACGATTCCGGTGAATCGCGACGCTTCGTTCGTCGAAGCGCCGCGCGACATTGAAACCAGTGTAGGCCGCGGCGGGCGCGCGAAAAATGCGATCGCGCCCAACGCAGTGTTTTGCTGCGGGTAACAATGGGCGCGTAAGGGGCGAGGCTGTGCAATGGCCCGGGCAGCCGCCACGCGCGTGCAAGCGCTGCGGCATGGTTTGGCCTGATTCGACCGGCAGGAAATGAAATCGGACCGGATGCGCATTCCGGAATCCGTTCCGGTGCGCATGCGGTCCGATCTTGAAAGACGGGAAGGCGGCGTACGAAGCGCCGCCCTGATGCGAACGCTTACACGAGCCCCGTCGCGTAGTACACGGCGATCACGAAGAACACCGCGAGCGTCTTGATGATGGTGACCGCGAAAATGTCGCGATACGACTCACGGTGCGTGAGGCCCGTGACCGCGAGCAGCGTGATGACCGCGCCGTTGTGCGGCAGCGTATCCATGCCGCCGCTCGCCATCGCGACGACCCGGTGCAGCACGTCCAGCGGGATGTTGGCCGCCTGCGCGCCCTTGATGAACAGGTCCGACATCGCGGCGAGCGCGATGCTCATGCCGCCCGACGCCGAGCCCGTGATGCCGGCAAGCGAGCTGACCGACACTGCCGCGTTGACGAGCGGGTTCGGGATGCTCTTCAGCGCATCGCTGACGACGAGGAAGCCCGGCAGCGCGGCGATCACGCCGCCGAAGCCGTATTCCGACGCGGTGTTCATCGCGGCAAGCAGCGCGCCGGCGACGGCGGCCTTGGAACCGGCCGCGAAGCGGCCGCTGACGCGCTTGAACGCGGTCAGCACGACCAGCACGATACCGAGCAGCAGCGCGGCCTCGACCGACCAGATCGCGACGACCGTCTTGATCGACGTGGTGACCGGCGCGTGCACGCCCGGCAGCACTTCGGGCGCGACCGTGTACGACGCGGCGCCGTACCACTGCGGGATCAGCTTCGTGAACGCGAAGTTCGACACGCCGACGAGGATCAGCGGCAGGATCGCCAGCGCCGGATGCGGCAGCGCCTTCGCCTCGACGCGCTCCGGCTCGTTGACGAGCGACGTGCCGTAGCCTTCGCCCTTCGCCATCGCCGAACGGCGGCGCCATTCGAGATATGTGAGGCCGACGACGATGATGAACAGCGAGCCGATCGTGCCGAGCGCGGGCGCGGCCCAGGCGGTCGTCTTGAAGAACGTGGTCGGGATGATGTTCTGGATCTGCGGCGTGCCGGGCAGCGAATCCATCGTGAACGAGAACGCGCCGAGCGCGATCGCGCCGGGCATCAGCCGCTTCGGGATGTTGCTCTGGCGATAGAGTTCGGCCGCGAACGGATAGACCGCGAACACCACGACGAACAGCGAGACGCCGCCATAGGTGAGCAGCGCGCACACCGCCACGATCACCGCATTCGCGCGCGAGCGGCCGATGTAGCGGATCGCCGCATGGACGATCGACTCGGAGAACCCGGACAGTTCGATCACCTTGCCGAACACGGCGCCGAGCATGAAGACCGGGAAATACAGTTTGACGAAGCCGACCATCTTCTCCATGAAGATGCCGGAGAAGACCGGTGCGACGGCGGCGGGTTCGGTCAGGAGCACCGCGCCGAGCGCGGCGATCGGTGCGAACAGGATCACGCTGTAGCCGCGATACGCGGCGAACATCAGGAACGCCAGCGCGGCGAGGACGATCACGAAAGACAAGGGAGTCTCCTAAAAGCTTGGAATGGCTTTGGTTGTTGTTCGATCGCGCGATGCGCCGCGGACCAACTCAGGTTCGTGCAGGTTTCGTGCCATCGGCCGGATTGCGCCGCCGGACATGGGGCCGCCGGTGGCCGGCGGGCCCGCGCCGGTCCAAGTCTGACGATTCTACATAAAACGTCTCCGTCCGGAGACGTTTCGGCCGTCCGGCCAACCCTCGAAATCGTGCAGGGCTTTCCCGGACAACGCGTTGCGGTGTGTCTCCAGAGTGAGATAATCCGTCCCGTTCCGGAGACATCCGGCCGACGATAGACGGAGACGACGACACGATGATGAACGACTGGGCTCGCCTGCCCGTCAACTACGGCGACGTGCTGCGGCGCGCGGCCGAGTCGCTGTTCCGGACCTTCGAGGATTCGAGTGCGGGCACGGTGGTCGTCGATCGCGACGCGCGCGTCGTGTGGATGAACGACCGTTACGCGGCGCGTTTCGGTTTCGCCGATCCGCAGCAGGCCGTCGGCCTCGACTGCGAGGCCGTGATCCCGAACAGCCTGATGCGCGAGGTCGTATCGACCGGCCAGCCGATCCTGCTCGACATCATGGAGACGGGCCGCGAGCCGCTCGTCGTCACGCGCCTGCCGTTGAAGAACGAGGCCGGCGAGACGGTCGGCGCGATCGGCTTCGCGCTGTTCGACCAGTTGAAGACGCTCACGCCGATTTTTTCCCGCTATGCGCAGCTTCAGCAGCAACTGATCGCGACGCAGCGCTCGCTCGCGCAGGCGCGCCGCGCGAAATACACGTTCGCGAGCTTCGTCGGCACGAGTGCCGCGAGCCTCGAGACCAAGCGCCAGGCGCGCCGCGCGGCGCAGGTCGATTCGCCGGTGCTGCTGCTCGGCGAGACGGGCACCGGCAAGGAACTGCTCGCCCATGCGATTCACGCGGCGTCGGCACGCGCGCTCCAGCCGCTCGTGACCGTCAACGTCGCCGCGATTCCCGACACGCTGCTCGAAACCGAATTCTTCGGCGCGGCGCCCGGCGCGTACACCGGTGCCGATCGCAAGGGCCGCGTCGGCAAGTTCGAGCTGGCCGATCGCGGCACGCTGTTTCTCGACGAGATCGGCGACATGCCGCTGCCGTTGCAGGGCAAGCTGCTGCGCGTGCTGCAGGACAAGGAGTTCGAGCCGGTCGGCTCGAACCGGATCGTGCGCGCGGACGTGCGCATCATCGCCGCCACGTCGGCCGACCTGCCGGCGCTCGTGGCGGCCGGGCGTTTCCGCGCGGATCTCTATTACCGGCTGAACGTGCTGACGATCCATGCGCCGCCGCTGCGCGAACGCGCATCCGACATTGCGGCGCTCGTCTACGCGACGCTCGAGGAGCTGGCCGCGCAGCACGGGCGCGCCGCGCACTGCGAGCTGACCGACGATGCGCTGCGGATGCTGTGCGCATATCCGTGGCCCGGCAACGTGCGCGAGTTGCGCAATACGCTCGAACGCGCGCTGATGCTGTCCGATCGTTCGGTGATCGATGCGCGCGCGCTCGCACCGTTTCTCGGGCCGGTGCGCATCTCGCCGGACGGCGCGGCGCCGGCGCAGCGGGTTGCCGCGGTGCCGGCCGAGCAGTGTGCGGACGATGCGTCGACGGCATCCGGGGCGCCGGCCGCTTCGTATGCCGATGCACTGGCGGCGTGGGAGCGTCAGTTCCTGACCGATGCGCTGGCGGCCTGTGACGGCAAGGTCATTGAAGCGGCCGCGCGCATCGGCATCGGCCGCGCGACGCTGTACAAGAAACTGGCCGCGCTCGGTATCGGCCGGTAGGCCGTTCGGCGACGCCGATGCGGCCCGATGTAACGCATCGAACAGGAGGTCACGATGAAGCGGATCGGCTTCGCAGGGTGGTTGACCATGTTGCTGGCGAGCGCGGCGCTCGCGCAGTCGGGCGATGCCGACGCGCCCGACGCGCGGCGCAACTGGTACAACGATCCGTTCGTCGCGCTGTCGCAGGACGTCGCCGAGTGCCCGTTGCCGCTCGGCCCGTGGATGACGCGCGCCGAGATGACGGACGATGCGCACTACCGCGCCGAACGCGGTACGACCTGCTGGCTCGCCCATCGCTGCACGAAGCCGAACTCGTATATGTACGACGCGTCGATCGCCGATGCGGCGAAGGCGCACTTCGCCGGCTCCGATCGCCTGCGCGGCACCAGTCTGTGGATTACCGTGCAGCGACGTTTCATCTACGTCGAAGGATGCGCGCATACGACGCTCGATCGCCACGCGTTGCAACGCGAATTCGAGGCGCTTCCGGACGTCGAGCAGGTTTTCGTTCGCATCACCGACGATCCGCGCAAGCGCTTGCCGTACAAGGCGCGCGGGCAACCCGGCCGCGCGCCGGACTGACCGCCGAAGGGCAGCCCATGGCATACTCGCGACATTCAAAAAGAGGTTGACGGGAAGAATAATGAAACACATGCTTGCGTCGGTCTGTCGGTGGCCTCGGGTGGCCGTGATGTTGGCTCTGGTTGCAGGGGTCGGCGGGTGCGGCGGCGGTGCTCCGCTGTTCACGTCGGACGGGCGCCCGACCACTCAGGTGCAATGCACCGGCAGCGACTGGAGCAATTGCACGGACAATGCCCGGGCCATGTGCAACGGGGATTTCGACGTAATCCAGCAATCGACGGATGACGCCGTGCGAAATCTTCTCTTCGCATGCAAGAAGAAAAGCGGTTATTGATCCCGAAATGACCGGCTGAGGAGACCACGATCGGGCGAAGCGCTTTTCTGTTTGCTTTGAGTCACTTGTTTTTCACGAATAACACTCACGGAGTCCCATCCATATGGCGACCTACAGGCAACTGAGCGCGCAGCTCGAACGGCTTCAGCAAAAGATCGACAAGGAGCGTGAAAAGGCGATTGCCGACGCGATTGCGCATATCCGCGCGAAAATCGACGAATACGACATTACGCCGGAAGAACTCGGTTTTCGCCCGGCAGGATCGGCCGGCACCACTGCCGCCACGAAACCCAAGCGCACCTTGCCGCCGAAGTACCTGAACCCGAAGACGGGCGAAACGTGGAGTGGCCGCGGGCGGGCGCCGGCATGGCTCGGCAAGAATCGCGGACGTTTCCTGATCAAGGACTGACTCCCGGAAATCCTCACCTTTCGTGTGCCGACTGACGGTGCGAATGGCCATGCGGCCTTCGCACCGTTTTGTTTTGGCGTAATCGTCACGCGATTTTCCCCCACGAATTGAAGTGCAATGCCGCGCAATTAACGGCTCCCGTTTTGCGAATTCGCCGCGATCCGGCTGCATGTTGCCGGTAATTCTCGTAAACAACCGCGTAATGGTGCAATGCATGCGCATTGGCGCCTGCGGTTTTCGCGGTGCATGCGTGACGCGGATTTTCATCACCTTTCGCATGCTGATGCGGTGTGTCGTGTGATTCCCGAAGATACTCACCATGGCTCCCGTAAATCCTCACCTTGGAGAAAGCGGCTGCAGCGTCGTGCCGCGTTGCGTGCATCGTGCATGCGGCGCCGCGATGCCGGCCCGCGTGTGTTGCAGGTCCATGGTGCGGGCGTTGATGCCCGTCGAATAGTCGGCCGTTCGGCATATAGGCAGTCGCAAGCGCTTCGCCTATGCTTGGGGTTCGCGTCGATCGGCGTACGGCCTGCCCGGCCGCATGCCGATCGTGTCGTCTTTCGTCACCGCAGGGAGCCGATGTGACCGTTCGCCATCTCGATGCGTTGTTCCAGCCCAAGTCCGTTGCGGTCGTCGGCGCGTCGTCGCGCGCCGGCAGTATCGGCGCGATGGTGTGGTCGCGTGTGCTCGACGGCGCGTTCCAGGGGCCCGTGTGGCCGGTCAATCCGAAATATCGCGAGCTGGACGGGCATGCGGTCGTCTCCGATGTCGACCGGCTGCCCACGCCGCCGTCGGTTGCCGTGATCTGCACGCCGCCCGCGACCTGGGCCGGCATCGTGCGCAAGCTCGGCGAGCTCGGCACGCGCGTCGCGGTGATCATTGGCGAGGCGCGCACCGATGCCGATCGCGCCGCGGTCGATCGCACGCTGAAGGCGGCGAAGCCGTTCGTGCTCCGTATCGTCGGGCCCGGCAGCCTCGGTGTGTTGTCGCCGGCGCGGCATGCGCATTTCGGCGCGCCTGCCTATACGGCACGATCGGGCGGCGTCGCGTGGGTGTCGCAATCGAATGCGCTGACGAACGCGGTGCTCGGCTGGGCCGATGCGCGCGGCCTCGGTTTTTCGCACGTCGTCGCGCTCGGTAGTGAATCCGATGTCGATGCGGGCGACGTCCTCGACTATCTGGCAAGCGATCCCGGCACGCGCGCGATCCTGCTCGAACTCGATACCGTGCGCGCGGCGCGCAAGTTCATGTCGGCGGCGCGGGCGGCCGCACGCAACAAGCCGGTGCTCGCGTTGCGCACCGGCCGTGCCGATCCCGGCGACGCGCTGTACACGGCGGCGTTCCAGCGCGCGGGCATGGTGCGCGTCGATGCGCTCGACGATCTGCTCGACGAAATCGAGACGCTCGGCGTCGGCCGCGTCACCGCGCGGGGCGCGGCGACGCTCGTGACGAGCGATGCGGGCGTGGCGAAACTGGCGGTCGATGCGGTGGCCGACGTGCGCGACGTGCTGACCGACTGGTCGCCCGCGGCAACATCGGCCGTCGCGGCCGCGCTGCCGCACCTCGCGGCGCCCGGGAATCCGCTCACGCTGGGCGACGATGCACGTCCCGAACACTTTGCCGCGGCGATCAAGGCGCTCGCCCCGTTTCCGCAGACGGGCACGCTGTTCGTCGTTCATTCCACTTCGCACAGCGCGCCGGCCGATTCGGTCGCGCGCACGCTGATCGATTCGCGGCAGTACGCGCATCGCGGCATCCTCGCGTGTTTCTTCGGCGCGGTCGACGCGGCGACGCGCGATGCGCTGCACGCGAACGGCATTCCGGTACACACGACGCCGCAGCGGCTCGCACGCGCGTATGCGCGTCTCGTCGACTACAACCTCGGGCGCCAGTTGCTGATGCAGACGCCGGAAGGCACGCCGCTGCAGCCGGCCGAGTGCGTGGCGTCCGCCCAGGCCGATGCGCGCCGCCTGGTCGAAGCCGGTCAGCATGAACTGGCCGGCGAGGCCGCGCTGCACTGGCTGTCCCGTTTCGGTCTGCGGGGCGAGCAGCCCAGCGAGCCAGCCGGCAAGAAGGTCGTCGATATCACGGTCGACATGTACGACGATTCGAACTTCGGTCCGGTGTTTCGCTATGCCGTGCCACCGGCGGATGGCGTATCGGCGCCGTTCGTCGTCTACGGCCTGCCGCCACTGAACACGGTTCTCGCCCGCGCGGTGATGGAGCGCTCGCCGTATGCGCGCAGCACGCGCGTCGAGCCGACGCTCGACGCGCTGACGGCCCTGTCGCAGGCCGTCTGCGACGTACGTGAAGTCGTCGCGATGTCGGTCACGCTGCGCGTGCTGTCCGACCGCGCATGGGTGATCGCGCCGCGCATCACGCTGGCCTCGGGGCGCAGCCGGCTCGCGATCATGCCGTATCCGCGGCACCTCGAGCAGACGCTCGAGTGGCATGGCGAGACGGTGACGATCCGTCCGATCCGTCCGGAGGACGAGGCCGCACACAACGAGCTGCTCGGTGCGATGACGCCGGAAGATCTGCGGATGCGTTTCTTCGGCGCGGTGCGCAGCTTCGATCATTCGCAGGTGGCGCGCATGACGCAGATCGACTACGACCGCGAAATGGCGTTCATCGTGTCGTTCACCGATGTGTCCGGGCGCGACCACACGCTCGCGGTGGTGCGTGCGGTCGCCGATCCCGACAACGAGACGGCGGAGTTCGCGATCGCGGTACGCCCCGATCAAAAGGGCAAGGGGCTCGGCCGGCTGATGATGACCCGCATCATCGACTACGCACGCTCGCGCGGCACCGCGTGGATGGTCGGCGAGGCGCTGCGCGAGAATTCGGCGATGATCTCGCTCGCGAAATCGTGCGGGTTTGCGGTGTCGGCGACGGAGGAGCCCGGCGTCGTGGGTTTCAGGATGAAGTTGCAGCCGTAGGCGTCGATCCGTGGTTCGACGCCGAGGGCAGCGCATGGCGTCGATGCTGCAATGTGCCGCCATGCCGCGATTTCAATCAGGAATGCAAATAACTCCAAATCAATCTCTGCGGTGAAACGTCTGCCAACATGTCGGATCTGTCGATCGCGGTGATATCGCGACGCGCGCACGGTGTCCGGAGATGCACGCAGCGTGCCGCGATGGTTACCTTCCGCAGCCGTTTCAAGCGATGGGCGTGTACACGCGCGTGGCCGCATTCCGGGCTCGCCAATTCAAGGCCGTCAGCAAGGTGAGCCTTTTCGGGAGCCGTGGGTGAGCTTTCACGGGGCAGCGTGGTGAGCCGATACGGGAGCATTCGGTGAGCCTTCCCGGGAACGGCCGGTGAGCACCTGCGGGAGAGGCCGGTGAGCCTTTCCGGGACGTGTCGGTGAGCCCTTGCGGGAGCGATCGGTGAGGACGTTCGGGAGACGTCGGTGAGCGTCTCCAGGAGCCTCCGGTGAGACTTTTCGGGAGGCCGCGGTGAGTGCTTGCAGGATGCCGAGGTGAGCTTTTTCGGGAGCGTGGGAAAGCACGGCTCCCACGGGCGCGGCGCCGGCCAAGGCCGGCGTGACGCGCGGGTGCGGGCACGCAGGAACCGTGCCCGTGGTCACATTCACGCAGCGAGTTTCGACGCCGCGTCGTTCACCTGGTCGCGCGAAATCGCGAGTTCCTCGAGGTGCGGATCGGCATAGACCGCCCCGGTTTCGCGCTCGAGGCGGGCGATCGTCAGCGCACAGCGCGCGGTGTCTTTCGGCATCGCGATGAAGCGCTTGACCGACTCGCCGGACGTGAACGCGTCGAACAGTGCGCCGCGCACGTCGTCCGGAAGCGTCTTGGTCCACTGGTACGGCTTGCCGTTGAACGTGATCGACGGCGGCAGCGTGCGTTCCTTCTTGGTCGCCGTGATGAGCCCGTAGGTGCGCGCTGCGTCGCCGATCTGCTCGGGCGAGAAGAGTTCGTCAGGCGTGATGTCGAACTGCTCGATGTAGTTCTCGATCGCCTGCATCGCGGCGGCACGATCGTCGCGCTTCTTCTGCGCGCGCGCGACGATATCGCGCAGCTCGTCCGCTTCCTCGGGCGTGATCGTGAAGCTTGCCTGCTTCTGCTGAAGTTCGGAGAAACGCTGGAATTCTTGATCGTTCAGAAGTTTGGCCATGACATCCATCGGACACGACGGCCGCGACAACCGGCCGCCGTAGTTTTTGAGAGGGCCGCTATTCTAGCGTAGCGCCGCGGGCGCCCGATGCGGCATCGCGCGTCGGGCACCGCACGGGCGTCGCACGCAACCGGAGCCGGCGCCGCTGCGCCGTGGCCGGTGCGCATTGCCGGGAACCCGCGTGTCAGCAGGTCTCGGTGCGGCACATCGACAGATGGGCGGCCGTGTCGCGCAGTGCGTCGACGACCACGTCCACGGACGGCGCCAGGTGCGCATCGATCCGGCGCATGTACGGGCACGTCAGCACCGCGATCGCATGGCCGGCCGGCCCGAGGATCGGCACGGTCAGGTCGGTCACGCCGTACGCCTGGCGGCTGTCCTGGCGCAGATAGCCGGACTGCCGGATCGACTGGCACGCATTCGCGAGCTCCTGCTCGTTCAGCGGCGCTTCGCCCTTGACCTTGCGATGCTCGGCCAGCATGTGCGCGCGTTGCTCGGCGCTCTGGAACGCCAGCATCATGCGCCCGGACGCCGTGTCGGCGAGGCCGACGCGCGAGCCGAGCCGGACCGACACGCCCCACGGGCCGGGCCCGTCCACTTGCGCGATCACGAGCAGGTTGCCGCGATCGTAGACGGACAGGTGGCACGACTGCTCGGCGGCATCGGCGAAGCGCTGCATCGGTGGCAGCGCCTCGGCGATCAGCCGGTTCATCGGCGGATGCCGGTGCGCAAGCGCGAACAGCTTGAGGCTGAGCGTGTAGCGATCGCCGCCGGTCGAACGCATCACGTAGCGGCGCGCGACGAGGCGTTCGAGCATCCGGTAGATTTCGCTCGCATTGCGGCCGAGCTCCTTTGTGATTTCGGTGCGGGTGAGTCCTTCCTTCTGCTCGGACAGGAGTTCGAGAATGTCGAGGCCCTTGTCGAGCGCGGGTGCGCGATAGCGATCAAGAGCGGCCATCGATTCCCGTGCGTCGCAGCCGGGAAGCGGGTCGTTGGTTGTCTGCATTGTCGATGTGAAGTTGGGGGATTACCGTCGATCGGTGGGCGACGCACGCTGGCCGGTTCTGCTCCGCGTATGGCAATGAAAGCCATCCGTACGAGCTTAGCAATAAACATACAGTGTGCAATGCAGCGTCTTTTTACCGATCATTACCCGACAAGAACGGATGGGCAAACGTTTTCGATGACAGGGGCACCCCGAATAGCCAGTATTCATGCCCCGATGGCAGGCGCTCCGGCGAGCGACGGCCGGTCGATTCGACGCTGGCGCGGCGCGTGTTGCGCCGCAGCGCCGGCAGTCGCACCAATAGTCGGTATCCGTCGCGTGTCATTTCACGGCGCGCGGCCGATGGTACAAAGGCTTGCGGGCCAGCGACGGCGCGGCCGCGCGTGCAGGCGGCCGGCATGGCCGGCACGCGTCGCGGATGCCGGCCCGTCGTCGCCGCTGCGCAGCCCGGCGGGCGCCCGTTCGATGCGCGCCGTACTGTCGTGCGGCGCCACGATCGCTGCGCCCGCACGACGCTCGCGCGTCGACGGCATGCCTCACGCAGCGCCTACGCGTGCCATCGACGATCGACGATCAGTCCGGCGCGCGGCCGCGAAAGGCCGCGTCGGCGGGTATCCTGTCCCATTCGACAACAGAGGTTAAGCACGATGAAACTGCTTCGCTATGGCCCGTCCGGCCAGGAAAAGCCCGGCATCCTCGATGCGGCCGGCCGGATTCGCGACTTGTCCGCGCATGTGGCGGATCTTGCCGGCGATGTGCTGTCCGACGCGGGTCTCGCGCGGCTGCGCGCGCTCGATCCGGCCGCGCTGCCGCTCGTGTCCGGCGAGCCGCGCATCGGCGCGTGCGTCGGTCACGTCGGCAAGTTCATCGGCATCGGCCTGAACTATGCCGACCACGCGGCCGAAGCCGGCATGCCGGTGCCGAAGGAACCGGTCGTGTTCGGCAAGTGGACGAGTTCGATCTGCGGCCCGAACGACGGCATCGACATCCCGAAGGGTTCGGTCAAGACCGACTGGGAAGTGGAGCTGGGCGTCGTGATCGGCGCGAAGTGCAAGGATGTCGACGAAGCGCGCGCGCTCGATTACGTCGCGGGCTACTGCGTCGTCAACGACGTATCCGAGCGCGAATGGCAGATCGAGCGCGGCGGCCAGTGGGACAAGGGCAAGGGTTTCGACACGTTCGGGCCGCTCGGCCCGTGGCTCGTCACGCGCGACGAAGTGCCCGATCCACAGCGTCTCGACCTGTGGCTCGAAATCGACGGCCATCGTTATCAGAACGGCAACACGCGCACGATGGTGTTCACCGTCGCGCAGCTGATCGCTTATCTGTCGACCTGCATGACGCTGCAGCCGGGCGACGTGATCACGACCGGTACGCCGCCGGGCGTCGGCATGGGTATCAAGCCAGCGCCGGTATACCTGAAGGCCGGCCAAGTGGTGCGCCTCGGGATCGAAGGACTCGGCGAGCAGTTGCAGAGCACGCGCGACGCGCAATAAGCGCGTGTGCGGCGCGGACCGGCTTGAGGATGCGGCTACCCGCGCGCAGCTAACGACGATGTAGCCAAAAACCAGGGCCCCGATTCCGCGCGAGGCGGAATCGGGGCCCTGTCGCTCGTGCGTGTCCGCGCGAATCCGATCAAACGACGTTGTCGAGTTCGCAGTGCGCTTCGAGCCGATAGCCGTCGGGGTCGACGACGAACGCCGCGTAATAGCCGGGGCCGTAGTGCTCGCGCTTGCCGGGCCCGCCGTTGTCCTTGCCGCCGTGCTCGAGCGCGGCGCGGTAGAACGCGTCGACCTCGACCGGCGACGCGGCCTTGAACGACAGGTGCAACCCCGAATCGGGATCGGCGACGACAGGCCGGGCCGCGTGCTGCAACCACAGCTCGGGCTCGGTCGTCCCGTAGCCGAGGGCGCCGTCGTCGCTATACAGGCGCTTGTAGCCGAGTGCGCCGAGCGCGCTGTCGTAGAAGGTGCGGCTGCGGTCGATGTGGGCAACGCCGAACGAAAGGTGGTCGATCATCTGTGGCTCCTTGAACTGAGGGGGACGTCAGTGCGGCAAACCTGCTTACAGGCACCATGCCAGCCGCTTGTAGCGCAGCGCGCCGAGCGTGCTGTCGTCGTACCGGCGGCCGACGGCGGTGTGGATAACGCTGAACGAAAAGCGATCGATCATCTGTGTCTCCTTGTAGTGAAGGGGCGTCGGTGCAGCAAGCCAGTTTTTAACCACCATGCCGGTTATGTTAGAAATCGCTCGGACGCTTGTCAACCGGCATGGTGGTTAGATACGATCGCGTCATGAGTAAAACGCAACCTTCCGTCACGACGGACTGCCTGATCCCGGCGCCGGCCGAAACGTTGAGCCTCGATTTCGCGAACACGCTGTACTGGCGCGGCAGCGACCCGCCGACCGAAACTTTCGGCACGATCGACGACCTGTTCGCGTGGTGCCGCGAGCAGGCGGGCGTGCCGGCCGGCCTGACCGACGCATGTCGCGTGCCCGACAAGGAGAAAGGGGAAGAGAACGGCGACGAGCCGGCGATGCTGGCGCACGCACTCGCGTTGCGCGAGGCGCTATACCGGCTCTTTCACGCCCAGGCGGAGCAGCGCGAGCCGCAGGCCGAGGATCTCGCGCTGCTCGGCGGTTTCCTCGCGCAAGCGCCGCCGCGGGTTGCGCTGGCGCGCGTTGACGGCCGCTATGCGTGGCGGATCGACGCGTCGGGTGCGACGCTCGCGGGGCTGTTGAGCCCGGTGCTGTGGTCGGCGATCGACCTGCTCGGCGGCGCGCGGCTCGCGAAGGTCAAGCGCTGTGCGAACGATGCATGCCAGTGGCTCTTCATCGACGACAGCAAGAACGGCAGCCGCCGCTGGTGCTCGATGTCGTCGTGCGGCAATCGCGCGAAGGCGTATCGCCACTATCACAAAGCCGAATGACGGCGCGGCCCGCACCTATTTCGCCGACAACTTCCGCCACAGCGTCGTCTTGCTGATGCCGAGCCTCTCACAGGCGCGATCGCGATCGCCGCCGCACGCGTCGAGTACCGCGCGGATCTCGTCGGCTTCCGCGCGACGGCGCCGCGCCTGGAGCGTCGGTGCATCGTCGGCGCCGGCGCCGGCGCCGGCCGCGTCGCGCGGCGCGGCGAACAGCTCGGGCGCGATTACTTGCAGCGCGCCGGGGGCGAGCGCCGCGCACGCGGCGGCCGGATCGCTTTCGTCGACTTCCTCGGCCAGCTCCACCGCGATCCGCTCGACCACGTTCTGCAGTTCGCGCACGTTGCCGGGCCAGCGGTAGCGCGCGAGCGTCGCTTGCGTCGCGGCGAGGACGCGCAGCGCGTCGTCGGTGTCGCGCACGCGATCGGCGAGGCGCGGCTCGCGCCGCGCGGCCTGCACGAGCAGCGTCGCCGCGAGCGCGGGGATGTCGGCCGCGCGCTCGCGCAGCGGCGGCAGGCCGATGTTCAGGATGTTGAGCCGGTAATAGAGATCCGCGCGGAACGTGCCGGCTTCGACGGCCGCAAGCAGCGGCCGGTGCGTCGCGGCGATCACGCGCACGTCGATGCGGATCGGCTCGGTCGAGCCGAGGCGGATCACCTCGCGCTCCTGCAGCACGCGCAGCAGCCGGCTCTGCAGCGACGGCGGCATTTCGCCGATCTCGTCGAGAAACAGCGTGCCGCGGTGCGCGGCCTCGAACAGGCCGGTCTTGCCGCCGCGCCGCGCGCCGGTGAACGCGCCTTCTTCATAGCCGAACAGCTCGCTCTCGAGCAACGCTTCCGGAAACGCGCCGCAGTTGACCGCGACGAACGGATAGCTGCGCCGCGCGGACAGCGCATGCAGGCTCTGCGCGATCATTTCCTTGCCGGTGCCGCTTTCGCCGAGCACGAGCACGGTCGCGTCGGACTTCGCGTAGCGGCGCACGAGCGCGCGCACGCGCGTCATCGGCGCCGAGGCGCCGACCACGTCGTCGAGCGCGTAGCGTGCGGCGAACTGTTGCGTGGTGGGCTGCGAACGCAATGCGCGATCGAGCCGTTCGACCGCGCGCGATTCCTGGAACGTCAGCACGCTCCCCGACGTGACGCCGCGATCGACCAGCGGCCCGCGGTGCACGACGTAGCGCACCCCGCGCACGGTCGCGAGCGCGTCGCCGTCCTCGCCGCGCAGCGTGCGCAGCTCGGGCCGCAGGTCGACGAGCGCGCGGCCGACGGCCGCCGCGGGTTCGACCCCGAGCGCCGACGCGAGCCGTTCGTTGATCGCCTCGACGCGGCCGTGCGCGTCGAGCGCGACCACGCCGTCGCGCAGGTGCTGCAGCAGCGTGTCGAGCCGCTGGCGGCGGAAAGCCTCGGCGTGCGTCGCATACGCGACTTCGAGCGCCGTCTCGACGGCCTTGCGCACCGACGCATGCGAATACAGGAATACCGCGCCCATGCCGACGCTGGCCGCGAGATCGGTCACGAGGCCCGGGCCGACAATCGTCTCGATGCCGCGATCGCGCAGGTCGTGCACGCAGGCTTCCGCTTCCTGGGCGGACTGATATGACGCAAACTGCACGTCGAGGCCGTACGCGGCGACGAAGCGGCGCACTTCGGGCGGCGTCTCGCCGGCGCTGACGAGCGCGATCCGCGCGGCGTCGCGCCGCGCGCGCGCGAGCGCCTGCATCACGTCGAAGCCGGTCGGCGACACGACCACCACCGGCACCTGCGCCCGCGTTTTCAGGAAGCCGCCGTTCGAGCCGGCCGCCACGATCACGTCGGGCCGCGCGGCGCCGGCCTCCGCGAGCGCGCTCAGCGCATCTTCATAGGCGCGCGTGACGATGCGCACGTCCGCGCGTTCGTCGAATTCGCCGGCGATCTCGCGAAACAGCTCGCGCAGCCGGCTGATGCCCATTGCCCAGATGCGCGGACGTACCGTGCGGTCGGCCGGGCCGACGGGCTTGGTCGAGGAGAGGTCCATGACGGCCGATTATGCGCGCGAGATTTCATTTTTGAAACATGAAATCGCTAAATTGAAATCGCCGGGCGATGCCACGCACACGGCGGTGGCTTAAGAATCAGTGGGTTAGTGACGTTTCGCAAGCTGGCCCGGTCCTTGCTGTTATCGAGCATTCCATCAGGAGGCCGTTCATGAGCAATACGCATCTTCAGAGCGCCGGCGCGAAGTTCCGCGCGGCAGTCGCGGCCGAGCAGCCGCTGCAGGTGGTCGGCGCGATCACCGCGTACGCGGCCAAGATGGCGCAGGCCGTCGGCTTCAAGGCCGTGTACCTGTCGGGCGGCGGCGTCGCCGCGAACTCGCTCGGCATCCCCGACCTCGGCATCAGCACGATGGAAGACGTGCTGATCGACGCGACCCGGATCACCAACGCGACCGACCTGCCGCTGCTGGTCGACATCGACACGGGCTGGGGCGGCGCGTTCAATATCGCGCGCACGGTCCGCTCGTTCATCAACGCCGGCGTCGCGGCCGTGCACCTCGAGGACCAGGTCGGCCAGAAGCGCTGCGGCCATCGTCCGGGCAAGGAAGTCGTGCCGATCGACGAAATGGTCGATCGCGTGAAGGCCGCGGTCGACGCGCGCACCGACGACCAGTTCGTGATCATGGCGCGCACCGACGCGGCCGCCGCGGAAGGGATCGATTCGGCGATCGAGCGCGCGGTCGCGTACGTCGAAGCCGGCGCGGACATGATCTTCCCGGAAGCGATGAAGACGCTCGACGACTACCGCCGTTTCAAGGCCGCCGTGAAGGTGCCGATCCTCGCGAACCTGACCGAGTTCGGCTCGACGCCGCTGTTCACGGTCGACGAGCTGCGCGAGGCGAACGTCGACATCGCGCTGTACTGCTGCGGCGCGTATCGCGCGATGAACAAGGCCGCGCTGAATTTCTACGAGACGCTGCGCCGCGACGGCACGCAGAAGGCGGCCGTGCCGACGATGCAGACGCGCGCCGAGCTGTACGACTTCCTCGGCTATCACGAATACGAGCGCAAGCTCGACGAACTGTTCGCGCAGGGCAAGAAGTAACGCGGCCCGCACCCCCCGATACCCATTGGAGAAGGAAAACATGAGCGAGACGAAAGACGCAGCAGCACCGGCCGCCGCAGGCGCATTCAAGCCGAAGAAGTCGGTGGCGCTGTCGGGCGTGACGGCCGGCAACACGGCGCTGTGCACGGTCGGCAAGACCGGCAACGACCTGCACTACCGCGGCTACGACATTCTCGACGTCGCCGAATCGTGCGAGTTCGAGGAAATCGCGCACCTGCTCGTGCACGGCACGCTGCCCAACCTGACCGAACTGGCCGCGTACAAGACCAAGCTGCGCGCGCTGCGCGGCCTGCCGAGCGCGCTGAAGGCCGCGCTCGAACAGATCCCGGCGTCGGCTCACCCGATGGACGTGATGCGCACCGGCGTGTCGGTGCTCGGCACCGTGCTGCCGGAGAAGGACGACCACAACCTGCCGGGCGCGCGCGACATCGCCGACCGCCTGATGGCGTCGCTCGGCTCGATGCTGCTGTACTGGTATCACTTCTCGCACAACGGCAAGCGCATCGAAACCGAAACCGACGACGACTCGATCGGCGGCCACTTCCTGCACCTGCTGCACGGCAAGACGCCGTCGAAGTCGTGGGTCGAGGCGATGCACACGTCGCTGATCCTGTACGCGGAGCATGAATTCAACGCGTCGACGTTCACCGGCCGCGTGATCGCGGGCACGGGCTCGGACATTTACTCGGCGATCACCGGCGCGATCGGCGCGCTGCGCGGGCCGAAGCACGGCGGCGCGAACGAAGTCGCGTACGAGATCCAGAGCCGCTACAGCTCGCCGGACGACGCCGAAGCCGACATCCGCCGCCGCGTCGAGAACAAGGAAGTGGTGATCGGCTTCGGCCATCCGGTCTACACGATCTCCGATCCGCGCAACAAGGTGATCAAGGGCGTCGCGCACAAGCTGTCGAAGGAAGCGGGCGACACCAAGCTGTACAACATCGCCGAGCGTCTGGAATCGGTGATGTGGGACGCGAAGAAGATGTTCCCGAACCTCGACTGGTTCAGCGCGGTGTCGTATCACATGATGGGCGTGCCGACCGCGATGTTCACGCCGCTGTTCGTGATTTCGCGCACGTCGGGCTGGAGCGCGCACATCATCGAGCAGCGCATCGACAACAAGATCATCCGCCCGAGCGCGAACTACACCGGTCCGGAAGACCTGCAGTTCGTGCCGATCGAGAAGCGCTGATCGCCCGCCGCGCACGCCGGCGCCCCGCGATGGGGGCTGTCGGCGCGCGCGGCACGTCTTACCCCGAATTCCGCCCCACATCATGAATACCGCCAACCGCAAACCCCTGCCCGGCACGTCGCTGGACTACTTCGACGCGCGTGCAGCAGTCGACGCGATCGCACCCGGCGCGTACGACACGCTGCCGTACACCTCGCGCGTGCTCGCCGAAAACCTCGTGCGCCGCTGCGATCCGGCGATCCTCGCCGATTCGCTGAAGCAGATCGTCGAGCGCAAGCGCGAACGCGATTTCCCGTGGTTCCCGGCGCGCGTGGTGTGCCACGACATCCTCGGCCAGACGGCGCTCGTCGATCTCGCGGGCCTGCGCGACGCGATCGCGGACGGCGGCGGCGACCCGGCGAAAGTGAACCCGGTCGTGCCCGTGCAGCTGATCGTCGACCACTCGCTCGCCGTCGAATGCGGCGGCTTCGACCCGGACGCGTTCGCGAAGAACCGCGCGATCGAGGATCGCCGCAACGAGGATCGCTTCCACTTCATCGAGTGGACGAAGAAGGCGTTCGAGAACGTCGACGTGATCCCGCCGGGCAACGGCATCATGCACCAGATCAACCTCGAGAAGATGTCGCCGGTGATCCAGGTGCAGGACGGCGTCGCGTATCCGGACACCTGCGTCGGCACCGACAGCCACACGCCGCACGTCGATGCGCTCGGCGTGATCGCGATCGGCGTCGGCGGGCTCGAAGCCGAGAACGTGATGCTCGGCCGCGCGTCGTGGATGCGCCTGCCCGACATCGTCGGCGTCGAGCTGACCGGCAAGCGCCAGCCCGGCATCACCGCGACCGACGTCGTGCTCGCGCTGACCGAATTCCTGCGCAAGGAGAAGGTGGTCGGCGCGTATCTGGAATTCCGCGGCGAAGGCGCGGCGAGCCTTACGCTCGGCGATCGCGCGACGATCTCGAACATGGCGCCCGAGTATGGCGCGACGGCCGCGATGTTCTTCATCGACGGCCAGACGACCGACTACCTGCGCCTCACCGGCCGCAGCGACGAGCAGGTGAAGCTCGTCGAGACCTACGCGAAGGCGGCCGGCCTGTGGGCCGATACGCTCGCCGATGCGCAATATGAGCGCACGCTGACGTTCGACCTGTCGAGCGTCGTGCGCAACATGGCCGGCCCGTCGAATCCGCACAAGCGGCTGCCGACGTCCGATCTCGCCGCACGCGGGATCGCCGGTCAGTGGGAAGAGAAGCCGGGCGAGATGCCCGACGGCGCGGTGATCATCGCCGCGATCACGAGCTGCACGAACACGAGCAACCCACGCAACGTGATCGCCGCGGCGCTGCTCGCCCGCAACGCGAATGCGAAGGGCCTGACGCGCAAGCCGTGGGTGAAGAGCTCGCTCGCGCCGGGCTCGAAGGCGGTCGAGCTGTATCTGGAAGAAGCGAACCTGCTGCCGGAACTCGAGAAGCTCGGCTTCGGCATCGTCGCGTTCGCATGCACGACCTGCAACGGGATGTCGGGCGCGCTCGACCCGAAGATCCAGCAGGAGATCGTCGATCGCGACCTGTACGCGACCGCCGTGCTGTCCGGCAACCGCAACTTCGACGGCCGCATTCATCCGTATGCGAAGCAGGCGTTCCTCGCGTCGCCGCCGCTTGTCGTCGCGTACGCGATCGCCGGCACGATCCGCTTCGACATCGAGAAGGACGTGCTCGGTCACGATCAGGACGGCAAGCCCGTTACGCTGAAGGACATCTGGCCGACCGACGAGGAGATCGACGCGATCGTCGCGTCGAGCGTGAAGCCCGAGCAGTTCCGCAAGGTCTACGAGCCGATGTTCGCGCGCAGCGCCGACGCCGGCGAGCGCGCGGCGCCGCTGTATGACTGGCGCGCGCAGAGCACGTACATCCGCCGCCCGCCGTACTGGGAGGGCGCGCTGGCCGGCGAGCGCACGCTGAAGGGCATGCGGGCGCTCGCGGTGCTCGGCGACAACATCACGACCGACCACCTGTCGCCGTCGAACGCGATCCTGCCGAACAGCGCGGCCGGCGAATACCTCGCGAAGATGGGCCTGCCCGAAGAAGACTTCAACTCGTACGCGACGCACCGGGGCGACCACCTGACCGCGCAGCGCGCGACCTTCGCGAACCCCACGCTGATCAACGAGATGGCGATCGTCGACGGCGCGGTGAAGAAGGGCTCGCTTGCGCGCGTCGAGCCGGAAGGCAAGGTCATGCGGATGTGGGAAGCGATCGAGACGTACATGAATCGCAAGCAGCCGCTGATCGTCGTGGCCGGCGCCGACTACGGCCAGGGCTCGTCGCGCGACTGGGCCGCGAAGGGCGTGCGGCTCGCGGGCGTCGAGGCGATCGCCGCCGAAGGCTTCGAGCGGATTCACCGCACGAACCTGATCGGGATGGGCGTGCTGCCGCTCGAGTTCAAGCCGGGCACGAACCGGACGACGCTCGGCATCGACGGCACCGAAACCTTCGACGTGATCGGCGAGCGTACGCCCCGCGCCGACCTGACGCTCGTGATTCACCGCAGGAACGGCGAGCGCGTCGAGGTGCCGATGACGTGCCGGCTCGATACGGCCGAGGAAGTGTCGATCTACGAAGCGGGCGGCGTGCTGCAGCGTTTCGCGCAGGACTTCCTCGAATCGTCGCAGGCAGCCTGACCGGCTCAAACAGGGATAACGCAAACATGGCTCACATTCCTCAAATCAGGATTCCCGCCACGTACATGCGCGGCGGCACCAGCAAGGGCGTGTTCTTCAGGCTGCAGGACCTGCCGGATGCCGCGCAGGCGCCGGGCGCCGCGCGCGACGCGCTGCTGCTGCGCGTGATCGGCAGCCCCGATCCGTACGGCAAGCAGATCGACGGGATGGGCGGCGCGACGTCGTCCACCAGCAAGACGGTTATCGTGTCGAAAAGCACGCGGCCGGGGCACGACGTCGACTACCTGTTCGGCCAGGTCGCGATCGACAAGGCGTTCGTCGACTGGACCGGAAACTGCGGCAACCTGTCGGCGGCGGTCGGCCCGTTCGCGATCGGCGGCGGGCTCGTCGATCCGGCGCGCGTGCCGAGGGACGGCGTCGCGACCGTGCGGATCTGGCAGGCGAACATCGGCAAGACGATCGTGGCGCACGTGCCGATCGTGAACGGCGCGGTGCAGGAGACGGGCGACTTCGAACTGGACGGCGTCACGTTCCCGGCCGCCGAAGTGCAGCTCGAATTCATGGACCCGGCCGCCGAGGAAGAAGGCGCGGGCGGCTCGATGTTCCCGACCGGCAACCTCGTCGACGATCTGGCCGTGCCGGGCATCGGCACGCTGAAGGCGACGATGATCAACGCGGGCATCCCGACGATCTTCGTCGACGCGGAAGCGATCGGCTATACGGGCACCGAGCTGCAGGACGCGATCAACGGCGACGCGAAGGCGCTCGAGAAATTCGAGACGATCCGCGCGCACGGCGCGCTGCGCATGGGCCTGATCGACACGCTCGACGAAATCGCGACGCGGCAGCACACGCCGAAGATCGCGTTCGTCGCGAAGCCGGCCGACTACGTCGCGTCGAGCGGCAAGCGCGTGAACGCGGGCGACGTCGACCTGCTGGTGCGCGCGATGTCGATGGGCAAGCTGCACCACGCGATGATGGGCACGGCGGCGGTCGCGATCGGCACGGCCGCGGCGATTCCCGGCACGCTCGTCAACCTGGCGGCGGGCGGCGGCGAACGCAACGCGGTGCGCTTCGGGCATCCGTCGGGCACGCTGCGCGTCGGCGCGGAAGCGCAGCAGCAGGAGAACGGCGAGTGGACCGTCACCAAGGCGATCATGAGCCGCAGCGCGCGCGTGCTGATGGAAGGCTGGGTGCGAGTGCCGGGGGATGCGTTCTGATCGTTGCAGCATCGCCCTGGAGAGGGCGTGCGACAAGCGACTTTTCCGCTTCGCCGGTTTCACGGCCGGCGAAGCGAGCGGCCTGCTCGCCTGGGCCGGCCATCGCGCGATGCGGCCTCCGCAGCGGCGATATTCCACGATGTTTCGATACGAAAGAAGATTCCGGTCGTTGGTTGCCGGATAATAAAAATATCTTGATCGTGGAAAGCGATTTTAATTCGTGCGCCGGATGTGCGGCGTAATTCTGTTTTTTAATATCTACCGATCCGAATCAATGTGTATCGAAATTTCGCACATTGGAATGTGATATAAGCGACGCTCCTGCTGGAAATTTGATTATAAATACCGCAGCCGACAGCATCGCATTTAACTGACCACACCTACCCGGCGGCGAAAACAAGACGACCGGGCCGATGGATTCGGATCCTGCTCTCACGCCGCGAGAGAAAGAAGTCGTGGATCTGCTGCGTCGCGGATTCAGCAACAAGGCCATTGCCGCTTACCTCGGAGTCGGACTCGATACCGCGCGACGTCACGTGAGCCGCATCAAACGGAAGACCGGTGTCCGATCCGTCATCGCGTTGCCCGGCAGCGATCTGCCCGATGATCCGGAATGGCTGGATCGGCTGGACCTCGGCGGCATCCATCTGAGTCCGGCCGAATCCCGCGTGCTGCGACTGCTGTGCCAGGGGCACGGCAGCAAGCAAATCGCACGCGTACTTCAAATCAGTCCCCGTACCGTCGACAAGCATCGCGAGCATTTACTCGATAAATGCAGCTGTAAATCGACGCGTCAACTGGTGGCCTGGATCGCCGGTCAATACGCGAAGTGTGGCATGGCCAATTCGTCGGGCGAATCCTAATCTGGATCCATGTGCTGCACACTCGAATCAATCAATTGAGTTGTCGATAATTTTCAAATTTGAAATTATTAAATTTACCAGTAAATAAGCGCCTTTGTTTTTGTGCGTGATGCTCGCCGCGTGCAAGGGATTTATTTTCAGCGGGCTTATCCGAGGGGATTGGAAAATGAGCATTCTGAAAGTGTGCCGTTGGCCGAAAGTCGGTGTCACCTGGGACGTCATTACCGAGGGGAACGGGGAGCTGAAGAAAAAGGCCGGCGAGAAGTTCTCCGTGACCGGGGTGAACAAGGAAAGCCTGCGAACCGAAAACACGTATTACGTGTACCAGGGCTCGCATGCCGACCAAGGCCAGAAGGTCGTGTGCAAGAGCCTCAGTCCGACCGGTAACGTGGCCGAGTTCCAGGTACAGGCGCAGTTGTTCCAGGCGGAGGAATACGGCGTGCTTGTCCAGTCGTTCCAGAACGTCCTGGCAGCCGCGACCAAGACCGTCGATATCGGAATCGGCAAGAAGGATTTCGCGACGCTCAAGCAGGCCCGCTACAACCTGTGCTTCGCCAAGAAGGTCGGGGACGCGGCTTACAACGTCGTCTGGCGCGCATCGTTCGAGTATCTCGAGGACAACGAGTTCTCGTGGACGCCGATTTACCAGATCTTCGGGACGAACCGCTATCAGGACGGCATTGCGGTCAAGGCGTCGACCAAGAAGGTCGCGATCGGCCTCGGGGAGATCATCACCCTCGACAAGTACGGACAGTTCGGGTCGCCTTCGACGGGCGGCGACCCGACCGCGATCAACATGGAGAACGACTACGGCGATATCCATCCGGGCATTTGCCAGCTGAGTACGGGTGTCGATGGCGAGGCCGTCAGTACGCCGATCTACGCCGCGCCCGACGTGATGGTATCCGGGGAAGCATCGTTCACGCCGATCGAGAAAGTGCTCGTGTGGTTTGAGCAGAACATCGAGACGTCGACGATCTTCTCGAAGGCGCGATCGCGGAGCATCGAGATCGACCTCACGAATACGAATTCGACGGGGCGAGTCTACGAAGGCGGGCAATGGAAAACGCCGTGACCTTGCCGTGATCGAACGGGTTGCCAGCCGTTACGTCGAGATCGATCTATCCGACGTTTCGACGGCGGCCCGCATCTATCGGGGGCAGTCCTGGATCATCCCCTGACGGCAAACGAAAAGACCGGNNCCGGTCTTTTCGTTTGCCGTTTCACCCGTCGCCTCGCGCATTCGAGTCGGGCGCCTTCCACGCACGAAAGCACGTCAGAATACGCGTATCCGGCGCACACGCTTGCCCGCGGCGCACGCGCGTCTGCCCGCTTCGAACACATCCCCAAGAGGCCGCCATGCCATTGAACGCGCCGCTTTCCGGCATCCACATCGTCGAATTCGAAGGTCTCGGCCCCGGCCCGCTCGCGGGCTGGATGCTCGCCGGCATGGGCGCGCGCATCACGCTGATCGCGCGTCCGTCCGGCCGCACGAGCGCGCCGGATGCGCTGCAGGCCCGCGACGGCGACTTGCTGCGCGAAGGCAAGACGATCGTCGAACTCGACCTGAAGTCGCCGGCCGGCCGCGAGGCCGCGCTCGACCTGATCGCGCAGGCCGATGCGCTGATCGAGGGCTTGCGGCCCGGCGTGATGGAGCGGCTCGGCCTCGGGCCCGACGTTTGCGCGCGCCGCAATCCGAAGTTGGTCTACGGGCGCATGACGGGCTGGGGCCAGCACGGCCCGCTCGCGGCCGCGGCCGGGCACGACCTGAACTACGTCGCGCTGACCGGGCTGCTGTCGCTGTCCGCGCCGTGCGACGGCCGGCCGGGGTTGCCGCCGACCGTCGTCGGCGATGCGGGCGGCGCGCTCGGGCTCGCGTTCGGGATCGTCTGCGCGCTGTTCGACGTGCGCGGCGGCGGGCCGGGGCGGGTGGTCGACGGCGCGATCGTCGACATCGTGTCGATGCTCGGTTCGCTCGCGCTGTGGGCGCGCGCGAACGGGCAGCTCGACGGTGCGCAGCCGAGCCTGTTCCACGATGCGCCGTTCTACGACGTGTATCGCTGCGCGGACGGCGAGTGCGTGACGATCGGCGCGCTCGAACCGTCGTTCTATGCGTTGCTGGTCGAACGGCTCGGGCTGACCGACGTCGATCCCGCGTCGCAGTACGACCGGGCGCGCTGGCCTGCGCTGAAGGCGCGTTTCGCGGCGGTGTTCGCGCAGCAGCCGTCCGCGCACTGGCGCGCGCTGCTCGAAGGCACCGACGCGTGTTTCGCGCCGGTGCTGAGCGTGGCCGACGCGGCCGTGCATCCGCACAACGCGGCGCGCGGGATCTATCGGACGGATGAGCACGGGAACGTGCGGGCGCGGGTGGCGCCGCGGTTTTTGCCGTTGGCGGGGGATGACGCCGCTTAGGGCTGTCTTTCAGGAGGCGGCTTCCGTTCGTCGACGGCCCCGTGCTGGTGGTCGCGGTCGGCCGCCGCGAGCGTGATGCGGTTTATCTGGCTGCGATGAAACGCTAGCGCGACACGCGTCGCGGCATCGACGCCCGGGCTCGGCAACTCACGCCGTTTCCTCCGGCGCATCCGGCATCTTGCCGTCGCCGACGCGGTTGATCGTGCCTTGCGCGATCGCGACGAGCCGCTCGTGGTCGCCGTCGATGACGAACACATGGCACTGGCAGGTCGCCTGGTGCCGGCCCGCGTAGACGAGCTTCGCGCGGGCGACGAGCGTGCCGTTCACGGCCGGCCGCAGGTAGTTGATCTTGTATTCGGCGGTGATCACGCGCGGGCCGAGCACGAGCGCGCCGGCGAACGTCAGCGCGTTGTCCGCGAGATAGCTGATGACGCCGCCATGCACGAAACCGTGCTGCTGCCGCAATTCCTCGCGCACCGGCAGACACAGCGACACTTCGTTGTCGCCGATATGCATCAGCTCCGTGCCCAGCAGCATGCTGAACGGCTGCGCGCGCAATGCGCCACGCGCGTGGTCCGTGATGTCGGTCATCGCTTTCCTTCGAAATGAGTGCCCGCTTGCGCTGAACTCTAGGAAGGGGGCTCCGGATAAGCAAGGAAATTCGTCCGCGTTTCGTGCAAATCCCGGCGCGATGCGACGCGATTATTGCGCCGAATACGCAAGATCTCCGCGTTTGCGGGCGATTCGACGCGAATGCGCGAGCGACGCACGCGATTGACCCGCGTGGCCGGCCATTCCGCCTAAAGTCCGACGAAGAAATGCCGCTAATGCCGGGGCATCGCCTCATCGTCCGCTCTTCAGGAATTCCCCCATGTTCGGAAAAATCAAGCTCGCGTCGGGTCTGCTCGGCGTGTTGACCGTGTTCTGCCTCTTCCTGTTCGCGATCGAAGCGCTCGGCTTCTGGACGCTCGCGTCGACGCGCCGCGGCGTCGACGATCTGTCGACCGTCGCGATCGCGCAGGTCGACGCGGCCAGCCGCGCGACCGAGCAACTGCTCGACGCGCGCATCAACCTGTCGCGGGCCGGCACGCGGATGGTGCGCGGCGGCCCCAAGCCCGAAGACATCATCCGCCATGCGGGCGCGTCGCTCGCGGAAGCAGACAAGGCGTTCGCGGTGCTGACGGCCGCGCAGCCGGTCGACGACACCAACCGTACACGCGTCGCGGCGCTCACCGAGCGTTATCGCGCGTTGCGCGGCGCGCTGGGCGAACTCGTGCAGTTCCTCGACGCCGACAACATCCAGGCATTCCTCGACCAGCCGACCCAGGGCTTTCAGGACGCGTACATCGCCGAGCTGCATCGCTTCACCGACTACGGCGGCGCGTCGAGCCGCGCGGCGCTCGACACCATCGACGGCGGCATGCTGTGGTTCAAGTCGGTCGGCATCGTGCTGCTGGTGGCGATGCTCGCGGCGAGCGTCGCGATCTACGCGGCCGCGCGGCGCGCGGTCGTCGCGCCGCTGGAGCAGGCCGGCCGCCATTTCGAGCGGATCGCGCAGGGCCGTCTTGACGAAGCCGTGCAGGCGGGCGGCGTGTTCGAGATCGACCGGATGCTGCGCGGCCTCGCCACGATGCAGACGAGCATCGCGGGCACCGTGCGCACGGTGCGCCAGGCGTCCGACGCGATCCACCTCGGCGCGGGCGAGATCGCGGGCGGCAACGCCGACCTGTCGGCACGCACCGGCACGCAGGCCGCGTCGCTCGAGGAAACGGCCGCGAGCATGGAGGAGCTGACGGCAACCGTCCGTCAGAACACCGACAGCGCGCGCGCGGCGAGCGCGCTGGCCGACGCGGCGCTCGAAGCGACGAGCCACGGCGGCGGCGTGGTCGACAGCGTGATCGACCGGATGCGCGGCATCGCGCAGAGTTCGGGGCGGATCGCGGAGATCATCTCGGTGATCGACGGCATCGCGTTCCAGACCAACATCCTCGCGCTGAATGCCGCGGTCGAGGCCGCGCGGGCCGGCGAACAGGGGCGCGGCTTCGCGGTGGTCGCGGGCGAAGTGCGTTCGCTCGCGCAGCGCAGCGCGCAGTCGGCGAAGGAGATCAAGGCGCTGATCGAGGATTCGGTCGCGCAGATCAACGGCGGCGCGGAGCTCGTCGAGCGCGCCGGCGACGCGATGCGCACGGTGTCGGCATCGATCACGCGCGTCGTGCAGACGATGTCGGAGATCACGGCGGCGTCGGTCGAGCAGAGCGTCGGGATCGAGCAGGTGAATCAGGCCGTCACGCAGATGGATCAGCTCACGCAGCAGAACGCCGCGCTGGTCGAGGAAGTCGCGGCGGCGGCCGCGTCGCTGAACGACCAGACCGCGCACCTGATGCAGGCGGTGTCGGTGTTCGAACTGGGCGACGGCCGTGCCGCGCGCGGCGATCGCGCGGCGCCGTCGTTCGCGGCGACGGGTTACGAACCGGCCGGCAGCGCCGCGTAGGCGGTCGCGAGGTGGTAGGGCGTCGTCGACGGCATGTCGGCGCGCGACACCTGCCCGTCGGCCGTCTTGCACTCGAACCAGCCGCGCGGATGCAGGAAGCGCGCGGCGAACCGCTCGATCTGGCGTGCGAGCGGCGCGGAGGCCGGCGTGCCGCCGTGCGTCGCGAGCGCGCGCAGGTATTCGGTCTGCGCCCAGATCCGCTGCGTGCCGTCGATGCACGCGCCTTGCGCGTCGAGCGCCGCGCACACGCCGCCCGTCTGCGGATCGACGCCGTATTGTTCGGCGAACGCGAACGCGCGCGACAGCGCGGCGGGGAGCCCGGTCTGCGCGAGCCGCGCACCGGCCGCATCGACCAGATAGAACCATTCGAACTGATGGCCGGGCTCGAAACGGTTGTCGGCCGCTCCGAGCGGCAACTCGGCCACGCAGCCGGTCGCCGCGTCGACGAACGTGCGCTCGACGGCCTGCGCGGTGTGCGCGAGCGCATCGTCGAACGCCGGGTCGCCGAACGCATCGGCGGCCGCGAGCCACGCTTCGGTCAGATGCATCAGCGGATTCTGCAGCGCCCCGCTGCCGGATGACGAGAAATCGGCGTGGCGCGCGGCATCGAGCAACGCGTCGCCGTGGCGCGGCGCGAAGCGGTCCTGGATCAGCGCGGCGGTGGTTTCGGCCACCGTGCGCGCGGCGGCGTCGCCCGACGCCGCATGCCATGCGGCGCACGCGAACACGATGAACGCGTGCGTATAGAGATCCTTGGTCGTATCGAGCGGCGCGCCCTGCGCGTCGACGCTGTAGATCCAGCCGCCGTGGCGCGCGTCGCGAAAGTGCCGGCACAGCGCGTCGAACAGCGTGGCCGCATGCGCGGTGTCGCCGGCCTGCGCGAACACGAACAGTTGCCGGGCGCACGCCATTGCGCGATAACGGGTCACGGGCAGCGGTGCATGGGTGGCCGGATCGACGGCCTCGAACGGCAGTTGCAATGCTGGGTCGAACCCTGAACCCCGCCAGATCGGCAAGACGACGTGCGCGAAATGGTGGCGCAGCTGGGCGGCCTGGGCGGAAGCGGAGTCGGAAACGGGCATGGCGGGGTTGAGCGCTTGGATCGAAACGTGTCGGCGCGGCCCGGAGAATCGGCGCGGCCGGGGCCAAGGATAAAACATTCCGCGCGGCCGGCACCAAAAAAGGAGATAAATCGGATGCTCAGCAACCTGGAACTCGTGATGCGGCTCGTTCTCGCGGCGGCGCTCGGCAGCGTCATCGGCTTCGAGCGCGAGCGCCTGTCGTGGGCGGCCGGCCTGCGCACGCACATGCTGGTGTGCGTCGGCTCGACGCTGATCATGATCGTGTCGGCGTTCGGTTTCGCCGACGTGCTCGGCAGCAGCGACCACGTCGTGCTCGATCCGTCGCGGATCGCCGCGCAGGTCGTGTCGGGCATCGGCTTCCTCGGCGCGGGGTCGATCCTGCTGCGCGGCGAGATCGTGCGCGGGCTGACGACGGCCGCGAGCCTGTGGTCGGTCGCCGCGATCGGCCTCGCGGTGGGCGGCGGGCTTTATGTCGCGTCGATTTCGGCCACGATCATCATCCTGATCATCCTGGCCGGCATCAAGCCGCTGGAGCGGCGCTATTTCACGGTGCGCCAGCGGCGCCAGCTCGCGTTCACGGTGGCGAGCGGCACGCTGACGTTCGATTCGCTGCACGCGGCGCTCGGCGCCGACAGTGCACGCGTGAAGCAGTTCATCGTGCAGCGTGCCGACGACACGGGCGAGCAGGACGAGGTGCGCATCGCGCTGGCGCGCGTGTCGGAACTCGAATACAAGGCGATCTGCGCCAAGCTGCGCGCGCTGCCGGGCGTCACGCGTTTCGACGGCGGGAACGGGCTGGGAGGCGACGAATAGCGTGAATCGGTTGCGGGGCGTGCGACAATGGCCGATCACCGATTCCGTTCGACATCCGGGTTCGCGTCTGCGGGCCCCGCTATCCGATTTCCATGACCGAATCCGTTTCCGCGCCGCGCTCCCGCTCCCGTTCCACCCGTTCGTCGGCCCGTTCGCGCCAGCGCTCGGCCGCTGCCGCCGGCAGCACGTCCGCCAGGGCGACGGCACGATCCGGCAGCGCACCGGCCGGCGACGCGCCGCGCGACGAACGGACGCTCGACCTGTTCGGCGATCCGGTGCTGGAGCCGGGCGAGCGCATGCCGGTTGCGGCGCGCGACGAAGCGAGCGTGGAAGCCGATGCGGCGGCCGGTGTCGACGACGGGCGACAGGCCACGCTGGACGGGTTCACCCCGCCCGCGGATGTGGATGCGGCTGTGGCAACGCATGCGGAACCTGAAGGCGCGGCGCCGACGGATGTAGCGGCTAAGGTTGTTTCGACGCCTGAACGCGACGTGGCCGCGAACGTCGACGGTGCATCGGCAGAGGGTCTTGCAACGAAGGCAGCCCGTTTGCCTGCGGGCGATGGCGTCGCAACGCAGCGCGACGTGCCCGTGGTCGACGGCGCCGCGAACGCGGTGGCGACGCTGCAAACCGCCGATAGCGCTGCGGTGCAGGCGGCGGAATCGCGAGCGGCAGAGAGCGAAGTCGCGAAGCCTGTCGTCGAGGCGGCAGCCGTCAAATCCCGCGAAGGGAAATCGTCGGGGGATGCGGTGAAGGAGCGTCGCTCGTCGTCTGGCGGCAAGCGCCGGGCGGCTGCCGGCGCAAGCGAAGCGACGGCGGCGCAAGCCGCACCGGTTTCGACGAGCATCGATTCGAAGCGGGAAGCGGCTGACTTGAACCCGCCGCCGGTCATCGCTGCACCGGTCGAGCCGCAGACGCCGGCACAGCCGGCACGATCGTCCGAACCGGCGATCGCCCCGCATTCCGCGAAGCCCCGCGACACGACTCGGCAGCCCGACGCTTCGCCGCCGCCGGTCGCGCAGCCGGTGGCATCCGCCGCGTCGTTCGTGACCAAGCCATCGTCGGAGCGTACGCAACCGGCCGCGCCGGCCTTCGATCCGGACACGCACCTGCGCCCGCTGACCGACCGGATCGCCGCGCTGCAGACCGACGTGGACGGCCTGACGCGCTCGGCCGATCGCGAAATGCGTCGCGTCAACCGCCTGTTGCTCGCGCTGGCGGTCGTCGTGCTGGCGGGGCTCGTCGCGCTGGTGCTGCAAACGCGCCAGATCGCGGGCCTGAAGCAGGACGTCGCCACCAAGCAGCAACGGATCGATCGCCTCGCGGCCGATCTGTCGACGCAGCAGGCCACGCTGATGACGCTCGAGGAGCACCACGAAGCGCTTCTGTCGCAAGTCGACCGGCTTCAGCGCAACGCGAACCGCGAGGCGGCCGTCGGGAAGCGGACTCACCGCGCGCGCTAATCGTTTCGACCCCATCCTGGAAGCCCGACGGAGCAAGGATCGCCGTTCCGCACCGGCGATCAGCTGTTGCGCACGTACGGCAAACCGATGCAGCTCGCTGGCAGAGTTCAGGGAAAACCCTTAGAATGGAGGTCATCTAAGGGAAAACCCTAGCCACGTCTGTCAGGAGTCTCACATGAGCTTCATCTTCGCCCTGCTGCAAAAAATCGACGACCTCTTCGTCTCCCCGCACCTGCCGCTCGACGCCGACTACTCGTACGCTGCGCGTCATGCGGAAGCCGAGCGCGTGCGCCGTGCGCACCTCGTGCCGATCGTCCTGTACCGTCGCTGATTCGCTGATTCGCTGATTCGCTGATTCGCTGATTCGCTGATTCGGCGCGGCGTCCGCCGCACCTGCCGCCCGTTTTCCGCCGCCGCATCGCGCGCCGGTGCGACTGTGCCGCTACACTGGAAGTCCGATTCCGTTCACGGCGACCGGGCCATGCTGCAGATGCGGCCGATGACGGCCGGCGAATTCCACGCGTACCGCACGCGAGCCATCGACGGCTACGCGAGCGACCTCGTTTCCTCCGGGCAAAATGCTGTCGAAGACGCGGCCGATCGTGCGCGCGCCTGTTTCGACACGCTGCTGCCGGACGGCCTGCTGACCGCCGGCCAGACCCTCGTCACGCTCATCGACGGCGCCAGCGGCGACACGGTGGGCGACCTCTGGTACGCGATCGTCCCCGAAGGGCCGAACCGCACGCTGTTCATCTACGACCTCGACATCGTCCCGTCCCGGCGCCGCCAGGGCTGGGCCACGCGTGCGCTCGATGCGCTCGACGCCGAGGCGCGCCGGTACGGCGTCACAGAGATCGGGCTGTCGGTGTTCAATCACAACGCGGCGGCGCGTGCGCTGTATCGCGCGTGCGGCTTCGCGCCGATCACCACGACGTTGATCAAACCGGTCGTGTCGGACTGAATCCGCCAGCCGGCGAGGCGTTGTCACATGCTGCCGGTTCGGCACGCCGTGTAGCGGGCCAACGCCGGCATGCGTTCCGATCCTTCCTGTTGGTCGAACGCCGAACGGCCCGTCCGGCCATTCGCCATTCACCGCCCTCCGCATCAACGCGCGCGGCCTTTCCATCTCCGCAGCAGCAACGCGTTGGTCACGACGCTGACGCTGGAAAACGCCATCGCCGCGCCCGCGATCACCGGATTCAGCAAACCGAGCGCCGCGAGCGGCACGCCGACCAGGTTGTAGACGAACGCCCAGAACAGGTTCTGCTGGATCTTGCGGTACGTGCGTTTGGAGATGTCGATCGCGTCGGCGACGAGCGCCGGGTCGCCGCGCATCAGCGTGATGCCGGCCGTGTGCATCGCGACGTCGGTGCCGGTCGCCATCGCGATGCCGACGTCCGCCGCGGCGAGCGCGGGCGCATCGTTGATCCCGTCGCCGACCATCGCGACGATTCCGCCGTGCGTGCGCTTCAGTTCGGCGACGACGCGCGCCTTGTCGTCGGGCAGCACCTGCGCGTGCACTTCGCCGATGCCGAGCGTCGCCGCGACGGCCGCCGCGCTGCCGCGGTTGTCGCCCGTCACGAGCGCGCTCGCGACGCCGCGCGCCGACAGCGCCGCGATCGCGTCGCGGGCGCCCGGCTTCACGGTGTCGCCGAAGGCGATCAGCGCGAGCACCGCGCGCGGCGCATCGGCACGCATCAGCCACGAGATCGTGTTGCCGGCGCGCTCGAGTTCCGCCGCGCGGGCGTCGAGCGCCGGCGGCACCGCGATGCCGAGTTCGTCGCGCCAGCGCGTGCTGCCGAGCGCGAGCCGCTGCCCGCGGACGTGCGCTTCGACGCCGCGCCCCGCCACCGCACGCGCCTGCGTCGCGACGACCGGCTCCGCCGCGCCACCATGTGCGGCCACGCCCGCGTCATGCGCGGCGACCACCGCACGCGCGAGCGGATGGTCGCTCTGCCGCTGCACGGCCGCCGCGAGCGCGAGCGCTTCGGCGCGCGGCACGCCAACGGCGTCGAACGCCGTCACGGACGGTTTGCCTTCGGTCAGCGTGCCGGTCTTGTCGAATGCGATCACGGTCGTACGCTGCGCGAGTTCGAGCGCCTGCGCGTCCTTGATCAGCACGCCGTGCCGGGCCGCGACGCCGGTGCCGGCCATGATCGCGGCGGGCGTCGCGAGACCGAGCGCGCACGGGCACGCGATCACGAGCACCGCGACCGCGTTGAGGATCGCGGTTTCCATCCCGGCGCCGGCGATCAGCCAGCCGACCAGCGTCAGCACGGCGATGCCGAGGATCGCCGGCACGAACACCTCGCTGACGCGATCGACGAGCCGCTGGATCGGCGCCTTCTCGGCCTGCGCGGATTCGACGAGGCGGATGATGCGTGCGAGCGTCGTTTCCGCACCGATCGCGGTGGTTTCGACGACGAGCGCGCCTTCGCCGTTGATCGAGCCTGCCGTGACGGCGTCGCCGTCGTCCTTCGGCACGGGCAGGCTCTCGCCGGTGATCAGCGATTCGTCGATGTGCGAGCGGCCCGACACGATCCGTCCGTCGACGGGCACGCGCTCGCCGGGCCGGATGCCGACGTGCGTGCCGACGCGCACCTGCGACAGCGGCACGTCGCGTTCGACGCCGTGCTCGACGACGCGCGCGCGGTCGGGGCGCAGCGCGTTCAGCGCGCGGATCGCTTCGGTGGTCTGGCGCTTCGCGCGCGATTCGAGCCACTTGCCGAAGCGCACGAGCGTGACGATGACGGCCGACGCCTCGAAATACAGATGGCCGGGATGCGCGGGATCGCGCAGCAGCATCCACAGGCTCAGCCCGTACGCGGCCGACGTGCCGAGCGCGACGAGCAGGTCCATGTTGCCGGTGCGCGCCTTCACCGCATGCCAGGCCGCGCGGTAGAAGCGCGCGCCGAAGCCGAACTGCACGATCGACGCGAGCACGAGCTGGAGCCAGCCGGGCAGCATCAGGTCGATGCCGAACGGCGCGGCGAGCATCGGCGCGACGAGCGGCGCGCTCAGCACGGCGGCCCCGATCACGAGGTTGCGTTCGCGGATCGCTTCGCGGCGCTTGTGGGCGTCGAGGTCCTGCGCGGGGCGGGCCGGTTGCAAGTCGGCGGCGGCCGTGGCGCCGGCGGGTGACGCGGCGGCAAGCGATGCATGGTAGCCGGCTGTGGTGACCGCCGCGATCAGCGTGGCGGCGTCGAATGCGCCGGCGCCGTGCACCGACGCGCGTTCGGTCGCGAGGTTGACCGTCGCGCGTGCGACGCCCGGCACGGCGGCCAGCGCCTTCTCGACGCGGCCGGCGCAGGACGCGCAGGTCATGCCGCCGATGTCGAGTTCGACGTCGGTGGAAGCGGGCGTGGCAGCGGAAGTGGCGGGCGCAGCCGCGACGGCGGCCGGTGTCGCGCCGTAGCCGGCTTGTTTCACCGCGTCGACAAGCTGTGCAGCAGAGACGGCGTTCGACGCGTCGACGGTCGCGCGTTCGGTCGCGAGGTTGACCGATGCGCGCGTGACGCCCGGCACCTTCGCGAGCGCCTTCTCGACGCGCGACACGCAGGACGCGCAGGTCATTCCGTCGATGTCGAGTTCGATGCTTGCGCGCGCGGGCGCGGCGGGCAATGCAGTGGCGGCGGCCGGGACGACGATCTCCGACGCCGTCGGCGTCGCACCATAACCGGCCTGTTTCACGGCGTCCGCCAACTGGCCGGCCGAAACGCCGGCCGACGCATCGACCGTCGCGCGCTCGGTGGCGAGGTTGACCGATGCGCGCGTGACGCCCGGCACCTTCGCCAGCGCTTTTTCGACGCGTGACACGCAGGACGCGCAAGTCATTCCGTCGATATCGAGTTCGATCGTCGCGGCGGCAGGAGGAAGCGCGGAGGCCACGGACGGCGTTTCGTCGCGCAACGCGTGCGCCGAATGCGTGGCCGCGCCGGCTTCGACCGGCGCCTCGCGCACCGCCGCGCGATAGCCGGCCTCCCGGACGGCGTCGACGAGCTGGCCCGCCGTGACGGTTTCCTGCGCCGTGACCGTCGCCGCATGCGCATCGAGATCGACCGCCGCATCGACGACGCCCGGCACGGCGGCCAGCGCCCGCTGCACGCGGCCCGAGCAGCCGCCGCAATGCATGCCGTCGACGCCCAGTTCGATCGTTTGCAGCGCCGCGGACGCGAGTGGTTCAGTCATGTCGGATTCCCCAAAAGCGCGGTTCGTACCGCGAATGGTTCCAGTATCAACATTCCCATGATGGTAAGGTCAAGCGCCAGATTGCAAGTGGGCGGGAACCCGCGGATTCCACGAGCCGAGCAGCCTCCGTTCAGCCCGTCAATCCTATATGGGGTCGATGGCGGAGCACACTAGTTGTTCGCTTTCGTAGAAAGCGCGACGCATGAGGCGCATCCGACCGGAGCAATATGCCGATGTCTGACTGTAAAATTCGACGCTCTATAAACACGCGCGGGGTCATCCGATGTTTGATTTCAAAAATTCCACCAAAGAGGCATTGAAGGCCGAATACAAACGTATTGCCCAGGAAATCGGAGATGATCAATTCTTTACCAAAAAGGAATTGAATCATCTTCCTGAAATCCTGATGGACGGCGAGCAGGTGTTGGCCTTCTCGTCCGGGTTGATGGATGGCAATACCTGGTTGATCGTCCTTACCGATCACCGCGTCGTGTTCCTCGACAAAGGTCTGATTTACGGTCTTAAGCAGGTTTCGATCAATCTCGACAAGGTGAATTCGGTATCGGGAACGACCGGAATCATGTTCGGTGAAATCCGAATCGAGGACGGCGCCAGCGAGCGGATTGTCAAGAACGTCTGGAAGAAAACGGTTGTTCCGTTCACGAACAAGGTGAGAGACGCGATTCGCGAGTACACGCGCGTATCGAATCCGGCGATCGCCGTATCCGTGCCGCCTGCCGCGGCCGACGTCGTATCGAAGCTGGAGCGGCTCGCCGCGTTGAAGGAGCGTGGGATTCTGACCGATGCCGAGTTCGTGGAGCAGAAGATGAAGATACTGGCGTCGTAATCCCGAGGCGACAGGCAGTGTGGAGGCCGTCGCATCAGATGGAAGCGATGGGCCTTCCGGCAAGCCAAGCTGCGCTCATTCTGTATGAGGCATTGCTCTGCGTCGCTGGGAGTGCGCAATTGCCGACTTTGCGCCGGTAGCGACCGTTCGTGGAAAGCCGGTGCTATCGCCCGGTCCGTCATGATCCAGTTCGGATAGTTGATCATGCCGATGGAGTTAATCGGTCAATTGTCCTGATTAACTGAGCGCTAGAACGGAACCCAATCCCTCGACCCTGCATCATGCGCGCTTCGTACTTTGCCTTCGATACGAGACGCAAGCCGGAAGTTCTCATATTAATAATGACGATATACTTCCCTTCGTTAACCTTGCAGTTCTTTTAATTTGTGGTCAATTGACCACCTGTAACCGTATATGGTTGTCAATTGACCGTCTTTTCGCAAAGGCTCAAAGAGGAACGCCAGCGTCTCGGATTGAACCAGACGGCGTTTGCTTCCCTCGGCGGGGTGTCCAAGGATGCCCAACTCAACTACGAGAACGGCTCGAGGCGGCCGGATTCGGCGTATCTGGAGGCCGTTGCCCACCATGGCGTTGATGTCCTGTATGCGCTCACGGGACAGCGCGACGTCACCGCGCTTTCTGTCGACGAGGGCGATCTCGTGCGCCGGTACCGCGAAGCACCTGCGGTTGTGCGCGCTGCTGCCTTCGCGGCCCTGGTCGCCGGTGCGATGCCGGGCAACTATCCTCATCGGCCCGAATGCGACGGCACGGAGCGGCACGCCGGCGGTAATGCAGGCGCACCCTGCGCGATCGACCGGGGATCCGTACACGCGAAGCGGACTGTCCGCGATTGACGAGTTTGGCAACCGTCGCACGCGGCCGCGTGGCAATTCAATTTCCAACAAGCGCAGATGCGCTAATAATATGAGGGACCAATGAAAAAACTATTCAAAATCGGCCTTGGCATCGTGCTCGCATTGATCGTCATCAGTGTGATTTTCGGCAAGAAACCGGCACCGTCCGCTGCCTCGAATGCGGGAACCGATGTGCCCGCGGTGGCTCCGGGGCAGGCTGAGCAGGCGCAGAAGCCCGTTGAAAAGGTCAGCGTCACCGCATCGGCGCTATTCACCGCCTACGACAAGAATGAAGTCTCCGCGGACCAGAAATACAAGGGCAAGGCCCTGGCTGTGGGCGGAACGGTTCAAAGCATCGACAAGGACGCATTCGACAACATCGTCGTGAAGCTGAAGACCGGCAATGAGTTCATGCCAGTCAATGCTTATCTGAGCAAGGAGCACGAAGCCCTCGCCGCGTCGCTGGAAAAGGGACAGAAGGTATCGTGGGTATGTGAAGGTGCCGGACGTCTCATCGGTAGCCCGATTCTGCGGCATTGCACGCCTGCGTAATCGTTGAGCAAGATTGCGTCACAAAGCCCGCGATTGCGGGCTTTTTTTGTGCTGATCCAGGCGCGGAGGGGCGGCAGGCGCAGCATTCGTCGTCGTCGGCACGAACCGCCTGCCTTTGCTTTCATTTCCACAACAACGGAAATCTGACCAGAAGTCTGAGGTATTCGGCATATTGGGGGATGCCCTTAGGCGCTATGATACCGGCCTGACATCAGCGCCCACCGTTACGAAACGTCATGAACGGTCATTCGGGCACGCTGGGGTGCCTTGCTTCGCCGTTCGCGAGACGAACAAGGCGTTGACTGAAAAGAACGATATTCGGCCAGTAATCGATGATTGAAAACCAGCGAGAATCAGTTTCTCTGCGACGCGCGTGCGCGTCGCTGGCCATTGCGGCGTTGCTTGCAGGATGCGCGTCGCAACCGGATGCGATCCAGCGGAAAACCGGCTGGATGCGCGCGGAAGTCGCCGACTCCTATATCTATGCGTATCCGCTCGTGCTGATGGACGTCGCGAAGGAAGCGGCGACGGGCGGCGACGGCGCGCAACCGGGGCAGGCGCCGCTCAACACGCTGCGCCATGCGCAGGCGCTGCCGCCCGTCGGCGCGGTCAATCCGCCGCTGCCGGGCGTCGACACGCTCGACTCGACCGGCTGGCTCGACGTCGCCGCCGAACCCGTGATCGTCACGCTGCCCGACACGCGCGGCCGCTACTGGGACGCGCGTGCACTCGACATGTGGACGAACGTGCTGTGGTCGTCGTCGAGCGTCGCGGCGCGCGGCGCGCGTGGCGCCGGGCGATCGCAAACGATTGCCTTCGCCGCGAAGGAATGGCAGGGCACGCTGCCGAAGGGCGTGGTGCGGGTCGACGTGCCGTCCGCCAATGCGTGGCTCGAAGTGCGGCTGCAGACGAGCGGCGGGCGCGACCTGACGAACGTGAAGAAACTGCAGCGCGCGATCCGCGTGGTGCCGCTGTCGGTCTACACGGGCGCCGAGCGCGGCGCGTCGGTCGCGGTCCACGCGGGCAGCGCGCCGTCCGAAGCGGTAAGCGGCGGCACGCCGGCCGAGCAGGTGGCCGCGCTCGACCCGAAGGCGTTCTTCACGCGTTTCGCACGGGCGCTGCAGGACAATCCGCCGCCGGTCGACGACGCGCACGCACAGGAATCGCTCGGCGACATCGGCGTGACGGCCGGCTATCCGGTGCTGTGGACGGGCGACCGTCTCACGGCCGCCACGGCCGGCGTGGCCGAGGCGCGCGCGCGGCTCGCGACGCCGCCGTCGAACCTGCTGAACGCGAACGGCTGGACCTGGATCGGCGATACGGCCGGCAAGTACGGCCAGGACTACGCGCTGCGCGCGTACGCCGCCTATACGCAGTTCGGCACCGCAACGCGCGACGACGAGACGCTCGCGGTCACCCGCGTCGACAGCGACGGTCACGCGCTGAACGGCGCGAACCGCTACGTGCTGCATTTCGCGCCGGGCGCGCTGCCGCCGGTGCGCGCGTTCTGGACGCTCACGCCGTACACCACCAACGGCGCGCTGCCGGACGTCGGGTCGGCGCGGCGCTCGCTCGGCGATCGCGATCGACTGCGCCGCAACCGCGACGGCTCGGTCGACATCGTCGTATCGGCGTCGCCGGGCGGCACGCATGCGGCCAACTGGCTGCCCGCGCCGCGTACCGATTTCGCGCTTGCGTTGCGGCTGTACGCACCGAAGCCGCAGGCGAGCGACGGGTCGTGGATGCCGCCCGTCGTCGTCCGGAAATGAACGGTTGACCGCCGCCGTTGTCCGACCGGCGGGCGCGGCGGCGGCGCCCGACCGCCGTACCGTCACCTCCTGAGCCTATACTTTCGGGATAGCGTGCGCGGCCGCCCGGTTTGTCCGGTGCGGCCCGGCATCCATTCCCGAGGCATTCAAGCATGGCAAGCGCAGACAAAGAAACCCTACCCTCGACCCTCCATGCCCTCGGTGGCGTAGCACGCTCGCGCCGGACCCGGCGTATCGGCATCGGCCTGCTGATCTTCGTCGTTTTGTTCGGACTGCTCGGCTTCTTCGCGGCGCCGCCGCTGATCCGCTATGTCGCCGAACAGCAGTTGAGCAAGCAACTGGACCGGCCGGCCACGATCCAGCGCATCGCGCTGAACCCGTACACGCTGAATCTCGAAGCCGACGGCATTCATCTCGGCGAGCGCGGCGGCCAGGGCGACTTCATCGACATCGGCAAGCTCGTCGTGAGGCCGTCGTGGTCGTCGCTGTTTCGCGGCGCGCCGATCGTCAACGAAATCCGGCTCGACTCGCCGCGCTTTCACGTCGTCCGCTACGACGCGCAGCGCTTCAACTTCACCGACCTGATCGAGAAGTTCTCGTCGCCGTCGCCGACACCCGACAGCAAGCCGACGCAGTTCTCGGTGTCGAACATCCAGGTCAACGACGGCCGGATCGATTTCGACGATCGCCTGCTGAACGAAAAGCACGTGGTCGACAACTGGACGCTCGGCATTCCGTACATCGCGACGCTGGCCTCGAAGACCGACATCTTCGTCGAGCCGAAGCTGCGCGCGCGCTTCGACGGCAGCCCGATCTCGATCGACGGCAAGACCAAGCCGTTCGCGCAGTCGCGCGAATCGGAGATCGCGCTGAAGTTCGACCGCCTCGACGTGCCGAAGCTGATCTCGTACGTGCCGGCGAAGCTGCCGGTGGCCGTGACGAGCGGCCTGCTGAGCAGCAACCTCACGGTCAATTTCGTGATGAGCGGCGAGACGCCCGCGTTGCGCGTGTCGGGCACCGTCGACCTGAACGACGCGAAGGTGACCGACCGCGCGTCGGCGCCGCTGTTCGCCGCGCGCGGCGTGCACGTCGCGGCGACCGGACTGGAACCGCTGCGCAACGCGATGCATTTCGACGAGATCCGGCTCGACCAGCCGGTGGTCGACCTGTCGCGCGACAAGCAGGGCGTGCTGAACGTCGAGAAGCTCGTCGCGCAACCGGCCGCCGTGCCGAAGGCCGAAGCCGGCAAGCCGGCCGCGTCGGCCGTCGCCGTTGCCGGGGCGTCCGCGGCTTCCGGGGCTTCCGGCGCGACCGTCGCCGCAGCCAGCGGCGCGAAGGCCGAAGGCGCCGCCGCGAAGGAAGCGCCGCCGCTCGACCTGACGATCCGTCACGTCGCGATCGACGGCGGCACGATCAACGTCGACGACCGCGTGCCGGCGACGCCGACCGCGCTGTCGCTGACGAAGCTCGCCGCGACGCTCGACGGCTTCACGCTGCAGGGCAAGACGCCGGCGAAATACACGCTGTCGACGTCGCTGTCGCGCGGCGGCGACGTGAACGCCGAAGGGACGTTCAATCTCGCGGCGAAGCAGGCCGACACGAAGCTGACGGTCGCCGCGCTCGCGCTGCCGGCGCTGCAGCCGTACCTCGGCGAGGCGACGCGCGCGCGCGTGCTCGACGGCACGCTCGGCGCGACCGTCAACGCGAAGACCGACTGGGGCAAGACACCGCTCGCCGCGGAAGTCGCGGACAGCACGGTCAGCCTGAAATCGCTGAAGCTCGCCGCGCCGGACAACAAGGCGCCCGCGATCGTGCTGCCCGACGCGAACGCGAAGATCGCGAAGGTCGACGTCGCCGCGCGCACCGCGGAAATCGCGAGCGTCGACGCGACTGGCCTCGCGCTCGACGTGAAGCGCCTGAAGGACGGCAAGATCGACCTCGCAGCGCTGGGCGAACCCGCGCAGGCGGCGGTGCCGCCGCGCACGGTCGCGCGCAAGGCGCAGGCCGCCGCGCCGTCGTGGCACTACCGGATCGACGCGCTGAACGTGAAGGACGCGTCCGCGAACTTCACCGACCTGTCGACGCCGCGCCCGGTGAAGCTGGCGATCAAGCCGCTGGAGCTGTCGGTGCAGAAGGTGAGCGACGACCTGACGAAGCCGCTGCCCGTGCAGCTGAAGGCGACGCTGAATCGCAAGGGTTCGCTGAACGTGACGGGCGACGTGACCGCGCAGCCGCTGAAGCTCGGCCTGAAGATCAACGGCAACCGTCTCGACGCGGCCGCGTTCGAGCCGTACTTCGGCAGCGCGCTGAACGCGACGATCGCGAGCGCGCTGCTCAACGCGCAGGGCAGCCTGACGTTCGCGCAGGTGAAGGACACGCCGCGGGCGATCTATCGCGGCGACGTCGCGCTGGTCGACGTGCGGATGCTCGACAAGGCGACGTCCGACCCGTTCGCCGGCTGGCGCTCGCTCGCGCTGTCGAACCTGAAGGCGAGCTACGACGAGAAGGGCACCGACGTCGACGCCGCGCGCGTGACGTTCTCGAACTTCTACGGCCGCGTGCTGCTCGACGCGCAGGGCCGGCTGAACCTGAAGGACGTGGTCGCGAAGGAGACGGGCCCCGCGCAGTCGCTCACGCGAGACGCGAGCAAGGGCGAGCCGGTGCCGCTGTCGCCGGGCGTGACGCCGCCGGCCGCCGCGCAGGCCGCCTCGGCCGCGGCCGCGCAGCAGGCGTCCGTGCCGGCCGCCGCGTCGGCGACGGTGGTCGTGAAGGCCGCGCCGCAGCCGCAGAACCCGGTGCGGATGCACTTCGGCGAACTGCTGCTGCAGAACGGACGCGTCACGTACACGGACAACTTCATCAAGCCGAACTACACGGCGAACCTCGTCGCGATCAAGGGCACGGTCGGCGCGTTCGGCACCGATTCGACGACGTCCGCGCCGGTCGACGTCGCCGCGAACCTCGCGGGCAACGGGCCGATCTCGATCAAGGGCACGGTGAACCCGCTGATCGAGAAGCCGGCGCTCGACCTCACGGCGACCGCGCACGACATCGAGCTGACCAACCTGACGCCGTATTCGGCGAAGTACGCGGGCTATCCGATCACGAAGGGCAAGCTCAACGTCGATCTGCACTACCAGCTTGCGAACGACCAGCTGTCGGCGAACAACCACATCTTCATCGACCAGCTCACGTTCGGCGATCACGTCGAGAACGACACGGCGACGAAGCTGCCGGTGAAGCTCGCGATCTCGCTCTTGAAGAACACGCGCGGCCAGATCGACGTGAACCTGCCGGTGTCGGGCTCGCTGTCGAATCCGGAATTCAGCGTCGGCGGGCTGATCTGGCACGCGGTGCTGAACCTGATCGCGAAGGCCGTCACGTCGCCGTTCACGCTGCTCGCGAATGCGTTCGGCGGCAGCGGCGGCGAGGATCTCGGCTATGTCGAGTTCGCGCCGGGCTCGTACCAGTTGACCGACGCGCAGCAGAAGAAGCTCGACACCGTCGTGAAGATGCTGACCGAGAAGCCGTCGATCCGTCTCGACCTGATCGGCCGCGTCGATCCGGCGCAGGACACGCCGGGGCTGCGCGACGCGTACGTCGAGCGGCTCGTGCGCCAGCAAAAGCTGAAGGACGTGATCGGCCAGGGCGAGAGCGTCGATCCGATGTCGGTGAAGGTCGACAAGGCCGAATACTCGAAGTACCTGACGCGCGCGTACAAGGCCGCCGATTTCAAGAAGCCGCGTAATCTGGTCGGCCTGCAGAAGACGCTGCCCGATGCGGACATGAAGCAGGCGCTCGCCGATCACGCACCGGCCGACGACAACGCACTGCGGGCGCTCGCGCAGCAGCGCGCGCAGGCCGTGCGTCAGTATCTCGACGGCAAGATCGACTCGAGCCGCATGTTCGTCGTCGCGCCGAAGCTCGACGCGAAGGGCATCTCGGACAAGGGCGCGACGACCCGCGTCGACTTCGGGCTGCAGTAAGCCTTACCACCATCCGTCATCCGCCGCCGCGCCCGCACCCGCCGGGCGCGGCGGCTTTTTTTCAGCGGCTGGCGACGGCCGGCTCGCGCTTGTCCAGCTCCTTCCTCGCGGCCAGCGGCAGACGCGCGTCGTCCCACTGCGTCAGCCATTCGACTTCCTTCGTGGTGAACACCGGTCCGTGGTTGCGCAACGCGTACTGCAGCGCGTCGACGACGTGATGGCGAATGATTTCGGGGGTACGTGCATCGTCCAGCACGAACCGGAGGGCTTCCAGGGTCGACATACTCGTGCTCCGGGTCAGGGAAAACCCTTTATGCCACGCCAATAGTCGCGGGCCAACCCGAAAAAAAATCCCGGCCGCACGGGCCGGCGCCCGGTAAACGAGCTCGTCGACACGAAGCAGGTCGCGCCGACGATCCTCGCGCTGCTCGACGCAGACCCGCACCTGCTGCAGGCGGTCGTCGCCGAGAACGCGCGCCTGCTGCCGGGGCTCGGTATCGGGCGTTCAGCGCCGGGGGCGGCGGTGTGTCCGCGGCATCGCGCGGGCGCGTCGGAAGAGGAACGCGGCGCCGGGTAGACGACCGTGCCGCGATGCCCGGTGCGTGGCTTGAATTCCGGCGCATGCACCGGCATATTCGTCACGCATTCCCGTTCAACGACGCGCCGAGAGGATCGTTCATGCGCCTGCTGCTTGCCCTGCTGTTGCCGTGGTTCCAGTTCTTCACGATCGGCCGCCCGATCGCCGGGATCATCTGTCTGCTCCTGCAAATCACGATCATCGGGTGGCTGCCGGCCGCGATCTGGTCGGTGTATGCGTTGAGCCAGTACAAGACCGATCGCAAGATCGAGGCGGCGTTGCGCGGGCGGGGGTAGGAGGGGAGCGGCTCGCGTCACCGGCCGACTGGCGGGATTCGTCGTTGCGAGCCTGCCGGAATCGGCCATCCACGACAAAACGGCCGCCCGGTCGATCGTTCGACCCGGGCGGCCGCTCGGCCTACTTCACCGCAAACAGCGTCAGGTTCATGAAGATCTTGAACGCATAGCCGAGCGTGACGGCGCCGATCACGCCGCCCGCCCACAGAACGACGAACCACATCCAGCCGCGCATCCGCGGCCGCGGCGCGCCGGGCTGGCCGGCGGTGGAATCAGTGGTGGTAGTAATGCTGGTCTTCATGACGCACCTTGCCTCGGAATACCCAATAACCCATCGTCGTGTAGGCGATGATGATCGGGAGGATAACCGCTGCGCCGACCAGCGTGAAGGTCTGGCTCGAACGCGGCGCCGCCGCTTCCCAGATCGTCATCGTCTGCGGAATCGCATACGGGAACAGCGTGACGAGCAGGCCGACGTAGCCGAGCAGCACCAGCGCGAGCGCGAGCACGAACGGCGTCATGTCGTGCCGGTCGCGCACCGCGCGACGCATCCACGCCGCGCACGCGGCCACCAGGAACGGCACCGGCAGCAGGCGCCAGAACAGCCCCGAATCGAACCAGCGCTGCGCGATGGCCGGATCCTGCAGGGGCGTCCACAGGCTGATCACGGCGATGAAGCCGAGCAGCACGACGGTCAGCGGCCACACGACGCGATGCAGGCGGCGCTGCAGGTCGCCTTCGGTCTTCGCGACGAGCCAGCAGCAGCCGAGCAGTGCGTAGGTCACGATCAGGCCGAGGCCCGTCAGCAGGCTGAACGGCGTGAGCCAGTCGAACGCGCCGCCGGCGTACACGCCGTCCTTCACGTCGATGCCCTGCAGGAACGCGCCGAGCGCGATGCCCTGGAACAGCGTCGCGCCGGCCGAGCCGCCGATGAACGCGAGATCCCACAGCTGCTTCGTGCGTCGGGCCTTCGCGCGGATCTCGAACGACACGCCGCGGAAGATCAGGCACACCAGCATGAAGATCAGCGGCAGGTACAGCGCCGACAGCACGGTCGAATAGACGATCGGGAACACCGCGAACAGCCCGGCGCCGCCGAGCACGAGCCACGTCTCGTTGCCGTCCCACACGGGGGCGACCGTGTTCATCATCAGGTCGCGTTCCTTTTCGTCCGGGAAGAACGGGAAGACGATGCCGATGCCGAGGTCGAAGCCGTCGAGCACGACGTACATGAAGAGCCCCAATGCGATGATCGCGGCCCAGATTACGGTGACGTCCATAGGTTTTCTCGTTTGCGAATGGGGTGGGCTCAGACGGTCTCGATCAGCTCGTCGACGGCCGACATCGGGCGGCGCGCGGTGTGATCGGGGCGCGTGTCCGGTTTATCGTCGTGCTTGACGTCGGGCAGCGCGGGGCCGGCCTTCATCAGCTTCAGCATGTAGTACACGCCGGTGCCGAACACGAGGAAGTACACGATCACGAACGTCATCATCGACAGGCTGACCTGCTGCACCGACAGCGGCGACACGGCCTGCGCGGTGCGCATCACGCCATACACGACCCACGGCTGGCGGCCGGCCTCGGTCGTCACCCAGCCCGCGAGCAGCGACACGAAACCGGTCGGGCCCATCACGAGCGCGAAGCGCTGGAACCACTTCGATTCATACAGGCGGCCGCGGCGGCGCAGCAGCCACGCGAGCGCGGCGAGGCCGATCATCGCGAAGCCGAGGCCGACCATGATCCGGAAGCTCCAGAACACGACCGTCGAATTCGGGCGGTCTTGCGGCGGAAAGTCCTTCAGCCCGCGGATCTCGCCGTCCCAGCTGTGCGTGAGGATCAGGCTGCCGAGGTGCGGCACCTTCACCGCGTAGCGGGTCGTTTCCGCCTGCATGTCCGGAATGCCGAACAGGTTCAGCGCGGTGCCGCCCTTTTCGGTTTCCCACAGCCCTTCGATCGCGGCGATCTTCGCGGGCTGGTGCTTCAGCGTGTTGATGCCGTGCTGGTCGCCGATCACGGCCTGCAGCGGTGCGAGTACGAGCAGCAGCCACAGGGCCATCGAGAACATCTTCTTCACGCCCTTGTCGCGGCGGCCCTTCAGCAGGTGCCACGCGCCGGTCGCGGCCACCACCAGCGCGGCGACGATGAACGCGGCGATCGCCATGTGGAACAGGCGGTACGGGAACGACGGGTTGAAGATGATCGCGAACCAGTCGGTCGGCACGACGCGGCCGTCGACGATCTCGAAGCCCTGCGGCGTCTGCATCCAGCTGTTCGACGCGAGAATCCAGAACGTCGAGATCAGCGTGCCGATCGCGACCATCAGCGTCGCGCCGAAGTGCGCGCGCGGGCTCACGCGGTTCCAGCCGAACAGCATGATGCCGAGGAAGCCGGCTTCGAGGAAGAACGCGGTCATGACCTCGTACATCAGCAGCGGGCCGGTGACGGCGCCGGCGAAGCTCGAGAAGCCCGACCAGTTGGTGCCGAACTGATAGCTCATCACGACGCCGGAGACGACGCCCATCCCGAACGCGACCGCGAAGATCTTCGACCAGAACAGGCAGAGCGTCTTGTAGTACTGCTTGCCGGTCTTGAGCCAGCGATATTCGAGCACGGCGATGAAGCTGGCGAGGCCGATGCTCAGCGCCGGAAAGACGATGTGAAAGGAGACGGTGAACGCGAATTGCAGGCGGGCCAGATCGAGGGCCGAGAGTGCGGTGTCCATACCAGATGACCGAGGCTGACGATACCCGCCGGCGGGTGCCGGCGGACCCCGGCGGACAGGCGTCGGGGTTGGCTGGAGTATGGGCTGCGATGTTGCACCGCGAAATGCGCCAACTCGTCGCAGATGTCCAGCCCGTCGCGCGCGATTTCCGGATAAATCGTTGATTCGTATCAAGAAGGCCGTTCGCGACGCCTGCGGCCGCGGCGTGGCGGTCTGCCGCACGTGCGTCAATATGGCGCGTCGCGTCATTGGAACGACGCCGCGCGTGCGGCATCGCGGTGCGCGGCGACGGCCGGCACGCGCCGCGCGAATTGCGTACACTCTCAGTCTCGTTTCGGCAGGGCCGGGCGCCTCGGTTCCGGCTCGCGTTTACCCAGGGCACAGCGATGATCGATTTACGCAGCGATACCGTGACACGTCCGAGCCAGGCGATGCTGGCCGCCATGACCGCCGCCGAAACCGGCGACGACGTGTGGGGCGACGACCCGACCGTCCTGCGCCTGCAGGCGGTGACGGCCGAGCGGACCGGCAAGGAGGCCGGCCTGTTTTTCCCGAGCGGCACGCAGAGCAACCTCGCCGCGCTGATGTCGCACTGCGAGCGCGGCGACGAGTACATCGTCGGCCAGCTCGCGCACACCTACAAGTACGAAGGCGGCGGCGCGGCCGTGCTTGGCAGCATCCAGCCGCAACCGATCGAGAACGCGCCGGACGGCACGCTGCCGCTCGCGAAGATCGCCGCGGCGATCAAGCCGCTCGACAATCACTTTGCGCGCACGCGCCTGCTCGCGCTCGAAAACACGATCGGCGGCCAGGTGTTGCCGGAAGGCTATGTGCACGAAGCGGTCGCGCTCGCGCGCAGCCGCGGGCTATCCACGCACCTCGACGGCGCGCGGGTCTGCAACGCGGCCGTCGCATCGGATCGCCCGATCGCCGAGCTGTGCGCGCCGTTCGACACCGTGTCGATCTGCTTCTCGAAAGGGCTCGGTGCGCCGGTCGGCTCGGTGCTGGTCGGCAGCCGTGCGCTGATCGAGCGCGCGCAGCGCTGGCGCAAGGTGCTGGGTGGCGGGATGCGTCAGTCGGGCATTCTGGCGGCGGCATGCCTGTATGCGCTCGATCACAACGTCGAGCGGCTCGCGGACGATCACGCGAATGCCGCGCATCTCGCGGCCGGTCTCGCGCGCATCGATTCGGTGAAGGTGCTGTCGCATGCGACGAACATGGTGTTCGCGCAATTCCCCGAAGCCGATTGCGCGCCGCTCGAGGCGTGGCTGAAGGAACGCGGGATCCTCACGCAGATGCTGTATGCGTCGCGCTTCGTCACGCATTGCGACGTGTCGCGCGCGGACATCGATACCTTTGTCGGCGCGGTCGGCGCGTATTTCGCGCAGCGTCGCGCATGAAGCGGAACGCGCCGGCCGGCGACGGGCCGGCGCGGCATGACGCAACACAGGAAGGGGTGACGCGGCGCGTGGTCCGTCGATCGTTGCAGTGACGGCGGATCAAGCTTGCCGCGGCATGTCGGCGGGCGGCGTGCCGTCGTGAAACAGCGATTTCAGCTGCGTGCGCAGTTCGGCGCTGTCGGTGTGCTGGTGGACCGACACCGCGTGCTGAACGGCGGCCTCCAGCAGTTCGTTGTCGGAGTCGGCGGAAATCGCGACCGAGCAATGCATCGCGCTGGGAAACTCGCGGCAATCGATATAGCGGCGGGACATGATGTTCTCCTCACATGAAAGGGAACGGCCGGACCTGGATGATCGGCCGCGCGGCGCGTTCGCGAGGCCGATGCGAGAAGTATAGGCGGCGTGGCCGACTTTCTCGTCGTCGTGCGTACCGCGCCCGCAGCGTCGATCGCCCGCGCCAGTTCGCGCCCGCCGGCGCGTCACGGCAACGGCGCGAGCAGCCGGCGCGCCGCTTCGACCACCCGCGCGGACAGCGACGCCATCGTCGGCGACTGCACGGTCCACGCGTGCCAGTACAGCGTGACGTCGGTCGGATGCGCGGGCGCGAGATCGACGAGCCCCTGCGCATCGAGCGGCGCGGCGCCGATCAGCGGCTCCGGCACCATCGCGTAGCCGAGCCCGTGCCGCACCGCCGCGAAGTGCGAATGGGTGCCCGGCACGTAGTGGCATGGGTACGCGCCTTCGGGCAACCCGAACTTCTCCTTCAGGAATGACGATTGCAGCGTGTCGCGCCGCGAATACGCGACGACGGGCGCGTGGCGCGCGCTCGTGCGGTTCAGCCCGCGCGGAAACCAGCGCACCGCGAACGCGGCGGCCGCGAGCAGCCGGTAGCGCATCGTGCCGAGCGGCGTCGCGATGCAGCCGCGCATCGGCTTCGGCTCGGTCGTCACGCAGCCGACCGCCATCCCGCTTTCGAGCAACGCGAACGTGTGATCCTGATCCTCGACGATCAGCTCGAACAGGATCCGCTCGCCCGCGAGCACGGACGTCAGTGCCGGCAGGAACCACGTGCCGAGGCTGTCGGAATTGAGTGCGATCGTGACCGAGATCGGCGATTCGCGCTCGGCCGCGAGCGTGCTTTGCAGGTCGGCCTGCAGCAGCGCGACGCGGCGCAGGTGCTGCAGCACGCGCTGCCCGGCCACCGTCGGGCGGCACGGCCGCGTGCGCAGCACGAGCGGCGTGCCGAGGCTCGCTTCCAGCGCGCGGACCCGCTGCGTGACGGCGGACGCGGTCACGTGCAGGCGCACGGCTGCCTGCTCGAAGCTGCCGGTGTCGGCGACGGCCAGCAGCGCGGCGGCTTGCTTCGGATCGATCGTCATCGACATGTCGGGGGCATTCCTGTGATCGGGGACGAGAACAGGCGGTAGTGTAAGGCAGCGTGGGCCGCCGTTCCGGCGCGGCGAATCGTCCCGCGGTACGAGATTCGTCGATGGAATCGGTTGCCGTAGGGGATGCGCGGCGCGGCGGCGCGGGCATTTTGATCTACGCTGTCTGAATGGGCGCGATGCCGCTCGCGCGGCGGCGATGCGGTCATGCCGACGCCGGTGCCCGACGACGATATGCAGCACGCCGATCCGACGACACCCCACCGAAGAACACGCGACGGAGCAACAGAGCAATGATCTTCCGGCAACTTTTCGACCCGCAATCGTCGACGTATACATATCTGCTCGCCGACAGCGCATCGCGCGAAGCGCTGCTGATCGATCCCGTGTTCGAGCAGGTGCGCCGCGACGCGGCGCTGCTCGACGAACTCGGGCTGCGGCTCGTCGCGACCGTCGACACGCACGTGCATGCCGATCACGTGACGGGCGCGTGGCTGTTGAAGCAGCGCACGGGCAGCGCGATCGCGATCTCGGCGGCGAGCGGCGCGCAAGGCGCCGACCGCTACCTGAACGACGGCGACCGCTGCGCGTTCGGCGCGCGCTACCTGACGGTGCGCGCGACGCCCGGCCACACGAGCGGCTGCATCAGCCTCGTGCTCGACGACGAATCGATGGCGTTCACCGGCGATTGCCTGCTGATCCGCGGCACCGGCCGCACCGACTTCCAGCAGGGCGACCCACGCGCGCTGTATCGCGCGGTGCACGGCCGGCTCTTCACGCTGCCGGCCACATGCCTGTTGTATCCGGCGCACGACTATCGCGGGCTCACGGTGACGAGCGTCGGCGAGGAGCGGCGCTTCAACCCGCGCCTCGGCGGCGATCTCAGCGAAGACGATTTCGCCGGCTACATGCGCAACCTCGGGCTTGCGCATCCGCGCCAGATCGACGTCGCGGTGCCGGCGAACCTGCAGTGCGGCGTCGCCGCGAACGCGCCCGACGCGCAGGCGGCTGCCGACTGGGCGCCGCTCGTCTATACGTTCGCCGGCTTCTGGGAAATCGATCCGCAATGGCTCGAGGATCATCTGCCGACCGTGCAGGTCGTCGACGTGCGCGAACCGGACGAATTCGCGGGCCCGCTCGGCCATCTGCCCGGCGCGACGCCGATTCCGCTCGGTGAACTCGCCGCGCGCACCGGCGAACTCGCGCGCGACCGGCCGGTCGTGACCGTGTGCCGGGCCGGCGGGCGTTCCGCGCAGGCCACCGTGATCCTGAAGAAGGCCGGCTTCGACGCGGTCGCGAATCTCGGCGGCGGGATGCTGCGCTGGCGCGCCGAGGGGCGTGTCGTGATGGACGGCCGCTCGTAGCGACCGAGGCGGTTCCTCGAAAAAAATATCGGGCCGATGTCGAAACGGCCGGGCGCCGCGCGTCGTCAAGGTATCCGATCATATGGCGCCGCCTGACGCGGCGCGAAACCCCGGGAGCCTCCACGATGATGCCGACGCTTTACGCCCATCCGTTTTCGTCCTACTGCCAGAAGGTGCTGACCGCGCTGTACGAGAACGGCACGCCGTTCGAGTATCGCGTGCTCGCGCACGACGATCCGAAGCCGATGCAGGAACTGACCAGGCTGTGGCCGCTGAAGCGCTTCCCGGTGCTGGTCGATGCGGGCCGCACGGTGATCGAGGCGTCGATCATCATCGAGTATCTCGGCCTGAACCATCCGGGCCCCGTGCGCCTGCTGCCCGACGATCCGCGCGCCGCGCTCGAGGTGCGGACGATGGACCGCTTCTTCGACAACTACGTGGCGACGCCGCAGCAGAAGGTCGTGTTCGATGCGCTGCGGCCGGAAGCCGAGCGCGATGCGCGCGGGGTGGCCGACGCGCGCGCGATGCTCGACACGTCGTATGCGTGGCTCGACAGGACGATGGCCGATCGCGAATGGGCGGCCGGCGACCGCTTCAGCCTCGCCGATTGCGGCGCGGCGCCGTTCCTGTTCTATGCGGACTGGACGCACCGGATCGATCCGGCGTTCGCGAACGTGATCGCGTACCGCAAGCGTCTGCTCGCGCGGCCGTCGTTTGCGCGCGCGGTCGACGAGGCGCGGCCGTACCGTTCGTTCTTTCCGCTCGGCGCGCCCGATCGCGATTGACGGGCGCGACCGTCGCCCGCCGTGCGGCGGCCGCGCATGGCCGGCAGCGCGCGCCGGGGCGACGGAACGACAGCAGCAGCGGCAGCATCGCGCGTGCGCCCGTCACATCGTGCGCGTGGCCGACTGCGCGAGCGTCAGCAGTTCGTCGAACTGCGTGATCAACTCGAAGCACAGCAGGAACGCGAGCGTATAGGCGGGTGCGGGGAAGCGCCGGATCATCTCCAGCACCTGCGGTGCGAAGCGCGAGCGGATCGCGTCGCGCGTCAGCAGCCACGCGATCGCGATGCCGATCGCGGCGCCCGCGATCAGATCGGTCGGATAGTGAAAGCCGAGATACGCGCGCGGCAGGCAGATGAACACGACCGAATACAGCAGCGCGACGATGCCGGCGCGGCGCGCGATGATGAAGATGCCGGTCGCGATCGCCATCCACAGCATCGCGTGATCGCTCGGAAACGAACTCCAGGTCTGCAGCGTCGCCGCGCGCAGTCCGGCCGACGGGAAGTGCAGGTGCAGCTCGGGGTTGTAGATCGGCCGTACGCGAAACGGCAGCACCTGCGCCAGCACGCGGCCGACGGCGAGCGCGACGAGCCCGCTCGCGACGGTGGCGACCACCAGCTCGCGTTGCCGCTCGCGGTTCGGCCCGGGTTGGAACCACAGCCAGCACAGCACGGGAATGAGCACGAAGCCCTTGAATGTGTAGAGGCCCGCAATGACGCGGATCGCGTGATTCATCAACGGGCCGAACGTTACGTGGGTGAGGAAGATCTGGATCGTGGTGTCGAAATTGTTCATGTCCTGTGCGACCCGGGCGGACGCGCAGCGCATGACGGGCGGCCGGCTGGATCGGAAAGCGCACTCGCACGGAGCGCAACGGGGGGCAAGTATGTCACCCGTTATTTCGAAGAAAATGCGAAAAAATACCGGGATTCCCCTGATAAAACGGGGCAGCGTGGTGGGGACGGATGGGGAAGCGCCGAGCGGTGCGGCAGGGACAAATCGTCCGATGTTTGCGTGCGCGCGGGCACGGATGTCGGAAAAAATATTTGGGTGAACTGGGCAATTCGGCTGATCGGTGCCGACCTTGTGCCGGATGAACGATTGCCGTGCTGTCGCGGCGCGAATCTGCCGGGCGGCGCAGCGTCATGCGCGCCGATCAAAAAATAAAAAAAACGGGCAAGCCGCGTGGGCTTGCCCGCCGGTGTTGCGCGATGCCCGACGTCAGTTGCGCCACACCCGCACGACGAGCGCGGCGAGCGACGTCGCGACGGCCAGCGCGGTCACCGCGTTCCAGCCCAGTTGCGCGAGCAACGCACTGCCGATCGCCGCGCCGGCCGCCATCCCGATGAACATGCCGACGAACAGCACCGCATTGAGGCGGCTGCGCGACGCGGGGTCGATTCGGTAGACGATCGACTGGTGCGCGATCAGCGTGGCCTGCACGCCGAGATCGAAGCCGATCGTCGCGGCGGCGAGCAGTACGAGCTGCGCATGCGGCGACATCAGCGGCGCGGCGGCCATCGACGCGAACGACACCGTCGCGATGCCGATACCGATCCGCGTGACGCGCTCGGGGCCGTGATGGTCGGCGAGGCGCCCGGCGATCGGCGCGGCCAGCGCGCCGGCGGCGCCCGCGAGGCCAAAGGCGCCGGCGGCCGCGCTGCCGAGGTGGAACGGCGCGCCGTGCAGCATCACCGCGAGGGTCGACCAGAACGCGCTGAATCCGACGGCCAGCAGCCCCTGCGCGAGGGCGGCGCGGCGCAGTGCCGAATGCTCGCGCCACAACGCGCCGAGCGAGCCGATCAGCGCGCGATACGGCAGCCGCGTGGTCGGCTCGAAGCGCGGCAGCCCGCGTGCGGCCACGGCGCCGATCGCGGCGACACTGGTGGCCGCGAGCGCGAACATCGCGCGCCAGCCGGCCGTCTCGGCGACGAACCCGGCCACGACGCGCGACAGCAGGATGCCGAGCAGCAATCCCGTCATCACCGTACCGACGATGCGGCCGCGATGCATGTCGTGCGCGAGCGTCGCGGCGGCCGGCACGACGTCCTGCGCCATCGTCGCGGCGAGGCCGATCGCGAAGCTCGCCGCGAGCAGCAGCCCGAGCGACGGCGCGACGGCGGCCAGCAGCAGCGCGACGACCAGCGCAGAGGCCTTGGTCACGATCACGCGACGCCGGTCGAAGCGGTCGCCGAGCGGCGCGAGCAGCAGGATGCCGAGCGCATAGCCGAGCTGCGTGAGCGTCGGCACGAAGCCGATCGCGCGCGCCGACGCGCCGAGATCGGGTGCGAGCGCGCCGAGCATCGGCTGCGCGTAGTAGAGCGGCGCGACGCCGAGACCGGCGGCGGCCGCGAGCAGCAGCACGAGCCGGCGATCGGGCATCGAATGGGCGGCCGGACGGGCCGCAGCGTGCGCCGCGCGGGGCGCGGCATCGAGACGGGTCGGGGTGGACATCGCGTACATCCTCGGTTGAAGAATGGGATGGACGCGAGTGTGGCGGTACGCGGCCGGCGACGGTAGTGCCGCCTCGCGCAGATTTGTTATACGCTCGATGAATGACCGAAAAATCTTCTCCCTCTCCCGCTGCGGGCGGGTCTCGGCGCATTCAGGCGGTGCCGGTGGACGGCGCCGGCTATCGTTTCGAACTGATGGAAACCTTCGTGCGCATAGTCGAGGCCGGCAGCCTGTCGGCGGCCGCCGTGCAACTGCACACGACGCAGCCGACCATCAGCCGGCGGCTGCAGGCACTGGAAAATTCGCTTGGCATGCGGTTGCTGCAACGCACGACCCATACGATGCGGCTGACCGTCGACGGCGAGCGGTGCTTCAAGCAGGCGAAGGAGCTGCTGGCGAGCTGGGCGGCGTTCGAGGCCGATTTGCGCGGCGCGCAGGAGGAGCCGGCCGGGCTGCTGCGCGTCGCGGTGCCGCACGCGTTCGGCCAGCAGCGTTTCGTTGCGCCGCTCGCGCAGTTCCTGCGCGACTACCCGCGCGTGTCGGTCGAGTGGCTGCTGCAGGACGAGGTGCGCGATTTCGTCGGCAGCGGCATCGATTGCGCGATCCAGGTCGGCGAGCCGACCGATCCGGGCGTGGTCGCGATCCGGCTGACGAAGGTGCCGCGTTTCGTGGTCGCCGCGCCGTCCGTGCTGAACGGCGCCGACGTGCCGGCCGATCCGGACGCGCTCGCCGCGCTGCCGTGGCTCGCGTTGCGCACGTACTACCGCACCGACCTCGCGCTGACGCATGCGGTCACCGGCGACACGCGGCGCATCGCGATCCGCCCGCGCATCACGACCGCGAACCTGTATGCGTTGCGCAGCGCGGCGCTGCTGGGCGTCGGCGCGTGCGTCGGATCGTCGTGGATGCTGGCCGACGATCTCGCGCGCGGCGATCTCGTGCACCTCGCGCCCGAATGGCAGGCCGCGCCGCTGCCCGTCTACCTGACTTATCCGCATGCGCAGTTCTATCCGTCGCGGCTCGTGCGGTTCGCCGCGATGATGCGCGAGGCCGTGCCGGCGCTCGTCGAAGGGCGCGACGGCTGAAGCGGGCGGCGCCGTGGCGGCGACTCGCGCTCAGCCGCGCCGGATCCCTTCGGGCAGCGCGCTGATGCGGCGCACTTCGGGCGAATCGAGCCACGCGCGCGACGTCGCGCAGTCGACGAACATGTCCGTCGCGTCCTCGCCCCAGAACAAGTCGCCGTCGAGCGCGAAGGTCGGCACGCCGAACACGTTCTCGGCGATCGCGCGATCCGTGTTCGCGCGCAGCGCATCCTTGACCGGCTGGGCCTCGACGGCCGTCACGCCCTCCGGAAAGCCGACCGCTTCGCACAGCGCGGCGAAGCCTGCCGGCGTCGATACGTCCTGGCCGTCGCGCCAGATATGCCGGAAGATCCGCCGGATCGCGTCGCGCGAGCCGCCCATCGCGATCGCGAGGCGCAGCGGCTTGATCGGATTGAACGGATGCGCGGGCGGCATCCGGAACGCAATGCCGAGCTTGTCCGCGCGGTATTGCGCATGCCGATAGGTGAACACGCGCTTGGCCGCGATTTCCGCGGGCGCTTTCTGCCCCCAGTGCGTGAGCAGCGCGCCGAGCACGATCGGCCGCGGTTCGAACGCGGCGGTGGGCGGCAACCGGTCGAACTGTTCCTGTTGCAGGTAGGCGAACGGCGAAACGAAATCGAAATACCAACTGGCGGTGCGCGCGGCGTTCATCGCGGGTGTCTCCTCGGGCGGATCCGGTGGTCGGTTGCACGCGCGGTGCGTCGCCTGCGAACGGCGCGCTGCGCGCATTGGCGGCCAGTGTCGCATGCGGCCGCCATTCGCGCTGTCGTATCGCGTGCCGCGTGAACCGGCTCCCTACGACCGGGCGGTGCCGTCCGCCGACGACGCGAGCCGCGCGAGACTGTCGCGTACGGCCGCCGCGTCGTAGCGCGCGCCCGCGCCGCCGAGTGCGACGGTCGCCTTCTGCGCGAGCGGCAGCAGCATCGCGAGCGCCGCCGTCATCGCCGGCGCGGCCGCCAGCCGAGACTTCGGGCCCGATACCGTCAGCGCACCGACGCATTCGCCGGCCGCGCCGAACACGGGCACGGAAGCCGACGCCGTTTCCGGGTCGCGCTCGCCATACGACGCGGCCCACAGCTGTTCGCGCACGTCGTTCCAGCGGGCGTCCTGCGTGTCGGTGAAGGCCAGCAGCACCTTCCCGGATGCGCCCTGGCCGACCGGAAACTCCTCGCCGACGCGGATCGACACGCGCACCGCCCGCGCGGGCTCGACGCGATACAGCACGGAACGCACGTCACCCTGACGCACGTAGAACGATGCCGTTTCCCCGAGTTCGCGGCTCAGCGTCTCGAGAAGCGGCTCGACCACCGGGCCGACGCGGAACGAACGCTGGTACAGCGCGGCGAGCCGCAACGGTTCGTGCCCGATCGCGTACTGGCCGTCGTCGAGCTTGCGCATGAATCCGCCATGCTCGAGTGCGGCGAGCAGACGCAGGATCGTGCTTTTGTACAGCCCGGTGCGGCGCGACAACTCGGCGAGCGACAACCGATCGTCGGTCTGGCCGAACGCACGGAGGATCACGAACGCGCGGTCGAGCACCGCGACGCCGCTGGACGATTCTTCCATCGCCGGATCGGCTGCGTCGCCGGCGTGATCTGCTGGATTCCTGGGCACGGCCTGCTTCCTTCGAAGGGTGGTCGGCGGACTATATCGTTCTATCTGACAGAACGCAAGTTCCAGAAAATCGCATTTTCACGGGTATACCCCGCTTATCGCCCTTTCGACGCACGCTTAAAGTTCTGTCAAACAGAACTATGTTCTTTCAGATAGAACGATGAGGTGTCGAATGAAGGTTTCCGAAAATCCGAAGGTGCTGGTCAGCGAGGTCGGCCCGCGCGACGGGTTGCAGAGCATCAAGACCGTGATGCCGACGGCCGCCAAGCTGCGCTGGATCACCGCGCTGGCCGCGGCCGGCCTGCGCGAGATCGAGGTCGGGTCGTTCGTGCCGGCCACGCTGTTGCCGCAGATGGCCGACGTGCGCGAAGTCGTCGCGCACGCGCTCGCGATTCCCGGGTTGCACGTCGCCGCGCTGGCGCCCAATCTGCGCGGTGCCGGGGCCGCGTTCGACGCGGGCGTGCACAAGCTGACGCTGCCGGTCTCGGTGACGCAAGCGCATTCGCTGGCCAACATCCGCAAGACGCCCGCGCAGATGATCGACGAGGTGCGCGCGATCGTCGCGCTGCGCGACGCGCGGTTTCCGTCGGTGCAGATCGAGGCGGGCGTGTCGGTGGCGTTCGGTTGCACGATTGCCGGCGCGGTCTCCGACGACGAGACGATCGCGATGGCCGTCGCGATGGCCGAATGCGGAGTCGACGAGATCGGCCTGTCCGACACCAGCGGTTATGCGAATCCCGCGCAGGTGCGCCGGCTGTTCACGCGGCTGCGGCGCGAGGTCGGCGAGAAGGCCGGCGGCGCGCATTTCCACAACACGCGCGGGCAGGGGCTCGCGAACGTCGTCGCGGCGCTCGACGCGGGCGTGACGACGCTCGACGCGAGCCAGGGCGGCCTGGGCGGCTGCCCGTATGCGCCGGGCGCCACCGGCAACATCGTCACCGAGGATCTCGTGTTCCTGCTGGAGGCGATGGGATACGACACGGGCGTCGACGTCGACGCGCTGCTCGCCGCGCGCGCGATCCTGCATGCGGCGCTGCCGTCCGACGCGCTGTACGGCCACGTGCCCGACGCCGGGTTGCCGAAGGGCTTCCGCTACGCGGATGGCCGCGTGCCGTCGGCCGCGCAGCCGGAAGGATGCGTGGCGGGAGTCGCGCGATGAACGACCGGCAACCGGCCGCCGCGCTGCCGTACGCAGGCGTGCGCGTGATCGAGATGACGCACATGGTGATGGGCCCGACGTGCGGGATGCTGCTCGCGGATCTCGGCGCGGAGGTGATCAAGATCGAGCCGATCGCCGGCGACAGCACGCGCGCGCTGCGCGGTTCCGGCGCGGGCTTCTTCGGGATGTTCAACCGCAACAAGAAGAGCGTCGCGGTCGATGTGAAGGATCCGCGCGGGCTGGAGATCGTGCAGCGGCTCGTCGCGACGGCCGACGTCTTCAGCGAGAACTTCAAGAGCGGCACGATGGACCGGCTCGGGCTCGGTTACCCGCAGCTGGACGCGCTGAATCCGCGTCTCGTGTACGTGTCGCACAAGGGCTTCCTGCCGGGGCCGTACGAGCATCGCACCGCGCTCGACGAGGTCGTGCAGATGATGGGCGGCCTCGCATACATGACGGGGCCGGAAGGGCGGCCGCTGCGTGCGGGCGCGAGCGTCAACGACATCATGGGCGGCATGTTCGGCGCGATCGGCGCGATGGCCGCGCTCGCGCAGCGCGAGCGCACGGGCCGCGGCCAGCAGGTGCAGAGTTCGCTGTTCGAGAACAACGTGTTCCTCGTCGCGCAGCACATGATGCAGTTCGCGGTGACGGGGCAGGCCGCGTCGCCGATGCCGAGCCGGATTTCCGCGTGGGCCGTCTACGACGTGTTCTCCGTCAAGGACGACGAACAGATTTTTCTGGCGGTCGTGTCGGACACGCAGTGGGCGCTGTTCTGCGATGCGTTCGGCCTGGTCGCGCTGAAGGACGATCCGCGGCTCGCGACCAACAACCTGCGCGTGCAGGCGCGCGAATGGCTGCTGCCGGAATTGCGTTCGCGGCTTGCGCCGTACTCGGCCGCGGAGATCGGCGCGATCTTCGAATCGACCGGCTTGCCATACGCGCCGATCACGAAGCCGCAGGACCTGTTCGACGATCCGCATCTGCTCGCCACGGGCGGCCTCGAAGCCGTGACGCTGCCGGCCGACGCGAGCAGCGCGGGGCGGCCGGTCGACACGCGCACCGCGCTGCTGCCGCTGACGCTCGCGGGCGAACGCCTGCGGCTGCGCTCGGCGCCGCCCGCGCTCGGCCAGGACACGTGCGCGCTGCTCGGCGAGCTGGGCTACACGCCGGACGACGCGCGCGCGCTGATCGATGCGGGCGTCGTCGCGGGGCGGTACGGCGCGGACGTCGCCGCGCACGGCGACGGGCAGGGCGGCGCGCCGTCGGCGAACGAAGTGGCGAGCGCGTAGCGCAGTCGCGATTCATCGAACGAACAAAGGCGTCCCGGCCGCGCGCCGCGCGGGGAGGATCGCCGCATCCACGGAGACAACCATGACATCCGCTTCCCCGGCGCTGGCCGCCGATCGCGAGGCCGACGCGTCGATCGAGCAACGGGCCGTGCGCAAGGCCGCGTGGCGCTTCATCCCGCTGCTCGCGCTCGCGTATTTCTTCAACTATCTGGATCGCACGAGCGTCGGCTTCGCGGCGCTCACGATGAACCGCGATCTCGGGCTGACGGCGACGCAGTTCGGCTGGGGTGCGGGGATCATGTTTGCCGGCTATTGCGTGTTCGAGGTACCGAGCAATCTCGCGCTGTACCGCTTCGGTGCGCGCCGCTGGCTCGCGCGCATCATGATCACGTGGGGGCTGATGGCGGCCGCGACCGCGCTCGCGACCGGGCCGACCAGCTTCTACGCGATCCGGCTGCTGCTCGGCGTCGGCGAGGCCGGTTTCTTTCCCGGCGTGATCTTCTTCCTCGCCGTGTGGTTTCCGGCGAGCTACCGCACGCGCGTGCTCGCGTGGTTCACCGTGTCGACGCCGCTGTCGTCGCTGGTCGGCGGTCCGCTGTCGACGTGGCTGCTGCAACTCGATGGCACGCTCGGGCTCGCCGGCTGGAAGTGGATGTTCATCGTCGAAGGGCTGCCCGCGTGCGCGCTCGGCTTCCTCGTGCTGAAGCTGCTGTCGGATTCGCCGGCGAATGCCGCGTGGCTGTCGGACGACGAGCGCGCCGCGCTGCAGCGCGCGTTCGAGCGCGAAGGCGCGGCGGCCGGGCGCAAGAAGCGCTTCGGCGTCGCGCTGCGCGACGTGCGCGTGTACGTGCTCGCGCTGATCTCGTTCGGCTTCACGATGGGCTCGTACGGCATTGGCATCTGGTTGCCGCAAATGCTGAAGGCGCACGGGATGTCGACGATGCAGACCGGCTGGCTCTCCGCGGTGCCTTACTTGTTCGCCACGATCGCGCTGCTGTGGTGGGCGAAGCGGGTGGACCGCCACGGCGGCCCGATCGCGAACCTGGCGATCGGCTTGTTCATCGGCGCGGTGGCGCTCGGCGTGTCGACGCATTTCCTGACGCTCGGGCCGGCGCTCGTCGGCATCACGCTCGCGCTGATCGGCACGATCGCCGGCCGCACGATCTTCTACACGCTGCCGTCGCGCTTCCTGTCCGGCCAGGCCGCGGCCGGCGGGCTGGCGCTGATCAATTCGATCGGCGCGCTCGGCGGCTTCGCGGGCCCCTATCTCGTCGGCTACCTGAAGGACAGCTTCGGCACCTTCACGGCCGGGATGCTCGGCCTTGCGATCGTCCTGGCGATCACGACGTTGCTCACGCTGTCGCTGGTCGCTTTCGACCGGAGCGAATGACATGACCTTTTCGATCAAACGGCGCCGGTTGATCGGCGCGGCCGCCGCATCGTTCGCGCTGCCCGCGCTTGCCGAGACGGCAGCCAACGATGGAGCTTCACGCATGACGCAAAGCAACTACCTCGCGGTTCGTCCAGACTGGCTCGCGTCGGCGCTCGAACCCGCACTCGAGCCTGACCTGCCGATCGTCGATGCGCATCATCACTTCTACGAACGGCCGGGCTGGATCTACATGCTCGACGACTATCTGCAGGACGCGCGCTCGGGCCACAACATCCAGGCGTCCGTCTACATGCAGGCGCAGACGCGTTATCGCGATTCGGGCCCGGCCGAACTGAAGCCGGTGGGCGAGACGGCCTATGTCGCCGGCGTGACCGAGCCGCTGCAGCACGGCCCGGTGGCCGTCGCGAAAGGCATCGTCGGTCATGCGGACCTGCGGCTCGGCGAACGCGTGCGCGACGTGCTGGAAGCGCATGTCGAAGCCGGGCGCGGACGGTTTCGCGGCGTGCGGCACCTGAGCACGTGGGATGCCGATCCGACGCTCGCGAATCCGCTGTCGGCGGTGCCGCGCGGGCTGCTGCTCGATCCCGCGTACCGGGCCGGCGTCGCGCAGCTCGCGCCGCTCGGGCTGTCGTATGACGCGTGGCTGTTCTTCCCGCAGTTGCCCGAATTGTTCGATCTCGCGAAAGCGAACCCGGAGACGCGAATCATCGTCAATCATTGCGGTGGCGTCGTGCGGATCGGCAGCTATGCGGACAAGCGGCCGGAGGTGTTCGCGCGCTGGTCGGCGTCGATGCGCACGCTCGCGCAATTGCCGAACGTGTACGTGAAGGTCGGCGGGCTCGGGATGCGCATCAACGGGTTCGATTTCCAGAAGGGCGCGAGGCCGCCGTCGTCGGTGCAGCTCGCCGACGCGTGGAAGCCGTGGATGATGACCTGCATCGACGCGTTCGGCCCCGGGCGCTGCATGTTCGAGAGCAATTTCCCGGTCGACAAGGGCTCGTATTCGTTCGTGAACGGCTGGAACGCATTCAAGCGGCTGACCGCGCAGGCCGGCGCGGACGAGCGCGACGCGCTGTTCCGCGGCACGGTCACGCACGCTTACCGGCTCGGCTGACGCGCGTGCGGAGCGTCAACCCGCTTCCACCAGCGCCGCGAGCCGCGCCAGCGCCATCTGCCAGCCGGTCTCGTTGTCGGCGGCCGGCACGCCGGGCGGTACGCCGTCGTGCACCGCGTCCACACGCGTGCCGCCCGCTTCGTCGGACAGCGTGATCGTGATCGTCATCGCGCCGCGCAGCATCGGGTCGTCGGTTTCGAATACATCGATCTCGACGATCCGCTCGTCGGGCACGAGCGTGACGAAGCGGCCGTGATAGGTGTCGGTGTGCGCGGTGGTCTTGCCGGCGCCGGCCGACGGCGCGTCGTAGCTCAGCGACACGCGCAGCGCGCCGCCTTCGCGCGTGTCGTACGCGTGCACGCGGCACGTCATGCCGTCGGGCACTTTCCATTGCTCGACCGCGTGCGGGTCGAGCAGCGCACGATAGACGCGCCCGCGCGGGGCGTTCAGGTGCCGGCTGACCCGGGTCGAATGCGTGTGCGTGTGCAACATGTCGCCTCCCGCGAAGCGTGCGAGACGGTGCACGCCGATGCCCGGCGTGTCGTCACGCTTCCTTCAGGAATCCTAGGCGCGGGCGCGGCGGCATGCAATGACCGCACGCGAAGCGGCGTTCAGCGCAGGGTGGCGGCGAACGCGTCGAGTTGCGTGATGCAGGTGTTCCAGCCCTCGAAAAAGCCGAGCGCTTCGTGGCGCTCGCGCGTCGCCGCGTCGGGATGCATCACGCGCGCCTCGTAGCGGCTGCCCGCGCCGTCGTCGGCCATCGTGACGATCGCCGTGAAGCCCAGCCACGGCGTCTGCGGCCGCCAGCCGCCCGCGAGCATCGACGTGAACGCGATGCGCGATTCCGGCACGATGTCGAGGAAACAGCCGGGGTTGTCGCTCGTGCCGCCGTCGGGGCCGCGCATGAACGTATGGAAAGCGCCGCCCGGCCGCAGGTCGAATGCGCGTACCTCGGTGGTCCACGGCTTCGGGCACCACCATTCCTTCAGCAGTTCGGGGTCGGTCCATGCGCGCCACAGCGCGTGGCGCGGCGCGCGCAACGTGCGGGTGATGACGAGGTCGTGGGCTTCAGCGGGTTCGACGTGGCTGGCTGACATCTTGCTCCTCCTGGTGACGGCGTTCGACGAATTCGACGAGACGATCGGATCGCGCTTCCCACTGCGCGCGCTGCGCGGCGAGCCATGCCTCGGCCTCGGTCAGCCGGCTGCCGACCAGCGCGCAGGTGCGCGAGCGGCCGGTTTTCCGGGTCTCCACGAGGCCGCTGCGCTCGAGCACGGCGACATGCTTCATGAACGACGGCAGCGCCATGTCGAACGGCGCGGCCAGCGCGGAGACGGTCCGCTCGCCATGGCCGAGCGCGCTGACGATCGCGCAGCGTGTCGGATCGGCGAGCGCATGGAACACGGCGCTGATGCGGGGGTGAAGGTTATCCATTCGGCTAAGTGTAGGCGATGTCGACACCGCTGCAGCGACAATTTTCGTCGCGTACGATGATGGGGCGGTAACACGCGCCGATCGCGCGCCGCGTTGTCGGATACCTGCCGTCGTGGCGCGCTTCGACGCCCGGCCGGCGTTCGTTCCGATCCCGCCCCGAACCCGCGCGTGCGGCCCACCTGACTACCGGAGATGGCATGACCGAACCTGTTACCGTCCGCCGCGTCGGCGCGAGCGAAGCGATGGCCTGTGTCGATGCGCTGGCCGACGTGCTGATCGATTGCGTCGAAGGCGGCGCATCCGTCAGCTTCATGTTGCCGATCGAGCGGCCAACCGCCGTCTCATTCTGAACGCGCGTGGCCGAAGGCGTCGCGAACGACGAGCGCATCCTGCTCGTCGCCGAGGATGCGTCCGGCCGGATCGTCGGCACCGTGCAGGTCGTGACCGCGCAGCCCGAGAACCAGCCGCACCGCGCGGACATCGCGAAGATGCTCGTGTCGCGGCACGCGCGCCGGCAGGGCGTCGCGGCGCGCCTGATGGCGGCGGCCGACGCGGCCGCGCGCGACGCCGGCAAGACGGTGCTCGTGCTCGACACGGTGACGGGTGGCGACGCCGAGCGGCTGTACGAACGGGCCGGCTGGCAGCGCGTCGGCATCGTGCCGAACTTTGCGCTGATGCCCGACGGCGCGCTGTGCGCGACGACGTTTTTCCACAAGCAGCTCGCATAATGGCATCCGTCAAACCGCCGCCTCGATGAAACGCTCCCATCTCGCTTTCGCCCTCGCGGGCTTCCTCGTCGCGCTGCCGATTGCCGCGTATGCGCTCGTCAAGCCGCTGCGCATCGTCGCGCCCGCGCTGGTTCCCGGCGTGTCGTGCCCGAGCGCCGACATCTGCACGGACGACGCCGCGAAGCTCGACGAGGCGCGGCAGCTCTATCGCGACGGCTACGCGCGCGCGGCGGCGGCCGTCGGCGCGTTTCGGGCTTCACCGCGCGTCGTGTTCTGCTCGACACGCGCGTGCGCCGACGCGTTCGGCCTCGGCTCGCGCGCGGCGCTGACGCTCGGGGATTTCGGCGTGATCGTCGCCCCGCGCGGCTGGCAGACCTACTTTCTCGCGCATGAACTGATCCATCACCGCCAGGCCGAAGTGCTCGGCAACGTCGCGGTCGTGGCGAAGCCGCGCTGGCTGATCGAAGGGATGGCGTATTCGCTCAGCGACGATCCGCGCCATCCGCTCGCGCAACCGTTCGAGTCGTGGCGCACGCAGTTTGCCGCGTGGAACGCGGCGCGCGGCGCGCAGCCGCTGTGGGATGCCGCGCGGGCAGCCCGGTAGCGAGCGATGGCGATGCGGTCGCGCGCGAACGGCGCCGCGCCGCTATGCCGGCCCGGCCGGGCCGTCCGGCTGCTCCACGAGCGCGCGGCGCGCCGCATCGAGAATCTCGTCGGCGAATGCGGGATCGGTGCCGGCAACCGCCCGTGACAGCACCAGCGCGCCGACCATCTGGCTGAGGACGGCGATCGCGTCGCCGCGCGGGTCGGCCGCGGCCGGGCCTTCCGTGGCGACCATGCGTTCCAGCCGGTCGAGATACGCGGCGACGCCGCGCGTGTAGCAGGCACGCGCCGCATCGGTCAGCCGCGGCGCATCGCCCGCGAAGCCCGACAGCGGGCAGCCGGCTTCGACGTTGTCGCGATGCGCGCCCGACAGGTACGCCGTCACCTGTTTCGCGACGCTGCCGGCGCTCGGCGAATCCGCGCGATCCTGCATGGCCTTGTCCACCACGGCGGCGACCAGCGCGTCCTTCGACTTGAAATGATTGTAGAAGCCGCCCTGCGTGAAGCCGGCTTCCTTCATCAATTCCGTCAGCCCGACGGCATCGACGCCGCGCACCCGGAACAGCCGCTCGGCGGCCGCGACGATCGCGTTGCGGTTGTCGGCTGCCTGTTGTCTCGAGACGCCCATCGATCCCTCCCTCTTTCCGGCAATTGCGTCGATTGAAAAACACAATGGCGATCGCCATTGACGTGTCGACCTCGCGCTGGCACCATGCATCGCAAAGACGATGGTGATCGACATTGAGATTCAAGTGTAGCCGACTTCGCGGACGAAGCGAAGCAACCCGGCGCGGCGTGGATCGAAGTCGGTCCGGGTCCAGGGCGCGGCGAGGCGCGGGCGGCGGGACGGCCCGGCTTGCGGCCGGCGGTGCAACGGTTCGGTACGCGATGGCAGCGTGGTTTTTCACCGGATTCCGAGCGTGTGGCGAACCGGCGCGCAAGGGATTCAATCTCCGAAAGGAAGGGTCATGAAGATCGAAGGTGCAGTCGTTTTCATCACGGGCGCGAACCGCGGGCTTGGCCTCGAGTTCGCGAAGCAGGCGCTCGAGCGCGGTGCGCGCAAGGTCTATGCGGGCGCACGCGATCCGGCGAGCGTGACGCTGCCGGGCGTGGTGCCCGTGAAGCTCGACGTGACCGATCCGGCGGCGGTTGCCGCGGCGGCCGAGGCGGCGCGCGACGTCACGCTGCTGATCAACAACGCCGGCATCGCGCGGCTCGGCAGCCTGACCGACGACGGCGCGGTCGATGCATTGCGCGCGCACCTGGAGACCAACGTGTTCGGGATGCTGGCGATGTCGCGCGCATTCGCGGGAACGCTCGCGGCCCACGGCGGCGGCGCGATCCTGAACATCCTGTCGGTCGCGAGCTGGGTGAACCGGCCGATCCTGTCGGGCTACGGCGTATCGAAATCGGCTGCCTGGGCGCTGACCAACGGGCTGCGCCATTCGCTGCGCGAGCAGCGCACGCAGGTCGTCGGGCTGCATGCCGGCTTCATCGATACCGATCTGACTGCCGGCCTCGACGTGCCGAAGGCCACGCCGTCCGACGTCGTGCGCCAGGCGTACGACGCCGTCGAGGCAGGGGCGGAGGAAGTGTCGACCGACGAATTCACGCGGCAGGTGAAGGCCACGCTGTCGTCGGGCGTCTATCTGGAAGAACCGGCGCCGCGTTGACGCCGCCGGCAGGGCGAACCCGCCGCCCGCGCCGTGCGCGCGGCGGCGGATCGGCCCGTCAGACCGTCGTGTCGATGATGCCCGGGATCTTCACGTCCGGGTTCACGTCCGCGTCGTAGTCGACGCCGGCGATCTCGAAGCCGAACAGGCGCAGGAACTCGGTCTTGTAGCCCGCGAAGTCGGTCATCTCGTACAGGTTCTCGTTCGTCACCTTGTCCCACATCGCGACGACTTTCGCCTGTACCTGCGGATCGAGCTCCTTGTAGTCCGCGCGCAGGCGGCCTTCTGCGTCGACGTGCGGCGTCGCGCCATACAGGCTGTCCTTCAGGAGCCCGTACACCTGCTCGATGCAGCCTTCGTGCGTGCCGGTTTCCTTCATCACCTTGAACAGCAGCGACAGGTACAGCGGCATCATCGGGATCGCCGAGCTGGCCTGCGTGACGACGGCCTTCAGCACCGACACGCGCGCATCGCCGCCGTGCGCGGCCAGCTTGTCGCGGATCGACAGCACCTTCTTGTCGAGATCCTTCTTCGCTTCGCCGATTGAGCCGTTCCAGTAGATGTCGTGCGTGATCTGCTCGCCGAGATACGTGAACGCGGTGGTCTTCGCGCCGTCGGCCAGCACGCCGGCGTCGGCCAGCGCGTCGATCCACATCTGCCAGTCCTCGCCGCCCATCACCGCGACGGTGCCGTCGATCTCTTCCTGCGTCGCCGGCTCGAGCGACACTTCGCGGATCACTTCCTTGTCGGTGTCGAGGCCGCGGAACGTGACGGCCTTGCCGACCGGCTTGAGCGTCGAGCTGATGGTCTCGCCCGTCTTCGGGTGCGTGCGGCGCGGCGCGGCGAGGCTGTAGACGACGAGATCGACCTTGCCGAGATCCTGCTTGATGGTGTCGATCGTGACCTGCTTGACCTTGTCGGAGAATGCGTCGCCGTTGATGCTGCGCGCATACAGCTCCTTTTCGGCGGCGAATTTCTCGAACGCGGCGCTGTTGTACCAGCCGGCCGTGCCGGGCTTCGTTTCGCTGCCGGCGCGCTCGAAGAACACGCCGAGCGTGTCCGCGCCCGAGCCGAAGGCGGCCGAGATCCGGGCGGCGAGGCCGTAGCCGGTCGACGCGCCGATCACGAGCACCTTTTTCGGGCCGTTGGCGATCGGGCCGTGCGAAGTCACGTAATCGATCTGTTCCTTGACGTTGGCTTCGCAGCCGACCGGATGAGTCGTCACGCAGATGAAGCCACGCACGCGCGGTTTGATGATCATGGGAGAACCTCTAGTCAGAAAGGCGCGGACGGCCTGAAATCGGAAAAATCCCGCGCATTGTAAAGGAAGCGGCCGATGGCGGGCGGGCACGGCCGGAAGGCGCCGGATCGCCTGGTTGTTTCTCTCTTGACAGAAATAACTGAAAAAACTAAATTCCCCACCATGGAACTCACACCGATTGCCGAACGATTCATTCTCCACTGGGGCGAAATGGGCTCGCGGTGGGGCGTCAACCGTACTGTCGCGCAGATTCACGCGCTGCTCTACCTGGCCGGACGGCCGGTTGCGGCCGACGAGATCGCCGAGACGCTCAACGTCGCACGCTCCAACGTCAGCACGAGCCTGAAGGAATTGCAGGCGTGGCGGCTCGCGAAGGTCGTGCACGTGCTGGGCGACCGCCGCGACCACTTCGAGACGTCGACCGACATCTGGGAGTTGTTCAAGCTGATCGTCGAAGGGCGGCGTCAGCGCGAGATCGAGCCGACGCTCACGGTGCTGCGCGATTGCCTGACGAATCCGGACATCGCGAACGAGAGCCGCGAGACCGAACAGCGCATCCGCGACACGCTGCAGTTCGTCGAGACGCTCACGACCTGGTCCGACGAAATGCTGCGGCTCAAGCCCGATACGCTGATGAAGGCGCTCGGCATCGGCGCGAAGATCAGCCAGACGGTCAGGCGCAAGCCATCGAAGTAAGCGGTAACGGCAGAGCGGGCACGCAGCCCGCTTTTTTCGGGGTTGTTATTTCTGTCTTTACAGAAATAACTGTAAATAAAGGATGAACATGAACGCAGCCTTGCCGTCTACCTGCCCGCCCGATCGCACCGGCGCGCGCGGCATGACCGTGCTCGTCTGCGGTGCGAACGGCTTCATCGGGCAGGCGCTGTGCGCGCGGCTCGAAGCCGGCGGGCATCGCGTGCTGCGTGGCGTGCGCCGCGCGGCCGGCCCGCACGACGTCGCGATCGACTTCGCGCGGGACGTCGATCCGCAAGCGTGGCTCGCGCGGCTGAAGGGCGTCGACGTGGTGATCAACGCGGTCGGCATGCTGGCCGATCGACGCGGCGCGACGCTCGACGCCGTGCATCGCGCCGCGCCGTGCGCGCTCTTTACCGCGTGCTGCCTGGCCGGCGTGCGGCGCGTGATCCAGATCTCGGCGCTCGGGGTCGAACGCGGCGATACGCGGTACTTCGCGAGCAAGCAGGCGGCCGACCGCTTCCTGCAGACGCTGCCGATCGACTTCCGCATCGTGCGCCCCGCGCTCGTCCACGGGGCGGCCGGCGCGTCCGCGCGGTTTTTCCGGATGCTCGCGAGCCTGCCCGTACATGTATTGCCGGCGGGCGGCCGTCAGCGGCTGCGCCCGGTGCATGTCGACGATCTCGCCGAAGTCGTGGCGCGGCTCGTCGTACAGCCGGGCGATTCGCGAGCGGCCGGCAGCCGCGTGATCGACGTGGTCGGCAGCGACGAAGTCGAATACCGCGAGATGCTGGCCGGCTACCGTGCCGCGCTCGGATTTCCGCCGGCGGCCCGCGTGACGCTGCCGGGCCCGCTGGTCGGCGCGGCGGCCGCACTGCTCGGCACGCTGCCGGGGGCGATGCTGACGCGCGACACGTGGACGATGCTGCGCGGCGGCAACACGGGCGACCCGGCGGCCACCGCGGCTGTGCTCGGCCGCCCGCCGCGCGGCCTCGGCAGCTTCATCGGCGCGGAAGCCGCCGCGCTGCGCCGCGACGCGCTCGCGATGTGGCGGCGCCCGTTGCTGCTGGGCGCGCTCGCGATCGTGTGGATCTGGACGGCGATCGCGAGCGCCTTCATCCATCCGCTGCACGCGAGCCTTGCGCTGCTGGCGCTTGCGCACCTGACGGGGCTGCCCGCGCTGATCGCGCTTTACGCGGCCAGCGCGCTGGATTTCGCGTTCGGCATCGCGACGGTCGTCGCGCCGTCGCGGCGCCTGTGGGCCGCGCAGGCGGCGCTGATCGTCGCGTACTCGGCGGTCATCGCGGTCACGATGCCGGGCCTGCTGGCCGAGCCGTTCGGCCCCGTGCTCAAGAACGTGCCGATGCTCGCCATCCTGCTGATCCTCTATTCAGAAGAAGAACACGCATGAATACCTATCTCGTCATCAAGGCGCTTCACATCCTGTCTTCGGTGCTGCTGGTCGGCACGGGGTTCGGCACCGCGTTCTATCTGTTCTTCGCGAACCGCACGCGGTCGATACCCGCGATCGCGGCCGTGTCGCGGCTCGTCGTGCGCGCGGACTGGTGGTTCACGACGCCGGCCGTGGTCTTCCAGCCGGCGTCCGGGCTGTGGCTCGCGCACACGGCCGGCTGGCCGTGGCATACGCCGTGGCTGCTCGCGTCGATCGTGCTGTATGCGGTCGCCGGTGCGTGCTGGCTGCCGGTCGTGTGGCTGCAGCTCGAACTTGCATCGATGGCGAAGCTCGCGCACGCGAACGGCGATGCCGCGTTGCCCGAGCGCTACTGGCGCTATGCGAAGCGCTGGGAACTGCTTGGCTATCCGGCGTTCTTCGCGATGCTGACCGTCTACTTCCTGATGGTAGTCAAGCCGATGTAAGCCTGTCGCCGTCGCGCGGGAGCGGCGGCGCACGCGTGAAAGCAGTCGGTCGATCGAGTCATGATGTTTGCGATAACAAGAAGGGGGCAAAACATGGAATCAAGTGAACGGGTTCTCCACTTCGCCACGCGATGTCCGCTCACGCCGCGCCGCATCGTCGTGCGCTGGATGTACGCAGCCGCGATCGCGCACCTGCTGGTCGGCGCGGCCATTCCGTGGATCGCCGGCGCATCCTGGCTCGACGCGTACCACCGCGACATCGAGCGGCATTTCTGGTCGACAGCGGCGCCCGAAGCCGCGCGCGTCCAGCAGATATGGTGGATGTCGCTGCTCGGCGCGACGGTGCAGTGCGCCGCGGTCTGGATGTTCGCGCTCGTCCATCTCGGCAACCGGCTGCGGAAACGGCAAGTGTGGGGCTGGCTGCTGGCCGGCCTGTCGATCTGGGCGCCGCAGGACATGCTGTTGTCGTGGCAGGCGCAGGTGTGGGGGCACGTGGCGATCGACGTTGCCGCCCTCGTCACGATGGTGCCGCCGCTGGTCTGGTTGTGGAGGAGGGATACCGCATGAACACGTTGACGGCTTTCGACTGGGCGCTCAACCTGCTGATCGTGCAGGGCGCGATGGGCGCATTCGATACGCTTTACCACCACGAACTCACGCAGGACCTGCCGCACCGCCCCCGCGCGCGGCTCGAACTGGCGATTCACGCGGTACGGTCCGTGCTGTACGGCCTCGTGTTCGCGTCGATCGCGAACGTCGCGTTTCACGGCGCGTGGGTCGCGGCGCTCGCGGCGGTCGTGTTCGTCGAAGTGGTGCTGACGTTGTGGGATTTCGTCGTCGAGGACCAGAGCCGCAAGCTGCCGGCGACCGAGCGCGTGCTGCATACGCTGCTGGCCGTCAACGGCGGCGCGTTGTTCGGGATGATCGCGATGCAACTCGCCGTATGGGCGCATGCGCCGACCGCGCTGCAGCCGATCGACCTCGGCTGGCGCGGCTGGTTGCTCACCCTGTTCGCCGTCGGCGTGACGCTGTCGGGCGTGCGCGACGGGATCGCCGCGTGCCGCATCGCGCCACGCGCGCCGGCCGCCAACCCGTTCGCCGGGCAGCGGCCGGGCAACGTACTCGTTACCGGCGGGACCGGCTTCATCGGCGAAGCGCTCGTGAACCAGTTGCTCGATGCTGGGCATATGGTCACGTTGCTGGCGCGCGATCCGTTGCGCGCGGCTTACCTGTTTCAAGGCCGCGTGCGCAGCGTGACGTCGGTCGACCAGTTGCAGCCGCACGAGCGCTTCGACACGGTCGTCAATCTCGCCGGCGCGCCGGTGCTGGGCGCACGCTGGAGCAAACGCCGGCGGGCGTTGCTGCTCGCCAGCCGCGCCGGCGTCACGCAGGCGCTGACGCGCTGGGTCGAGACCGCCGAGGTCAAGCCGCGCACGTGGATCCAGGCGTCGGCGATCGGCTACTACGGCGTACGGCCGGGCGACGAACGGCTCGACGAAGGCAGCAGTACCGGCACCGGCTTCATGTCCGAGCTGTGCCGGCAGTGGGAGCAGTCCGTGCAACCGCTCGAGCGCCACGGCGTGCGCGCGGTGGTGCTGCGGCTGGGCATCGTGTTCGGCCCGGGCGGCGCGTTGCGGCCGATGCTGCTGCCGCATTACTTCGGGCTGGGCGGACGATTCGGCGACGGCGCGCAGGTGATGAGCTGGATTCACCGCGACGACGTGTTGCGGATCGTCGCGCGAGCGATGTCCAACACGGGCATGCGCGGCGTCTACAACGCGGTCGCGCCGGTGCCGCTGACCCAGCGCGCGTTCGTGCAGGTCGTGACGAAGGTGCTGCGCCGCCCGGCGTTCCTGCACGTGCCGGCCGCGCCGCTGCGCGCCGCGATGGGCGAGATGGCCGAGCTGCTGCTGGACGGGCAGCGCGTGGTGCCGGCACGGCTGCATCAGGACGGATTCATGTTCCGCTTCCCGACGGCCGAGCACGCGCTGCGCGACCTGACGAATCGGCCGCACACCGATTTCGCGCCCGCGGTCTGCCGTTTTCCGCGAGGTCGTGTATAAATTCGGCGTGAACGCGTTGGGCGCGTGCCGTGCGCGCCCAACGCTCCGCACCCGACCTCTCAAGGAGACTGCATGCTGCACGTCCTCGGCAAGATTCCGTCCATCAACGTCCGCAAGGTGCTGTGGCTGTGCACCGAGCTGAACCTGCCGTTCGAACAGGAAGACTGGGGCGCGGGCTTCCGCACGACCCACGATCCGGCCTATCTCGCGCTGAATCCGAACGCGCTCGTGCCCGTCATCAAGGATGACGATTTCGTGCTGTGGGAATCGAACACGATCATCCGCTACCTCGCGAATCGCTACGGCGGCGATGCGCTGTATCCGGCCGAGCCGCAGGCGCGTGCGCGCGTCGACCAGTGGATCGACTGGCAGGGCTCGGACCTGAACCGCTCGTGGGTCGGCGCATTCCTCGGCCTCGTGCGCAAGTCGCCCGACCACCAGGATCCGGACGGCATCGCGCGGTCGATCGCGGGCTGGACGACGCACATGCGCGTGCTGAACGCGCAGCTCGAAAAGACCGGCGCGTACGTGGCCGGAAACACGTTCACGCTCGCGGATATCCCGATCGGTTTGTCGGTGAACCGCTGGTTCGGCACGCCGTTCGAGCATCCGGACCTGCCGGCGGTGTCGCGCTACATCGAACGCCTCGCGACGCGCGAAGGGTTCAAGCAGTACGGCGGCAGCGCGAATCCGTAATGCAGCGCGGATAGCGCTGAAGCGGCGGCGTCGCCATGACCGCCGCCGTAGCGCGTACGGCGGGCAAGCGCGCGTCGTCACGCACCGGGCGCCGGCACCGCGTCGAGCACGCGCGCGAGAAACGCCTCGTGATTCCACGCGGCTTCCGGCCTCGACAGGCCGAGCCGCACGACCACCAGCTCGCGGCTCGGCACCACGCTCACGAACTGGCCTTCATGGCCGACCGCATGAAACGCGTCGGCCGGCATCGCGCGTGCACGCGGATCGCGATTGTTGAACGGCTCCGGCACCTTCACCCACAGCTGCGCGCCGAATTCCTGTCGCGACGACTGCGGCGTCGCGCGCGTCAGGTAACGCACCCAGCCTTCCGGCAGCAGCCGCTGCCCGTTCCACACGCCGTCCTGCAGCAGAAGCTGCCCGAAGCGCGCCCAGTCGCGCGCGCTCGCATACAGGTACGACGCGCTGACGAGCGTGCCGGACGCATCGGGCTCGAACACCGCGCTGCGCATCCCAAGCGGCGCGAACAGCGCGCGGCGCGGAAATGCGAGATAGTCGCCGTCGCTGCCGCCCAGCGCTTCGCGCATCACGCGCGCGACGATCGCGCTCGTGCCGCTCGAGTACGACCACTGCGCGCCGGGCGTCGCGGCAAGCGGTTTCGCCGACGCGAACCGTGCGGTATCGGGCTGCGTGAACAGCATCACCGCGACGTCGGACAGCGGGTCGTCGTAGTCCTCGTTGAATTGCAGGCCGCTCGTCATACGCAGCAGCTCATCGAGCGTGATGGCCGCGCGCGGATCGCCACTGCCGCGCCATTCGGGCAGCAGCGCCGACGCGTTCGGCGACAGCTTGTGCCGTGCGACCAGCGTGCCGACCAGCGCGGCGGTCACGGTCTTCGTCATCGACCAGCCGGGCAGCGGCGTGTCGGCCGTGAAGCCGGGCGCATAGCGTTCGGCGATCACCTGGCCGCGCCACATCACGACGACCGCGCGCGTGCGCCGCGGCCGCGCCGGATCGGGTTCGTCGAATGCGCGGTCGAGCGCGGTCTGCAGCTTGCGTGCGTCGATGCCGGCGGGCGGCGTGGCCGGTGCGGGTGGGTCGGGCGGCGCGACCGGCGGATCGGGGAGGGGCGGCAACGCGGCCGGCAAGGTAGCCGCCGCCGCACCGGTCGGGGCCCCGAGTGCGAGCGTGCAGCCGAGCCCGGGCCGGAAGTCGGCTTCGCGTTCGGCGAAGCCGGCGAACGTCGCCACCGCGCGATGATGGTCGGGATCGAGCGACGGGCGTACCAGTTTCAGCAGCGGATGGACGCCGGCCATGATGTCGACGTCGATCACGGACGCGGCCGGGCGGCCCGACACGAACACGCCCGAACACAGCGCCTTGGCCGCATAGCCGGTCGCGATCGGCGCGAGCCGCGACAGCATGATGCCCGTATAGCCGATCGCGGCCACGAGCGCGAGCGCGATACCGCACAGAATCAGCTTCTTGAGGGGGATCGTCATGCGCGAGCGTCCTCGGTGGCGTGCCGGCCGGCAACGATGCGGCAGTGTCGCAGGTTCGGGCGATGCGTTGCAATCGCGGTTGCGTGACGACGGCCGCATGCAGGCGCGTTGCCGCCCGCTCCACAATCCGGCACGCGTCGCGCGACGGGCGAGTTGATATCGGGCGGGCCGTCGGCCGATAATCGTCCGGCATTGCTGTCCCAGTCCCACTGTCCAATCGAGATCGGAAAACGCCATGTCCTACGACAACAACAACCCGTTCGCCAAAATCCTGCGCGGCGAACTGCCGTGCGTGAAGGTCGCCGAAGACGACGCGACGCTCGCGATCATGGATCTGATGCCGCAGGCCGACGGTCACGTGCTCGTGATCCCGAAGGAGCCGGCCGCGCAGATTTTCGAGCTGTCCGGCGATGCGGCCGCGGCCGGCATCCGCATGACGCAGCGTGTCGCGGCGGCGGTGCGCGCGGCGCTCGAGCCGGACGGCGTGTTCATCGGCCAGTTCAACGGCGCGGCAGTCGGCCAGACGGTCCCGCATGTGCATTTCCACGTGATTCCGCGCTGGGAAGGCGCGGAGCTGCGGATGCACGCGCGCGACATCGCCGACGCCGCGACGCTCGAAGCGCTTGCGCAGCGCATTCGTGCCCGCTTCGTGTAACAACCCCGTCCGCCCCCGGGCGCAGCGGTCGCCCGCCGGCCGGCCGCTGCGCCGCCAGAACCTGTTTCTGTGGTCACACCAGGTAACACGTGTAACCGCCCGGGAAACTCGGCCGGGCGGGCCCGGCGCTAGACTCCGCGCATTGTTTCATCGAGCGACAGGAGGGGCGGATCGCCTCTTCGTGCCGGCCGTCGCGTGGTGCGGCGACACGCGGCGGCGCGGCCTTCGCGAGATGCCATTCGTCTTTCGCGCCGGGAACCGAGCCATGTCCAGACTTCTCATCACGCTTGCCCTGATCGGCGGCCTGTCCGGCTGCTACGTCGCGCCGCCGTACGGCTACGCGCCCGCGCCGGCCTACTACGGGTATGCGCCCGCGTATTACGCGCCACCCGTCACCGTCGGCATCGGCGGCCACTTCCACATCCGCTGAGCCGTCGCAGCACGTCGGCCGCGGCCATACCGGCCCGGTCGGCTGCCGTCGGCAGGACGAGGCACGCGCGTTCGCGCGCCGCATGACGGTGCTGCACGGCACTCGGGGTGCGCAGTTCCTATACTTCACAGGAATGCGTATCCCCGCGGGGCCGTCATGACAGCCACCCCCAAGGTCATCGTTCTGTCGAGCCTGTCCACGCTCGTCTATCTCGGGCTCGCCGTGCTCGGCATCGGCGGGTTCGCTGCATTCTTCTCGCATCCACAGCTGGCCGTCGTCGCGCTCGCGACGCTCGCGATGGCCGTCACCGCGCTGTTCACCGAAGGCAACCTGAGCAGCGGAGAGCGCGAGAGTCGCGACAACCGCTGGGTGCTCGCGGCGTTCGCGGTGAGCGGCTTCCTGCTCGCGTACCTGCCCGCGCTGACCGACCGGCTCGACGTCTGGACGTTCGGCGGCGACACGGTGCGCTGGATCGGCGTCGTGCTGTACCTCGCGGGCGGCGTGCTGCGGATGTGGCCCGTGTTCGTGCTCGGCAAGCGCTTCAGCGGGCTCGTCGCGATCCAGCCGGGCCATACGCTCGTGACCGGCGGTATCTACAGCCGTATCCGCAATCCGAGCTATCTGGGCCTGGTCGTCAATTCGTTCGGCTGGGCGCTGGCGTTCCGTTCGGGCGTCGGCGTGCTGCTGGTCGTGCTGACGCTGGTGCCGCTCGTCGCGCGAATTCGCTCGGAGGAGGCATTGTTGCGTTCGCAATTCGGCGCCGAGTACGACGCGTACTGCGCGCGGACGTGGCGGTTGCTGCCCGGCGTGTACTGACCCTCGGCATCTTCCCCCCGGACCATCGTTCGGAGACGCGCTCGCGACATGTGCAGATGTGTTGCCACGTGTGTCTCGAATGTACGGCCGCCTGCATGACCGGCTTGTCGCGAGGCAGGGCCGGACCCTTGCCAAAGCCAATGCCGGCAAGGGTTTCAGCCGGATCCGGCGCGCTCGTTCCTCGTCTGTTATTCGTAAACAACTTGTTACCACAATGTCCACGGCAGGAATGCGGGACCGGTGCTATTCTTCGCCGCAAGCTCGTTGAAATGAATTGGTCCGCGGTTCGGCACAATGCCTGGCCCGATGTCGATCGATTCAGATCGTCGTACCGGGCGGACCTCGATAACCAGAATTGCGAACAAGGAAGAATACGGGAATGTGGAAGAAAATCGCCCCCGCTCTCGTCGTCGCCGCGTTGACCGGCGCGACTGCACTGCCGGCAATGGCCGGTGACTTGAACAACGCCCTCGGCGGCGCGCTCGGCGGGGTTGCCGGCGCAGCGGTCGGCGGCGCGGTTGGCGGCAGCACGGGCTCCGTCATCGGCGGCGCGATCGGCGGTGGCGCCGGCGGCGCGGTGACGTCGAACCGTCGCGAGCGCACCGGCGCGATCATCGGCGGCGCCCTCGGCGGCGGCGCAGGTACCGCCGCAGGCAACGCGATGGGCGGCCGCACGGGCGGCCTGCTGGGCGCGGCCGTCGGCGGCGGCGCCGGCGCGGCGCTCGGCGGCAACATGTCGCGCAGCTCGTACGATCGCGATCACGGCGACCGCGGCTACCATCGCCGCAAGCATCGTCACCACCGCGACTGGGACTGATCGCCGCTGGCGCGACCCGGTGCGCGACCCGCGCACCGGCGCGCCGACGGCGTCGGCATCCCGACGCGAGATTCAGCCCGGCCGCTGCCGGGCCGCTTCGCCGGCCAGACCGGCGATTCTCCTCCGGCTTCATCAGCCGCTGCCATGTGCCCGATCGACGGGCCGGTCATTCTCCTTCCGCTGTTTTCTCCGTTTCTCGACGACATCAGTTGCCGCGTCCGAATGTGCCCGGGACAGGGGCGTCCGAATGCCATCCGCTTTTCCTTCGACACGTCGGCTCGTTCTGACCTGACCGTATCCCGCGACCATGCCGCAGCGGTCAACTGCCGCGCACGTATCGGCTGCCTTCGGTTCTCGTAACGGGATGCATCGAGACGGGCGCTTGTACGCTGCGTTGTCGTGCACGGACCCATCGCGAGAGCACTCGCAACCGTCAGGATTTCCCAGATAGCCAGCGCGCGCCCCGCAGCGCCTCCCCGACCGCGCATCGCGGGCGCCGGTGGGTAGTGGGAAATCGAATGGATACCATCGCAACATTTAATTGGTCGATCGAGATCGACTTCGCTATCGTCGGCGATGCTCGCGTACCGAGTCGAGCCGTGCCGCCATCCGCGCCTCGCTGCATGATCGCGAGGGCCGCGGCCCGACCGCCGGCCCGACCACCCGGGCCGCCGCGTTCGCTCGACGGACGGACCCGACGCGAAGCCTGGCCGACCGACCGAAGGCGCATGCGCTTTCAAGCCACCCCGGCAACGACGTCCCGCCGTCGCATGTGCGTTTCCCGCGCAGGCGAACCGCTCGATGCCGTTTGCGCTCGGGGCCGGACCAACCCATTGCCTGGATGCAATATGTCTAAGACAACGTATTACGCGCCGCACGGCGGCCACCCGCCGCAGACGGATCTGCTGACCGATCGCGCGATGTTCACCGAGGCGTACGCGGTGATCCCGAAGGGTGTGATGCGCGACATCGTCACGAGCTGGCTGCCGTTCTGGACCCACACGCGCCTGTGGGTGATCGCCCGCCCGCTGTCGGGTTTCGCGGAAACCTTCTCGCAGTACATCGTCGAAGTGAATCCGGGCGGCGGCAGCGACAAGCCCGAGCAGGACAAGCACGCCGAAGCCGTGCTGTTCGTCGTCGAAGGTGAGGCCGAGCTGACGCTGCAGGGCAAGCAGCACACGCTGAAGCCGGGCGGCTATGCGTTCATTCCGCCGGGCGCCGACTGGACGCTGCACAACGTCAGCGATGCCGCGGTGCGTTTCCACTGGATCCGCAAGCATTACCAGGCCGTCGACGGCATTCCGCTGCCGGAAGCGTTCGTGACCAACGAGCAGGATGTCGAGCCGATCCCGATGCCGGGCACCAACGGCGCATGGGTGACGACGCGCTTCGTCGACATGAGCGACATGCGTCACGACATGCACGTGAACATCGTGACGTTCGAGCCGGGCGGCGTGATTCCGTTCGCCGAAACGCACGTGATGGAGCATGGCCTGTACGTGCTGGAAGGCAAGGCCGTTTATCGGCTGAACCAGGACTGGGTCGAGGTCGAAGCCGGCGACTTCATGTGGTTGCGCGCGTTCTGCCCGCAGGCGTGCTATTCGGGCGGGCCTGGGCGGTTCCGTTATCTGCTGTACAAGGACGTGAACCGTCACATGAATCTGACGTTGAATCCGGCACGCTGAAGCGCGGCGCAGGTCGGATGTGAAAACCCGCCGGTGTAAGCCGGCGGGTTTTTTTTCGGGTTCGGCGTGGGTTCAGAAAGTCAGCGGATAGTCTGTCCGACAAGCCGAGCCCACACCGCCCGAAGGCGTCGTGCGCGGTCTTCGAAGAGATATGAGGCCGCAAGCGCCAAGAGGCCCGAAATCGCCCCCGTCACGATGTGCTCGACATAGGGGATGCGGTAATGGCTCGTGTGCGAGTAGGCATCGCCCAACGTTGTCAGGACACCTACGACCACCGCATTGCCGTATCGATGCGCGTAGAGTTTCGAGACGGGCGTGAAAGTCAGAAGTACCGCCAGGAGCCCGGTCAGCAGACCCGTATGAAAGGCGATAGTCCAGTGGGTAACGCTCATGACGTTTCCCCAGCTCCCGGGCATGCAGGTCATGCACGCGCTGGTCGGCTGCCAGAAGCGCTGGACAAACAGTCGGACGCGGTGCTTCCACTCGGTTGACATGATGCGTTTCCGTCAATGCCGTCGCCACCACACGTAGGTGTGGTCGGCTGTGCGCCGTAGACGCCGGGCAATCACCTGGATATCGGGGAATACTACTCCACGATCGGACGGGCGCTGTTTCGAGCGAGGCCGGGATTAACGCTTGCGTCTATCGGTCCGGCACCGTCCGTGACGCGCATCGAACGATGCGCTTGCGCGGGAGGTCGACGGCTGGCATCGACCTTGAACAGCCAATCATCAGCGGACAGCGAACCACCGTTGTTCAATCATCTGCGGTCACACATGGCGACGCGCGCTCTTGAGCTAACCAGCACCTGCGCCCTGGCTGAACGTTTCCCCGAATTGAAAACCAATTGCTTACCGAGTTCCTTTGGCCTTGGGCGGCGGAGTCTCGGGCCAACTCCGCATCGCAATGCTGATCGTCTTATGTAACTCGTTGGTCGGCACACCGCTCGCGGCCTGAACGGAGATGCCTTGCGAAACAGTGCCGAAGAATCGCGCCAATGCTCCGATGTCGGTATTCGGAGGCAACTCCCCACGCTTACGGGCGTCCTCCAGACACTTGCGGATCATCTCGACGCCCGACTCCCGGACTTCACACAGCACCTGAGCCACCCGTCGCGAGTCGTCGCTTCCGGTAAGCGCGCCCTGCACCAACAAGCAGCCTCGAGGTGTGCCTTTTGCACTCTGAAATGTTGCCAGGGCACGCAAGAACGCCTCTATTCCGCTACGCGCCGATGGCAGCGACAACGATGGCGCCGCGAAGGCGCCGAGCCGCTCCTGGTAGCGGGCGAGGGCCTTGAAGAAAAGCTGTTCCTTTCCTCCAAAAGCAGCATAGAGACTCGGCTTATTGACGCCGATCGCCTCAGTCAGGTCCGTCAGCGACGTCCCCTCATAGCCCTTCTCCCAGAAGAGAGTCAGGGCTTGGTCCAACGCCTTGTCCGGGTCGAACGCCCGTGGCCTGCCGATTGCCATCCGTGCACCAGTCAATATTTTTACCGATCGGTATATTAAGTCCTTGACGGAGCGCTGTCCATCCGCAGATACTTACCGAGCGGTACAAAAGTAAACGCAAACCTAACGTTTAGAGAGAGTGAAATGACAAGTCGTTTGAATGGAAAGGTGGCCTTGGTGACGGGCGGCAGTTCCGGTATCGGCCTCGCCGCGGCAACCCGTTTCGCTGCGGAAGGCGCAACCGTCTACATCACCGGACGCAAACAGGAGGCGCTTGACGCGGCCGTTGGCTCAATAGCCGGCAAGGTCACGGCTATCCGGGCCGACTCCAGCGTCGCTGCCGATCTCGAGCGGGTCTACGCCACGATTCGTGACACGAGCGGCAAGCTGGACGTGTTGTTCGCGAATGCCGGCATTGCTGCGTTTGTGCCGCTCTCGGCGATCACTGAAGCGCATTACGACAGCATCGTCGATACGAACCTGAAGGGCGTCGTGTTCACCGTCAAGTACGCGGTTCCTCTGCTTTCCGAAGGCGCCTCGATCATTCTCACTTCGTCGACAGCCGGCTATAGGGGGATGGAAGCATTCAGCGTGTACAGCGCGACGAAGGCGGCGGTCCGGCAACTGGCGCGCGGTTGGCTGCTGGATCTGAAGGCTCGGAAAATCCGCGTCAACGTCATCAGCCCCGGCATGGTCGATACGCCCGCCATCGACGGCCTGGTGGGCGATCCGAACGCGGCTTCCGGAATGAAGGCGCATGTGGCATCGCAAAATCCCCTGGGCCGTATCGCGCATCCCGATGATGTTGCCGCTGCCGCCTTGTTTCTGGCCTCCGACGAAGCCGCGTACATCAATGGCGTCGACTTACCCGTGGACGGCGGCGCCAGCCAGATCTAGTTCAGTTGCGGAAACGTCGCCGAAGCCCGGTTTGCCCCGATTTCACGGCAGTGCCGACTTCGGCATTTCAGCATCATTCAGGAGCAACGTTCATGCGATACAAACTGTTTGGACAACATACGGGCCTGAGGGTCTCCGAACTGGTACTTGGTGCGGGGAATTTCGGAACGCGCTGGGGCCATGGTGCCGAGCCGGCGGAGGCGCGTCGCATCTTTGAAGCCTACGCGGAAGCCGGGGGCAATTTCATCGATACGGCCAACGGATATCAGTTCGGCGAGTCGGAGGAGATTCTCGGCGAACTGCTCGATGGTCACCGGGACGAATTTGTGCTGGCGTCGAAATTCACTTATCGCGCCACGCCTCAGGACGGCATTCTCACGACGGGCAACAGCCGCAAAGCCATGGTGGCGTCCGTGGAGGCCAGCTTGAAGCGACTCAAGACCGACCGTATCGACCTTTTGTGGGCGCACATGTCCGATGGTGTGACGCCGCTTGAAGAACTCATGCGAGGATTCGACGATCTCGTACGTGCCGGCAAGATCCTGTACGCGGGCCTGTCCGATTTCCCCGCCTGGCGGGTGGCTCGCGCGGCAACCATCGCCGAGTTGCGCGGTACGGTGCCTGTCGCGGGTCTTCAGTTGGAATACAGCCTTGTGGAACGTAGCAGCGAGCATGAGCTTCTTCCGGCCGGCAAGGCACTGGGGCTGGGGGTCGTCGGCTGGTCACCGTTGGGCGGCGGCATGCTCACAGGGAAGTACCGCAATGGTGAAACCGGGAGGCGGGAAGGTTTTGGCGGCAACGTGTTCCAGCCCGAAAATACCCCGCAACGTACGGCGATCCTCGACGCGTTGATTGCCGTTGCAGACGAAGCGGGCGTGACTCCCGGAGAAATCGCCATCGCATGGGTTGCCGGAAAGGGCGTGCAACCTATCATCGGGCCGCGCACGTTGGCGCAGCTCCAGAGCAACCTGGCCGCCATCCGGGTCACCCTTTCGGCAGAGCAGATCGGCCGCCTCGACATCGCGAGCGCGATTCCTCCCATCTTTCCGTACACGGTGATCGACGCACCCCAAACCCGCCAGGGCTATACGGGCGGCAAGGCCGACGAGTTCGATTCGCCTGCAGTGCCAGTCGCCTGAGGCATTGTTTCAATAGCAGGTCGCAAGCATGGCGTCCACGAGACGCCATGTACAGGTTTTTTTGCCGCAATTCAGCTACCCGAACTGATGCAAATGCTGCGGCGCGAGACGCGCGAACGGTGCCCCACGCGCTGCTCGACGCGGCCAACGCGGCGCGGGGGTGCAAACGAAGGAGATGCCAATGCTTGAAGCCGATTCAGTGACGCCGGCGGACTCGCAGGAACACTCGAAAGTACAGCCGCTCGAAACGATACGCAGCTATCACGCGCATATTTACTTTGACGGCCCGGAGCAACGACGGGTCGCCGAAGTCTTGCGGGAACACATCGCGCAACGCTTTCCGGTCGTTCTCGGTCGCTGGCACGATCAACCGATTGGCCCTCATGCAAAGCCGATGTATCAGGTCGCCTTTTCCCGACATGAAGTCGGCAGCTTCCTGCCTTGGCTCATGGTAAATCGTCGTGGACTGACTGTACTCGTTCATCCCAATACCGGCCGTCCACTCGCCGACCACCTCGACCATCCGGTCTGGATGGGGGAAGTGCTCGACATCCGCAACCGGCATCTGCTCGCCGTCCATGAAAGACCCGAGCCGGATTTCGTCGCCAACACTCAACCAACGGTGAAGCCATGAACGATATTCCCTACGGCAATGCGCTGCTCATCGGGGCGGGTTTCGGCATCAGCGCTGCCCTTACGCGTGCGCTGCGCTCCGCAGGTCTTCCTGTCGTCATCGCCTCGCGAAATCCCGATAGATTGGCACCGCTGGTGAGCGAGACGGGCGCCGTTGCGCTGCAGGTCGATGCCTCCGAAGCAGGTCAGGTGGCGCGCCTCTTCAAAGAAACCGCGGAGCGAATCGGGACGCCCGAGATAGTCATCTATAACGCCAGCGGCGCGGTCCGCGGTCCGATCGCCGAACTCGATCCGGTTCAGGTCGAACACGCAGTGTCCATCACCGCATTGGGTGCATTTCACGCAATACAGCAAGCCGCTAGACACATGATTCCTGCTGGAAGAGGCGCTGTCCTGTTGACCGGCGCGACCGCCGGGATCAAAGGATTTGCACGTTCTGCTCCTTTTGCGATGGGCAAGTTCGCGTTGCGGGGGCTGGCCCAGAGTGCTGCCCGCGAGCTTGCGCCTCAAGGCATCCACGTCGCTCATGTCATCGTGGACGGCAGTGTGCGAGCAAGCGGCCGCATGGACCCGTCAGACGGCACACTGGATCCAGACGCCATCGCGCGATGCTATATCGATCTCTTGCGCCAACACAGGAGTGCCTGGTCGTGGGAAATCGAGGTGCGGCCTTGGGTAGAGAACTTTTGATCGGGCAGTCTCATCCACGAACGAAAACTTCGGGCCGATAGCCGACCGTGGAAACTCGATATCGGCGCTCACATCAAAATACTTCGAACGAACACCAGTCAGGCACAAACTGCTCGAAGACGAAAAAGTCGTCGATGTATGTCAGCCCAAGCCGTTCCAATGACTTCGTGCACGCATCGGCCGCGTCGCCTCCGAAGAACGGGCCAAGCGACAAGAGGCTATCGGATTCGTCAAAATATTCCCGAAAATTGAATTCGACCATGACCGTGGATAGGTCGACATTCTTGGCTGCTAGCGCAGCCCGCCGGATAACGATTCCGAAATCTCTCGAAACTTTCATCGATATTGACCACAGGCAAGCCGGTACTGAAGATTGTCGGTGATCCGGTCCGTATGGTCGAACGTCTGAAGCTGACCGAATACCCGTGGTCTTCGCAGCGTTCCGGCAGAAATCCGCGGTGGGATGTTTTCACGGTCGATGCGTATCGCTACAGCCCGAGCGCACCCGCCGCGAGTTGCGCAACCTCCAACCGCGTATCGGCCGGCTGCTCGTCCTCCATCAACCACACCGCCGACAGCCCCGACCACGCAACGATCCACTGCAGCAACCGACGCCGGTCGAGCCGCGCCGCATCGGCCACGACCCCGACACGCCGCTCGAAACGCACCGGATCGACCGCGATGTCATGCGCAGGATTACAGAACAGGTTCGCGTAATCGAACGTGCGCTCGCCGCGCAGTCCTTTCGGGTCGATCGCGCGCCAGCCGCGATCGCCGAAATGAAGAATGTTGTCGTGGTGAATGTCGCCATGCAGCACGACTTCGTCGACCGAAGGCTCCGCCAGCAACTGACGAGCGACCGCCGCCGAACGGCGCAGCGCATCATTGTCGGCATCGTTCGACAGCAACGCATAGAACCAGTCGTGCAGCGGCACGACTGCAGGCACCTGCGGCGCGCGATGCGCGTGCAGCCGCGCGACGACGTCGCACGCGATGCCCATCGTGTCGTCATCGTGGCCCGCTGCGGACAACGCGGCCAGTGTCGGCGCCGGCTGCGCGCGTTCGAGCAGGATCGCGTCACTGTCGTGCTGCCACACCTGCGCGGCGCCTTGCCCGTTCCACCAGCTCATCAGCGCATTGCCGCGCCGCTCTTCGTCGCAAGTGGCGACTTTCAGCATCGCGGGCCGCGCATGCCAGACGACCGGCAGCAGGCCGCCGCTTGCGGTCAGGATCGGGCCGCCGTCGGGGACGAGGCCCCACAGGTCGAGGTATCGGTCGAACATCCGACGATGGTACAAGCGAACCGGTTCACGCGCCCGGCGCGCTCGGTCGCGACGACATGCCGCGGACCCGCATACACCGTACGAGCGGGCTCCAAAGCGCTTTCCTAAATAAAATTTAGCCAGCCAAACTTTGGCTAAAGAATGTTCCGGTTTCGCGCCATCCCTTCGACAATGCGCGCCTTTCGTGACTGATCGGTGCGTGTCTCGCGCCGGCCGTCGCGGCACTGAAGAAGGAGCCCGACATGACCGACCCCACCGCCAGCCCGCCGCCGCCCGCGCCGCCATCCGCACCGCCGCGCCGCCGTCGCGTATGGCGCACGCTGGCGGGCGCGCTGCTCGGCCTGACGCTCGCGTGCGCCGGCATCGGCGCCTGGACGATCGATCGCATCTGGACGCAGTTACCGTCCGTCGAGCACCTGGCCGTCTATCGTCCCGCGCTGCCGCTGCGGATCTTCTCGCGCGACGGCGACCTGCTGGCCGAATATGGCGTCGAGCGGCGCGAGTTCGTGCCGCTCGAACGCATTCCGCCGCTGATGCGGCACGCGCTGCTCGCGGCCGAGGACGCGAAGTTCTACGAGCATGGCCCGGTCGATGTCGGCGGCCTCGCGCGCGCGACGTTCGCGAACGTCGTGACCGGCCAGCCGGGGCAGGGCGGCAGCACGATCACGATGCAGGTCGCGCGCAACTTCTACCTGACGCGCGACAAGGTGCTGAGCCGCAAGCTCGCCGAGATCCTGATGGCGGCCAAGCTTGAACGCGCATACAGCAAGAACAAGCTGCTCGAGCTGTACATGAACGAGATCTATCTGGGCGAGCGCGCATACGGCTTCGCGGCCGCGGCGCACGTGTACTTCGGCAAGCCGCTCGATGCGCTGAGCGCGGGCGAGGCGGCCGTGCTCGCCGGGCTGCCGAAGGCGCCGTCCGCGTTCAACCCGGTCGTCAACCCGGCGCGCGCGACCGCGCGGCGCAACTACGTGCTCGGCCGGATGCATGCGCTCGGCCAGCTCGACGATGCAGCGTATCGCTCGGCCGTCGACGCGCCGATCGCATTGGCGACCACGCCGCCGCCCGGCATCATCGCGGCGCCGTACGTCGCCGAGCGGGCGCGCCGGATGATGGTCGAGCGGTTCCATGACGACGCGTACACGCTCGGCCTCGACGTGACGACGACGATCTCGATGCGCGACCAGCGCGCGGCCGAGGCCGCGCTCGAGCGCACGCTGAACCGCCGGTCGCGCACGACGCGCGATGCGCGCAACGGCCTCGAAGGCGCGCTCGTGTCGCTCGACGCGGCCACCGGCGACATGCTTGCGCTGGTCGGCGGCGCGGATTTCAATCGCAACGTGTTCGACCATGCGCTGCAGGCGTATCGGCAGCCGGGGTCGGCCTTCAAGCCCTTCGTCTATTCGGCGGCGCTGGAGAAAGGCTACTTTCCCGGCGTGCTCGTCGACGATACGCAGCGCACGCTCACGCACGCGGAAACCGGGGCGCGGCCGTGGCGTCCGCGCAATTTCGGCAATCGCTACGAAGGCTTCATCCCGGTGCGGCGCGGGCTCGTGCGCTCGAAGAACCTGGTCGCGGTCAGCCTGATGCAGGCCACCGACGCGCGCTACGTACAGCAGCACGCGGTGCGTTTCGGTTTCGACGCGCAGCGCAATCCGGCGTCGCTGCCGCTCGCGCTCGGCGCGGGCGCCGTGACGCCGCTCGAACTCGCGAGCGCATACAGCGCGTTCGCGAACGGCGGCACGCGGATGGAGCCGCGCCTGATCCTGTCGGTGAAGCAGCGTCACGGCGGCGCGATGTACGAGGCGACCGTCCCGGCAGGCGAGCGGGTCGTGTCGGCGCGCAATGCGTTCGTGATGGACAGCATGCTGCGCGACGTCGTGCGCGCCGGCACCGCGCGCGGCGCGCTCGCGTTGCGGCGTGACGACGCGGCCGGCAAGACGGGCACGTCGAACGGGTCGAAGGACGTCTGGTTTGCCGGCTATTCGTCGGGCGTCGTCGCGGTCGCGTGGCTCGGCTACGATACGCCGCGCCCGATGGGGCGTGCGACCGGCGCGACGCTCGCGCTGCCGGTCTGGCTCGACTACATGAAGACGGCCGTCGACGGGCGCACGCCGGTCGATGCGACGCCGCCGCAGGACGTCGCGCTCGTCGACGGCGACTTCGTCTACGCCGAATACACGCGCGGCACGTGCACGGCCGACGTGCCGGCGTATATTCGCAGCCGCTTTGCGTGCGGCGGCGCGACGGCCATCGATGCGCCGGATGCATCTGATGCACCGGCCGGCGGCGGCCAGCGCGACGAACCGATGCCTGCCGCCGTCGATGCGGCCGAGCGCGAGCGCGTGCTCGACCTGTTCCGGACCGATGACTGACGCGCGATGCATACGCTCTATCTGATTGCGATCGTCGCGGAAGCGATGTCGGGGGCGCTGATGGGCATGCGCCGCGGAATGGACCGCTTCGGGCTCGCGCTCGTCGGCGCGGTGACGGCGCTCGGCGGCGGCACCGTGCGCGACGTGCTGCTCGGCCACTATCCGCTCGGCTGGATCGCGCATCCCGAATACCTGGTGATCACGCTCGTCGCGGCGACCGTCGCGTCGTGGGCGGCACGGCACGTCTCAAGGATGAAGACGCTGTTCGTGACCGTCGACGCGATCGGCCTCGCGGCGTTCACGATCATCGGCTGTGACATCGGCGCATCGACCGGCTCGGCGCCGATCATCGTCGTGCTGGCCGGCGCGATCACGGGCGTGTGCGGCGGGATGCTGCGCGACCTGCTGTGCAACGAGATGCCGCTGATCCTGCGCGAGGAGCTGTATGCGAGCGTCGCGTTCGTCACGGGCGGGCTGTATGTCGGGATGCAGCATGTCGGCATCGATGCGGGGTTCGCGACGCTCGTCGCACTCGCGGCCGGCTTCTCGATGCGGATGCTCGCGGTGCGGCTCGGCTGGAAGATGCGGACCTTCGGCGCGGCGGACGTCGAGCATTGAGCGCGCGTACCCATGCGTGCCGCGCCGGCATTCAATCCGGCTGCATCACCTGGAAGACGTTCCCTTCCTACGCGGGCACCATCACCGGTGGCGTCCCGTCGCCGGTTTCCACCATCTTCACCGCGAACCCATAGCACCGCGCGATATGGGCGGGCGTCATCACGTCGCGCGGTGCGCCCCGCGCGACGATCGTGCCGTCGGCGAGCATCGCGATCGTATCCGCATGTCGCGCGGCGAGGTTCGGATCGTGGACGATCGCAAGCACGCCGAGTTGCCATTCGCGCGCGACGGCGCGCACGGTATCGAGCAGCCGGTGCTGGTGCGCGAGATCGAGCGCGGCGGTCGGTTCGTCGAGCAGCAGATAGCGCGGGCCGGTTTCCGGCGCGTCGTGGTCCGGCCACAGCTGCGCGAGGACGCGGGCGAACTGCACGCGCGCGAGCTCGCCGCCCGACAGCGTCGTGACGTCGCGGCCGACGAGCGCGTCGGCGCCCGCGCGTTCGAGCGCGCGCCACGCGATGTCGCGATCGCGGTGCGCAATGACGTGGCGGGCGCCGCTGCGCCGCGCATGCGGATAGCGGCCGAGCAGCACGATTTCGTCGACGCTGAACGGGAACGCCGGCTGTGCGGCCTGCGGCAGCACCGCGCGCAGGCATGCGAGCCGCGGCGCGTCGATGCGCGCGAGCGGTTCGCCGTTCAGCGTGACGTCGCCCGTCACGCGCACGCCGTTCGGCGCGACGCAGCCGGTCAGCTCGCCGGCGAAGGTTTTCAGCAGCGTGCTCTTGCCCGCGCCGTTGCGGCCGAGCAGCGCGGTCACGCGGCCGGGTTCGATCGACAGCGACAGGTCGCGCAGGATCGTGTCGTGCCGGCGGGCGACATCGAGGTGATGGGCAGTCAGCATGGTCGTCGTGAAGAAGGATTAGCCGCCGAGCGCGCCGCGGTTCTTCCACAGCAGCGCGAGGAAGAACGGCGCGCCGAGCAGCGCGGTCAGCACGCCGAGCGGAATGTCGGCGGGCGCGGCGACGGTGCGCGCGGCGAGATCGGCCGCGAGCGTCAGCAACGCGCCGAGCAACGCGGCGCCGGGCAGCACGATGCGCTGGTCGGGGCCGCACGCAAGGCGCACGCAATGCGGCGCGACGAGCCCGATGAAGCCGATGATGCCCGCGCACGACACGAGCGCGCCGACCGCGAGCGCGACCGCGACGAGCACGCGCCGCTTCAGTTGCTGCACGGGCACGCCGAGATGCAGCGCTTCGGTTTCACCGAGTTGCAGCGCGTTCAGCGCATCGCGTTCGCGCGCGAGCAGCACGCAGCCGAGCGCCACGCACGGCGCGACGGCCGCGAGCGTCGACCATTGCGCGCCGCCGAGGCTGCCGAGGCTCCAGAAGGTCAGCGAGCGCAACTGCGCGTCGTCGGCGACGAACGTGAGCAGCCCGATCGCCGCGCCGACCAGTGCATTGATCGCGATGCCGGCGAGCAGCAGCAGCGGCAGCGCGAGCCGGCCGCGCGACGCGGCCAGCCGGTAGACGAGCGCCGCGACGGCGAGGCCGCCCGCGAACGCGGCGACCGGCAGCGCGGCCGCGCTCGCATGGGCGGCGAAGAGCGCCGGACCGAGCACGATCAGCGTGGTCGCGCCGAGCGCGGCGCCGCTCGACACGCCGACGAGCCCCGGATCGGCGAGCGGATTGCGGAACAGCGCCTGCATCGCGGCGCCGGTCGCGCCGAAGCCGCCGCCGACCAGCAGCGCGAGCACGACGCGCGGCGCGCGGATGTCGAGCAGCACCGCGCGCGCCTGTTGAGCGGCCGCGTCGCCGCTCAGCGCGGCCCAGGCTTCCGCCAGCGGAATGCGGTACGCGCCGACGCACAGCGCGACGACGGACATCGCGCCCACCAGAACGGCGAGCGCGGCGAGGACGAACGGCGCGAAGCGGCGCGACGTGCCGAGGCGTGCGGCGCCGGCGCGCGAGGCGGGCGACGGTGCGTTGAAGGGCGAAGCATGAGCGGGCATCGGATCGATCCGGAATCAGGCGAGCGCATCCGACAGGCGTCGATGCAGGGTCGTGACGGCGAGCGGCAGGCGTGGGCCGAAGCCGAGCAGGAACAGCGCGTCGAGCGACACGACGCGCCGCGCGCGGCCGGCCGGCGTCGCGCCGAAGCCGGGCGTCGCGAGCAGCGCGGCGTGACCGCCGACGGCCGCCAGCCCTTCGTCGGAGATCAGCACGACGTCGGGCGCGGCCGCCGCGAGCGCCTCGGTCGTCAGCGGCTTGTAGTGATCGAAGCCCTGCATCGCGTTGCGCGCGCCCGCGTAGCGGATCATCGCGTCGGCGGCCGTGTGCTGGCCGGCGACGAGCGCCTGGGCGCCGGTATGGTTCAGCACGAACAGCACGCGCGGCCGCTGCGCGCCGCCGGGCACGCGCGCGGCGACCGTGTCGCGCGCGGCCTGCCAGGCGCGATCGAAGCGTTGCAGCAGCGCGGCGCCGGCCTCGCGCACGTCGAGCGCCTGTGCGACGCCGGTGATCTTCGCGCGCACCGATTCGACGTCGTGGCGCTCGTCGAACGTCGTCACCGTGACGCCGGCGCCTTTCACCTGCGCGATTGCCGTCGGCGGGCCGGCTTCCGCGGAGGCCAGCACGAGATCGGGCCGCAGCGACAGCAGCCCTTCGGCCGACAGCGCGCGCTGGTAGCCGACCTTCGGCAGGCGCTTCGCGGCGTCGGGATAGGTGCAGGTCGTGTCGGCGCCGACGAGCCGGTAACGCGGCGTCTCGGCGCCGCCGAGCGCGAACGCGGTTTCCGCCAGCGCGCCGCCGATCACGATCACGCGTTTCGGCGCGGCGGCCGCGACCTGGGCGAGCACGCCGCCGGGCAGCGCGCCTGCGAGCGCACCGGCCGCCGCGCCGGCCAGCAGCGACCGGCGGCGCGGATCGAACGGCCGCGCGCTCACCGCGCGGCCCCGCGTGCGGCCGCCGGCAGCGACGCGACGAGCGAGCGCCAGTCGTCGCGCTCCACCTTGCCGGGCTTGCGCTCGCCGAACAGCAGCGCGACGTGGTCGCCCTGCCGGTCGAACAGCTCGAGCGACGTGACGATGCCGTCGCTCGTCGGCTTCTTCACGACCCATGCGGCGGCGATCAGGTCCTCGCGTACATGCAGGTTGAAGCCCGGATCGAGGACGTTGATCCACGCGCCGACCTCGCGCACGTTCGCGACGGGGCCCGTATGGATCTGGATCATGCCCGCGTTGCCGACGAACACCATGATCGGCTGGCCGCTTTTCGCGGCGTGTTCGAGCACGTGGCGCAACGCATGCGCGGTTTCGACCGGATACGCGTATTGCGGATCGGCGAGGCGCAGCGCCTGCATGCGGCTCACGCCGAAGCGCTGCGTGATGCCGAAGAACTGGTGCGTGTCGGTCATCGCTTCCCATGCGGCGCGAAAGCCCACGACGTCGATCTCGCTATCGGCGCGCTCGGGCGTTTTCGGCGTAGCGGGCGCAACCTCGAGGCCCGGCTCCTGCGACGGCGCGCGCCAGCGTGCGACGAACGCGTCGTACGCGGCGTGATCGCTGTGCGCGCGCAGGTAGACCTTGTGGATCGCATGGCCCTGCGCATCGAAGAACTGCAGGCTCTTCAGCGGGCCGTGCGCGGTCTCGTCGCGCACCGCGAACGCCGACACCCAGTGACGATAGAAGATGCGCAGGTCGATGTCGCCGAGCGCGAGGCCGACAGGCCCGTCATGGCTCATTTGCGCATATTCGCCGTCCTTTTCGTGGACGGCCGTGTCGTTGCGCGTCAGCGCCATCACGCGGCCGAGGCGCGGCATCTCCTCGAACATCGCCGGAAAGCGCGCGTCGAGCCGCACGACGTGCTCGCCGACGAACGCGGCGAGCGCCTCGCCTTCGCTGACGCCGAGCGCCTGTGCGACGTCGCGGTTGCGTAGCTGGCGCTCGGTCTTGAGCTTGACGAATGCGTCGCGCAGCGCGGCGGCCGCGCGGGCCGGCGTGGCCGATTGACCGGGAAGGGCGGATTGCATCATGTCGGACTCCTTCGAGTAACGGTTGGGGTGGGTGCGCTGGCAACGCGCATCAGAAATCCACTTTCATGCTGACGGCGACCGTGCGACCGGGCGACGAATACGCGTCGAGCACCTGCGAATCGGCCGCGATGCCGCGCACGTCCGACCAGTTCCAGTACTTGCGGTCGAACAGGTTGCGGATGCCGATGGTGGCGCTCACGTGCTTGTTGAAGCGGTACCCGCCGCGCAGGTCGACGACGAACGACGACGGCGGCGTGAAGCACGCCTTGTTCGAACAGTCCGACTTGTCGACGTCCTTGTCGCGTTTGGCGGCCTGGAACAGCAGGTCGGTCTGCACGAACCAGCGTTCGCCCGGTTCATACCGCACGCCGAACACGGCCGAGAACGGGTTGACGGTGTTCAGCGGCTGGCTGGCCGCGCCGTCGTTTCGCGTCGAGCCCTTCGTGAACGCCATCGCCGTCTTCAGCGTGATGCCGTTCGGCATCACCCATTCGGCGCGGCCTTCGAGGCCGTGGATGCGCGCGTCGGCGAAGTTCACGTACTGGAACACGAACGGGTCGACCGGCCGGCCGCTGCCGGCGATCGTCGTGCGCGAGATGAAGTTGCGGTAGCGGCCGGTGAACGCGGCCGCGCTGTAGCGCACGACGCCGTAGCCGGTGCCGGCCTTGCCGCGCAGGCCGGCCTCGAACGTATCGCTGGTTTCGGGCTTCAGGTTCGGATTGCCGATCGACGTGTAGCCGTACACCGGGTTCGAGAAGCTGCTGTTCACTTGGTCGGGTGTCGGCGCGCGGAAGCCATGCGCGTACTGCACGTACGGAATGACGGCGGGCGTGATCTCGTAGAGCACGGCGACGCGCGGCGACAGTTCGTTCGCGTTCGTCGACACGGCCTTGCCGGTGAACAGCGGATCGTTCTCGGTCGGGCTCAGCCGGTACGTGTCGAAGCGCAGGCCCGGCGTGACGAGCAGGCGGCCGTAGCCGATCTGGTCCTGCACGAACGCGCCGAACAGCGTGTAGTCGGTGTCGGGGAACGCCTTGTTCGGGAACGCTTCGCCGACGCCCGGCACAGTGCCGTCGCGCATGTTCGTCACGCGCGACAGGCTGCCGTCCACGCCGTAGAGCAGCTTGTGCGCGAGCGGGCCGGTCGCGAAGCCGCTTTCGGCGAACGCGGCGCCGCCGAACGTGCGTTCCTTGTACTGGTTGTCGCGCGAACGCGAGGGCTGCCTGCCGCGCGTCTCGAACGCGTACTGGTCCTGCTTCGCGTCCTGGTAGTAGAACTGCACGTGCGCGGTCTGGAACCAGCGGAACGCGTCGTCGCGGAAGTCGTAGTCGACGCTGAAGCGGTTGCGCTCGAGCCGGTCGTTCGTCGTGAGGCCGAGCGTGGCCGGCGCATTGATCGCCGACAGCACGTCGGTGCTCACGCGCCGCTGCACCGTTTCGGCGGTGAACTTGATCGTGTCGCGCGCGGTGGGCGTCAGCACGAGCTTGCCGAGCAGCGATTCCGAATAGACGTCCTGCGGGTTCGACGTCGTGCGCAGCGTGCTCGCCGAGTTGTTGCTGCCGCGCGTGTCGACCTCGTGGCCGCGCCGGCCGTCGGCGATGATCATTCCCTGGATGCGATCGTTGCCGCCCGCGGCCGACACGGTCGCGCCGATGCTGCGATCGGTCGAGTCGTGGCTCGGCCGGAACGAGAAATAGTAGGGCTTTCCGTAGATCGACAGCAGGTCGCGCGGGTCCTTCGTGATGAAGTTCACCGCGCCGGTCAGGCCGTCGCTGCCGTAGAGCGCCGACGCCGGCCCGCGCAGGATCTCGATGCGCTTGAGCGTGTCGAGATCGGCGTAGTCGCCGCGTCCCGCTTCGAGCGGACCGAACGAAAACGCGTTCGGCAGGCGGATGCCGTCTTCCATCAGCAGCACGCGATTGCCTTCGAGGCCGCGGATGTTGATGCTCGAATCCCCGTCGCGGCCGCCGCCGAGCGCGGCGCTGCCGGGCCGGTACGCGGTGCGGCGCACCGTGATGCCCGGCTCGTAGCGCAGCGCGTCCTTGATGTTGGTGGCTTGCTGTTCTTCGAGATCCTCGTCGGTGATCACCGACACGGACGCCGCCGTGCGGCTCGCCGCGGTGGCGGTGCGGGTGGCCGTGACGGTGACGGGGTCGAGCAGCGCCGCATCGCCGCGCGTGGACACGGCGGCGGTGGTCAGGACGGCGGAAGGCGGGGTGGCGCCTTGCGGCGACGAATCGGCGTGAGCCGGGGCAGCGGACAGGCCGAACGCGCCGAACAGCGCGGCACAGATCGGCCGCCGCGCCAGCGTATAGCAATGCACAGGTGGTCTCCCATTGACGATAACAAGCCCGAAGGCTGGCTGGGCGACGCGTTCACCTGGCTGGCCCGTTTGCGCGCGACAGGCGGCAAACGGCGATTTGAAAGGCAACTGACAACCTTGTCAGTGTAAATGAGAATTATTATCAATACAAGAACGCAAAGCGGCTCATGCGAGTGAGCACTTGCATGCACGGCTCGGGTGAGCCGCGGCGCAAATTTGAGAGAAACAGGCGCTAAGCCAGCGCTTCGATGCGAATCAGCAGGTTGCGCGCATGCGCGATGAACGCGTCGTGCGTGGCGCGATCGCTGTGGCTTTCGATGCCGGCCTGTTCGGCGAACGCGATCTGTTCGGTGTAGAGCTCGACGAGCGCGCGGCGTGTGTCAGGGGGAAGCGCGCGGATCATCGACACGATCAGCAATTCCTGCGCGCGGAGCATGCCGGACAGCGATTGAGCGTTCATGCTGGCCTCCTCGGACGATGCGGCGGCGAGCCGCTCTTTCCATACTAGGCGGTCGGCGTCCGCCGTGGAGGCGAGGTGCGCGTGTCGCGGCGCAGAGCACGCGATTCGACGGGAAGGCCGCGCGCACCGACGCTTGCCGCGGGCGTGCGGCAAGCGCGAATCGAAGCGTGCACGAATGCGAATGGAGTCAGCCGGCGGCGGTGGCGGACTGTGCGTCGCGCACGACCTGCGCGACGCGTTCGACGAACGCGGCGTCGACGCTCGACAGCGCTTCGCGCTTGCCGTCGGGCATCTCGACCATCAGCCGATACGTGACGTCCTGGGTGGCCCACGCGAGATAGCCGACGACGACGAGCATCACGCCGACCACCAGCGCGGCGCTCGATGCGCCGATGCCGCCCGCGACGGCGATGGCCGCGCCGATCAGCGAGATCAGCGACGGCACGAGACGGTTCTTTGGAATCTTGACGACATCGACCTGGCGGATGTCACGCAGTGCGAATACCTGCCCGGCGGCCGACAGGCCGTTGCGCGTGACCATGACGCCACGTTCGTTGAATGCGTTTTCCATCGTGTGTGACGTGGACGAAAACGCGCAGCGTAGCAGGTTTCGTTGCCGCGTCAAACGAGACCGACTGCCGCACGATGCGTGCGGCGCGGCCGGCGGACGGGAAGCGGGGGGAGCGTAAACGCGTTCAGAACTGCAGCCGGCCGTCGCCGTAAAGCCGGCCCGGCACGTGCGACGCGACGACCTCGGCGATCTCTTCGTCGGTCGATTCGGCCGGCACGATCTGGCGCCGCGCGGGTGCATCGAGATGCATCGTCCACTCGACGAGACGATACGGACGGCCCCAGGGGCGCTGCATTTCCACCGAGACGCGGCAGCTCTGGACCGGCAGCGAGTGTTGGCACGTCAGAATCGCGTGCAGATGGCTGAAAACGGTATCTTCGATCATCGTGGCCTCCGATCCTGTTTTGTGAGCAGTTGATGGCGGTGCCGTAGGGGTCTCAAAAAAAAAGCCGCCGATGCTCAGGCGGCCAACAGGGGGGGTGAGAGCATCGTCTCAGCCCAGAATTAAGCGAAACTTAAAAGCGCATAAAAAAGCGCCCCGCGTGGAGCGGGGCGCTGCGTGCCGTCCTGATCCGCGTGAGAAGCGGACAGTTAAGCGAATGCTTTAGAACTTGTGACGGATACCGACGCGAGCCGCCAGCTGGTTCGACGAACCGTTGCCCGACGTGTTGAAGTAGCTCGTGCTCGAACCGATCTGCGCCTGCACGTTGTTGCCCGATGCCTTCTGGTAGATGACGAGGCCGTACACGTCCGTACGCTTGCTCAGTGCGTAGTCGAGGCCCACGTTGCCCTGGTTCCAGTGCGCCGAGCTGCCGCTTTGCGTCGCGTTCGTGTACGTGTAGCCCGCTGCCGCCGACAGCGCCGGCGTGAACGCATACTTCACGCCTGCTTCGTATGCGTTGTAGAACGTGCCCGACGCGCCGGCCGCGATCGGGGTGAACTGCGTGCGCGTCCACAGCAGCCATGCCGTTGCCGGGCCGAAGACATAGCGGCCGCCGACGCCATATGTGCGCAGGTCGCGGATGTTCGTCAGCGCGAGGTTCGCGATCGACGTCGAGAAGGCCGGCGTCGACTGGCTCGGGAAGCGGATGTCCGTGTATGCGGCGCCGAGGGCGAACGGGCCGTTCGCGTAGTTCAGGCCGAAGCTGTATGCACGCGACGAACCGGGCGTCGTCGTGGTGCCCGTCGTCGTCGACGGTGCGCCGGCGAAGTCGGTCGAGTTCGAGAAGCCGTACAACGCGCCGAACGTGAAGCCGGCGTAGTTCGCGCTCTGGAACTTCACCGCGTTGTTGATGCGGCTCGACGTCAGCTGGTCGATGTCGTTCACGTGGTAAGCATAGTTACCCGCGACCGTGTTGCCGCCGGTCGAGTAGTTCGAGCCGAGGATGTCGGTCGAGAACGAGTACTGGCGGCCGAACGTGACCGTGCCGTATTGCGCCTGGCTCAGGCCGACGTAAGCCTGGCGACCGAAGATCGCGCCGCCTTGGCCGATCGTGCCGTTGCCGCTGTTGAAGCCGTTTTCGAGCACGAAGATCGCCTTCAGGCCGCCACCGAGGTCTTCGGTGCCGCGCAGGCCCCAACGGCTGCCCTGGGCCACGCCGTCGTCGTACTTGAACAGCTTGCTGCTGCCGCCGTTGGCGGTCTTGCTGTGGTTCACGTAGCTGATACCGGCATCGATGACGCCGTACAGGGTCACGCTGCTTTGTGCGTGCGCCGTGCCGGCCGTTGCTGCCAGGGCGGCGATGGTCAACAGTTTCTTGTTCAAAGGATTCTCCGAGCGAATAAATGGCGTGTCCAGTTGCGGTTCCGGCGCTCTCTATGGAGCGCTTTCACGGACCGGCGCAACTTTATCGGCGGGCCACGTAATGAATATGACAGCGACTGTCATATGACGAATGTGTGGTGCCGATGCGACATTAGGGCCTGCTTGCATAGGGAACGTGCATGCGTTGCCACGAGAACGGCCACTCGCGAGGCGCGCGACGCCGCGAATACTCGCGTATTCGCAAGGAGCGCAACGTGGCGAGCGGCCGTTCTCGTGGCAACCCCAAACTAAAAATTCGATCCACGGGAATGCCTGAAATCGCCCGCATGGCGGCGTCGTTCGTCGCTTGTTTGGCGCGGCCAAACGGCGCTCCTCACTCCTTGCCCTGCGAGCGATTTCAGGCATTCGCATGCACGTTCCCTATGCAAGCAGGCCCTAAATTCTGCCCGGTTGCACCGTCGGCGGTTATACCGAATTCGCGTGTCGTTTGATTCCGAACCGGAATATGCACATGAAATAAGCTTGGTTTGCGGCGTCCGCGCCGCGTGCCACGATCCGTCCTCCAACAAACGACACGGGACAAGAGGACACCCCATGCGACGTTCGATTCTGACCGGCCTCGGCGCACTCGCCGCCGCGCTGGCATTCGCCGCGCCCGGCGCGCACGCCGACTCCCAAACGCTGAAGATCGGCACGATGAGCGGCCCCGACGCGCAGATCTGGACCGAGGTGACGAAGGTCGCCGCGCGCGAAGGCCTCGCGATCAAGGTCATCGAATTCAACGACTACGTGCAGCCGAACGCGGCGCTCGATTCCGGCGATCTCGATGCGAATGGCTTCCAGCACCAGCCGTTCCTCGACAGCCAGATCAAGCAGCGCGGCTACAAGATCGTCAACGTCGGGCTCACCTACACCGCGCCGATGGGCTTCTATTCGAAGAAGCTCAAGTCGCTGAAGGATTTGCCGGTCGGCGCGAAGGTCGGGATCCAGAACGATCCGTCGAACGGCAACCGCGCGCTCCTGCTGCTGCAGAAATACGGCGTGATCAAGCTGAAGCCGGGTGTCGGCGCGAACGGCGTGAACGCGACGCCGCTCGACATCGCCGAGAACCCGAAGAAGATCAAGATCGTCGAGCTTGATTCCGCGCAGTTGCCGCGCGCGCTGCCCGATCTCGACGCTGCGTCGATCAACACCGACTACGCGGTCAAGGCCGGGCTCACGCCGGTGAAGGATGCGATCGCGATCGAGGATCTGCGCGGGCCGTACGCGAACCTGATCGCGGTGCGCGCGCAGGACAAGGACAAGCCGTGGGTGAAGAAGCTCGTCGCGGCCTATGAATCGGACGACGTGCGCAAGTTCATCAACCAGAAGTTCGGCGGCGCGATCGTGCCGGCGTTCTGAACTTCCTTCGCGCGCAGCGGCCGGCGGCGCGGTATCGGCTGCCGACGCACGCTCCGGAAAGCAAATCGCCCGCGCAAGCGGGCGATTTCGTTTGATGCGGCCGATGGCGCGCAGGCTCAGGCCGACAGCAGCGAGCCGGTACGGATCGCGGTCGCGCCGGCGATGCGCGCGACTTCCATGCCGGCCGTCGCGAAGCGCACGATCTGGCGCGCGTACAGCACGCCCGACACGCTGCTCTTCAGCGTGACGACGCGATCGGTCAGCGGATCGACGATGTCGGCCACGGCCTGGCCGGCCTCGATCATCACGCCGACCGGCGTGCGGAACACGATTACACCCGACACGGGCGCGACGAGCGGATCGGTGCCCGCGAGCGGCGTGGCCGGATGCGCGAGCGGCGGCAGCGGCGCCGGCGTGCCTTCGACGATGCCGCGCTCGATCAGGTATTCGACGATCGCCTGCGCGTCCTTTTCCGCGAACTCGTACGACACGTCGCGTTCGCTGCGCAGTTCCACCGTGACGGAAATCGCGCCGTTCGGGATCGGGAAGCGGTCGCCGAAGCGGTTGCGCAGATCCGACCAGCAGAAGCTGTGGATTTCGTCGAACGGGTTGCCGACCGAATTCAGCGCGAGCAGCGACGCCTTGGCATCGAGATAGCGCGCCAGCGGCTCGACGTCCGGCCACAGATCGGGATTCGTGTAGAGGTGCATCACCGCATCGCTGTCGCAGTGCAGGTCGAGCACGATATCGGCGTCGAACGACAGCTTCTGCAGCGCAAGACGCTGCGAGTCGAGTTCGGTGCGCGGCTTCTGTTCGTCGAGCGCTTCGCGCATCGCGGTGCGTACGACGGCGAGATTGCGCTGCGCGTCGTTCGTGAGGCGGTCTTCGACACGCGGCAGCACGAGCGCGGCGAGATCGTAGAAATTGCGGTTGAAGTTCTGCATCGAGCCGAGCTCGAAGCGGCCGAGGTGATCGCCGAACACGTGTTGCGACAGGCCGATCGGATTGGGCACGGGCACGATGACGACTTCGCCTTGCAGCTTGCCGGCCGTCTCGAGCGCGGCGATCTTGCGGCGCAGCAGCGTGGCGACCAGCATGCCGGGCAGCTCGTCCGCGTGCAGCGACGACTGGATGTAGACCTTCTTGCCGCCGCGCGGGCCGTAGTGGAAGCTGGTGATCTGGCGTTCGGTGCCGACGGCGGGGGAAATCAGCGGATGGGTCTGCGTTTGCATGATGGGGGGAGTGCGGCGCAGCCGCGAATGATCCGTGTGCGTGGAAGATCGATTGTACGTTGCCTTCCTCGCCGCCATCAAACCGGTGCCGGAGCGTTCGGTTTTACGTTGAGAATCATCGGGTTGGCGCGGAAAAAATAACGTCGTCCGCGCCGCGTGCAAAAAAAACGGGCTCCTCGCGGAGCCCGTTCCCGTCGCGCCGGAATAGCGCGTCGTTCAGCCGGATTACTTGCCGTAGACGTCGAAATCGAAGTACTTCTTCGCGATCTTGTCGTACGTGCCGTCCTTGCGCATGCCGGCGATCGCGCCGTCGATCTTCGCCTTCAGGTCGGTGTCTTCCTTGCGCAGGCCGATACCGGCGCCGTTGCCGAGCGTCTTCGGATCGTCGAGGTCCTTGCCGGCGAAGTCGAAGTTCGCGCCGCGCGGCGTCTTCAGGAAGCCGATCTCGGCTTGCACCGCGTCCTGCAGCGCGCCGTCCAGACGGCCGGAGATCAGGTCGGCGTAGACCTGGTCCTGGTTCTGGTAAGGCACGACGTTCACGCCCTTCGACGCCCAGTACGTCTTCGCGTAGGTTTCCTGGATCGTGCCCTGCTCGACGCCGACCGACTTGCCCTTCAGCGATTCGGCCGTCGGCTGCAGGTTCGCGCCCTTCTTCGTGACGAGGCGCGTCGGCGTGTTGAACAGCTTCGACGAGAACGCGATCTGCTCGGCACGCGCCGGCGTCATCGACATCGACGACAGCACGCCGTCGAACTTGCGGGCCTTCAGCGCCGGGATCATCCCGTCGAAGTCGTTTTCGATCCACACGCACTTTGCGTTGATGCGGCGGCAGATCTCGTTGCCGAGATCCACGTCGAAGCCGACGACCTTGCCGTCGGCGCCTTTCGATTCGAAAGGCGGGTAGCTTGCGTCGACGCCGAACCGCACGGTCGACCAGTCCTTCGCGTATGCGCTGCCGGCCGATACGGCGAGCAGGGCCACGGTCACAGCCGCAAGAATCTTTTTCACTCGGTGACTCCTCGTTTTGTTCGATGGGTGCGCGGTTGTGCCGCGCCGTAAGCCTTCGGCCCGCCGCGGCTTCGCGTCGGACAGTCCGTTTCGCCCGCCCGATGGGGGCGCGCGACGTGCGGAAGATTATCAAGACAAAATACCGGCGGGGCGCCTAGGACAAGCCCCGATACCGGGCCCGGCGGCGGCGCGTCGGACGCACCACCGTTTCACACACAGGAACGATTCAGCCGAGCGTTTCGTTGACCGCGCGCTGCAGGCACGTGGCGAAGTGCGACACGGCGGGCGTGGGCAGCAGGTCGCGCCGCGCGATGATCGACAGGTCGAAGCGCGGCATGCTTTCGTCGAGTTCGGCCGTGCGGATGCCGAGCGGCGCGACCATCGCGGCGAGCGGGCGCGTGAAGCAGCCGATCACGTCCGAGCGCGCGACGAGCCCCAGCGTCACCGCGAACGACATCGGGGAGCGCAGCAAACGTTTCGGCAGCGGCAGCCCGTGCGCCTCGAACATCCCGACCATCACGCTGTGCGGAAACTGCTCGGCGCCGACGGTGACGATCCATTCGGCGTCGAGTAGTTCCTCTAACCGGCGCGCCTGCGCGAGCGGATGACCGTCGCGCATCACGATCGTGAATTCGGTCGACAGCAGCGGCAATTGCGTGAAATCGCGGTCGAGCGCGGGCACATGGTGCATCGCAGCGATGTCGAGCGTGCCGTTGCGCAACTGCGCGAGCGCGTCCGGCACCGTCACTTCCTCCAGATGCAGGCTGACGTTCGGCATCGACCGGCGGAACGCCGTCACCGCGTGCGGCAACGCAGTCAGCGCGATCGACGGCATCGTGCCGACCGCGACGCGGCCCGACATCTCGCCTTTCACCTGCTCGACGGCCTCGACCGTGCGGCGGACGTCGCCGAGCAACTGCTCGGCGCGCGGCAGCAGCGCTTCGCCGCACGGGGTCAGCTCGACGCCGCGCACGCTGCGCACGAGCAGCTCCGCGTTGAGCGCCGTTTCGAGCTCGCGGATCGTGTGCGTGATCGCCGGCTGCGTGACGCCGAGCTCGCGCGCGGCGGCGCGCAGGCTCTTCAGGTGCGCGGCGGAGACGAACGCCTGGAGCTGCGCGATGTTCAGGGGGTTGCGGATGCGGGTCATCGGTCGGGTCCGGTTGGCGCGAAAGGGGGCGGCGGGTTCGGTTGGCGAGCCCGATGAAGGTCACGCATCGGCGCGTGCGCGGAACGCCTGCCGATAGCGCTGCGGCGACGTGCCGACGATGCGCGCGAAGCGCTCGCGAAACGCGGTGACCGAGCCGAACCCGGCTTCCGTCGCCACATGTTCGATCGACAGCTCGGTCACCTCCAGCAACTGCTGCGCATGCCTGACGCGCGCGGTCTGCAGCCATTGCCCCGGCGACGTGCCCGTCTGCTCCTGGAAGCGCCGCGTCAGCGTGCGCACGCTCGTCGACGCCTTGCGCGCGATCGCGTCGAGCGTCAGCGGCTGGCGCAGGTTCGCGTGCAGCCAGTCCATCAGGTCGTGCAGCCCGTCGCCGCCCGCCGGCCATTCGGGCGCGATGAACTGCGCCTGCCCGCCTTCGCGCACGCGCGGCGCCACCGCGCTGCGGGCGGCGTCGACGGCGACCGCCGCGCCGTAGTCGGCCTGGATCATGTGCAGGCACAGATCGAGGCCCGCCGCCGCGCCGGCCGAGGTCAGGATCTGACCGTTGTCGACGAACAGCACGTTCGGGTCGACGTCGACGGTCGGATAGCGGCGCGCGAGTTCGGCGGCCGCGAGCCAGTGCGTCGTCGCGCGCAGGCCGTCGAGCAGCCCGGCTTCCGCGAGCACGAACGCGCCGCTGCAGATCGACGCGATCCGGCATCCGCGCGCGGCCGCCGCGCGCAGCGCGTCGAGCACGCGGCGCGACGTGGGCGCGAGCGGCACCGACGTGCCGGGGACCATGATCGTATCGGCGTCGGCCAGCGCATCGAGGCGAAACGGCGGGCGCAACTCGAACAGGTCGCCGCCGACGCGCGGCTGCTCGCTGCACACGCGTACGCGGTACGCCTGTGCGACATGAGGCGCCCGCACGCGCACGAACGTGTCGCAGGCGACGCCCAGATCGAACGGGACGACATCGGGCAACGCAAGAACGGCGACCGTGTGCATGGCGTGTGCGGGCCGTGGCCAGAATCCGTTGAAAGATGTCATTCTAGCCAATGGCTCGGACCGGTACCCCACGCGACAATCGCGGCGGACCATCTGGAGCCCTGCCGATGAAACAAGACGATCGCAATGCGTTGCGGAACCTGCAATACCTGTCGCTGCTGGAGGCCACCACGCTCGTCGTGCTGGTGTGCGTAGCCATGCCGCTCAAGCATCTGGCCGGCTATCCGGTGGCGGTATCGATCATGGGCCCGGTTCACGGCATCGCGTTCGCGATGTACGTGTGGGCGGTGGTCGGCACCGCGTCGAGCGGACTGTGGAGCAAGGGCGAGGTCGCGCGGCTCGTGCTGTCGGCCGTCGTGCCGTTCGCGGGGCTCGCGAGCGCCGGCTGGATCGCGCGCAGGCGGCACGCGCAATGATCTATCTGATGCTGAAGGCCGTGCATCTGGTTGCCGTCGTCACGTTCGTCGGCGGGTTGTTGTTGTCGTCCGTCGCAGTGCGTATTGCGAACCTCGCCGTGCATCGCGCGGTGCGGCGCTGGGATCGTACGGTGACGGCGCCCGCGCTCGCGATCGTCTGGATCGCCGGCATCGCGCTCGCGCTGAGCGGTCACTGGTTCGGCGCCGCGTGGCTGTCGGCGAAGCTTGCGCTCGTCGTCGCGCTGTCGATGCTGCACGGGATCCTGGCCGGCACGCTGCGGCGCATGGAGCGCGACGATCTCGTCGTCGTGCCGGCGCCGTGGCTCGGGCACGCGGCGGGCGCGGCGATCGTCGCGATGGCGCTCGTCGTCGGGCTGGCCGTGATCAAGCCGTTCTGACGCGGCGCGTTCAGGCGAGCGCCATCTCGATCGCCGCCAGCGTGCGACGCCGGATCCAGCCGCTGCCCAGCCGGATCGCGAGCCAGTACGGCGTGAACAGCCAGCGCGTGCGCGCGCTCGGGCAATGGACGAAGGTTTCGGTGCGCAGGATGTGCGCGCCCGACGCGAGCCCGACGACCTCGAACCGGAGCACCAGCTTCGCATCGCGCGGGTCGTCGTGCCGGACGAACGCGTCGGCATCGGCGACGGGGCGCACGTCGGGTGTCGGGCGCCAGAAACGTCCGATGAGGCCGAGCGACAGCGACGTGTCGTCGCGATGCAGCGGCGTGAACGTGTCGAAGCCGAAGCGCGCGCGTTCGGGGCGGCCCGGCGCGTGGCGCAGCGCGCCGGCGACGGCTGCCGGGAATTCGCGCACCGTCAGCAGCGTGTCGATGACGGGATCGGCGCGCATGTCGAGCGATGCGACGACATCGATGATGCATGCGGGCGGCGCGTCGATCGGCTGCGATTCGTGCACTTCGTGGAAGCCGAACGACGGAATGAACGGCGGCTTGCGCGCCGAGGCCCGGGTGATCGATTCGGAGACGATGCCAAGTGGGTTCATCGCGACTCCTGAAGGGGCAAAACGGCATCGTAGCACCGCGCGCGAATGGGTGTCGCGCCGTTTTCGCGCAGCGCATCGCGTTGCGCCGCACCGATAAAAAAAGCCTGGAAACTCGCGTTCCCGGGCTTGAGGCCATCAACGACGATGGTGGAGGAGACGGTGCCGTCCCGATGCGCGCCGCCCTTCTGCAGGCGACGTCGCGCATGTGTCGCGCTCAGATGGCCCAGCCGCCGACATAGAACGTGACGAGCACGGCCGCGATCAGCACGGTGCCGACGTTGAGCTTGCGGAATTCGCCGCTGGCGACGCGGCCGATCACGAGCGTCGAGAAGCCGAGCATGATGCCGGTCACGATGTTCGCGGTCAGCACGATGAACACCGCGCATACGAGGCCCGACATCGCGTCGACCATGTCGTCCATGTGCAGCTTGCTCACGCTGCCGAGCATCAACAGGCCGACGTACATCAGCGCGGGCGCGGTCGCATACGACGGCACGAGGCCCGCGAGCGGCGAGAAGAACATCACGACGAGGAACAGCAGGCCGACCACGGCGGCCGCGAGGCCCGTCTTCGCGCCGGCGGCCACGCCGACGCTCGACTCGATGTAGGCCGCCGCCGGCGCACCGCCGAGGAAGCCGGAGAAGATCGAGCTGATCGAATCGGCGGTCAGCGCGCGGCCGCCGTTGATGATGCGGCCGTTCTCGTCGAGCTGGCCGGCTTGGCCGGCGACCGCGCGGATCGTGCCGGTCGCGTCGAACACGGCGGTCATCACCAGCGCGAGCACGCTCGGCAGCACGGCCATCGACAGCGCGCCCTTGATGTCCATCGCGCCGATCAGCGATGCGTGGCCCGGTGCGCTCAGCGACGGCAGCGCGAAGATGCCGCGGTATTTCACGCCCGGATCGAAGATCAGGCCGAATACCGAGATCGCGATCACGACGAGCAGGATGCCGCCCGGCACGCGACGCTTTTCGAGGCCGAAGATCGCGGCGAGCCCGACGACCGACATGATGACCGGGAACGCGGTGATCTGACCGAGCGACACCGGCAGGCCGGCGCCCGGGTTCTTGATCACGAGGCCGACGTCGTTCGACGCGATCAGCAGCAGGAACAGGCCGATGCCGATCCCCGTGCCGTGCGCGACGCCCGCGGGCAGGTTGCGCAGGATCCACGAACGCACGCCGGTGATCGAAATGCCGGTGAACACGAGGCCCATCAGGAACACGGCGCCGAGCGCGACCGTCGGAGGCAGCCTCTTGCCGAGCACGAGCCCGAACGCGGTGAACGCGGTCAGCGAGATCGCGCAGCCGATCGCGATCGGCAGCTTCGCCCACAGGCCCATCAGCAGCGAGCCGAACGCGGTGGTGAGACACACCGCGACGAACACGGCGCTCGTGTCGAAGCCGGCCTTGCCGAACATGCCGGGCACGACGAACACGGAATAGACCATCGCGAGGAAGGTGGTCGCGCCGGCAATGATCTCGCGGCGCTGCGTGCTGCCGCGCGACGAAATGCCGAAGTATCGGTCGATGGCGCCGTTGGCGCCAAAGCCGGTTTCTTCCGCGCCGACGCCGACCGTCGGCTGCACCGGGGTATCACTCATGAGCTTGCTCCTTTATCAGCATGCTGAAACGGCTCGCGGCGAACCGTCGTCAGGGTGTCTCGTATCTGGTTGGATTGATCGGCAACGTCGTGGGGACGCATGACGCGCGGTGCGTGTCGTTACGGGCGAATCGAAACGATCGCGAGGGTGTCGCGTCGGACGACGCGTGGTGTGGTCGACCCCGTCACGTGTGTTTTGCCGTAGCGAAGGTTAGGCGAGCGGCCCATCACGTCCCATCGGGGGAAGAGCATGCAGCGCATGTCGCAGCGCTTATATCGGCGTGCAACGGGGCTCCGTCGCGCCGACACGCGTGTATACGCCTAGTTCGAATCCGTTAAGACGACTATTTGAATGCAGGGTCGGCGGGCGGGGGCGCAAGCGGGCGGTGCATTCGATATTACGAATGACTTTCAGCCTGGCCCGGCAGGCCGGCGCGCATGCGCGGCGTTCGTCCCGGCACGGCGCTCAATCGTGTGCGAGATGCGCGAGATACGCGCAGAACATGTCGGCCATCGCGTCCGAGTACGCGTCGATTTCCGCGGGCGTGCGCACGGTTTCGGAGAATGCCTTGCCGCCCGTCGTGAGCGTCGTCAGGATCAGCTCGCACGCGAGCGCATGGGTGGCGTCGGGCACGTCGGGCAGCGCTTCGCGGATGAACGCGTGGAACGCCCGGTTGCCCTCGGCCTTCACTTCCTGCGCCTCGGGCGCGTCGCGATAGAGCGGGGCGGCGTCGTCAAGGGCGATGCGCATCGGCGCCTCGTCGCATTCCGAGCGGATGAACGCATGAACGGCGGTGCGCAGCCGCTCGGGCGGCGTCTTTTTCGTGTCCTGCAGCATCCCGCACAGCATGTCGTGCGTCTGCCGCCACTCGTCGTGCTGGAGCCGGAACAGCACGGACGCCTTGTTCGGGAAGTACTGGTACAGCGAGCCGACGCTCACGCCGGCCCGCTCGGCAACGCGCGCCATCGTGAAGCGCTGCGCGCCTTCGGTCGCCAAAACCTGAATAGCCGCCTGCAGGACGTCCTCGACGAGACGGGTCGAGCGTGCCTGCCGAGGCTGCTTGCGCGTGGCGATCGGGGCGTTTCGGCGGTCGGTCATGAGCGGTTTGCCAATGCGAATAGTAAAACCTGAATAGTTCGTCATATTCTAGTCGGGTGCACTGACGCACTCAACCCGATACCGGAGATTCGCATGACCACCCTGATGCTCGACCCGCTGGCTTCGCTGCTGGCGCGCCTGTTCGACGAAGCCGACGCGTCGTCGCCCGCGACGAGCCCGGCCTTCGCGAACGTGTCGCGCGACGAGCAAGCGCGGCTGATGCGCAGCAAGACGGACTACGCCGATCTGTATGCGCGTCTGAAGGACTACCCGCTTCCCGTGTCGCGCGAGACGGGCACGCTGCTGTACATGCTCGCGCGCAGCGGCGGCGCGAAGGCAATCGTCGAATTCGGCACGTCGTTCGGTATTTCGACGCTGCATCTCGCGGCCGCGCTGCGCGACAACGGCGGCGGCCGGCTGATCACGAGCGAGTTCGAGCCGTCGAAGGTCGTGCGCGCGCAGGCCAACCTCGCGGCGGCCGGATTGGCCGATCTCGTCGAGATTCGCGAAGGCGATGCGCTGCGCACGCTGGCCGCCGATCTTCCGGAGTCGGTCGACCTGCTGCTGCTCGACGGGGCGAAGGCGCTGTATCCGGAGATTCTCGCGCTGGTCGAGCCGCGGCTCAGGGCGGGCGCGTTCGTCGTGGCCGACAACGCGGAATACAGCCCCGACTATCTTGCTTACGTGCGCGCGCCGGAACACGGCTATCTGTCGGTGCCGTTCGGCGGCGACGTCGAATTGTCGATGCGGCTACGCTGACGAGACGGAACGAGGGTGTCGACGATTTCACGCTTCCCCGTATCGAATATAGGATCACTGATTAAATGGAAGCGGGGCGAGAGGCGACGGGATGACGCCCGTCGCTTGCGACGCCGTGCGCGTCACTTCAGGAACACGTAGCGCGCGAAGTACGGGAAGCGGCCGACCGCATGCTCGGTCGTGCACGTCGCGGCCGGCGGCGTGCCGCCCGCCGTGTCGAGCCGTTGCACGAAGCGCACGCCGGCGAGCGTGCCGGTTGCGGCCGGCGTCGCCGCGAGCAGCAGTTGTGGAACGCTGGCCGCGCTTGCGCTCGGCGCTTCCGCGAGCTTCTTGCCGGTAATGCGGCTGCCGTCGAGCGCTTCCCACGACGGCCCCGTACCGTGTCGGACGACGAGCGTGCCACGGGCATCGAACAGCAGCGCTTCGGGGTGCTGGAATGTCCACGCGAGCCGGTGTTCGGTATCGTATTCGCACGTGTAGACCTGCAAGCCGCTCGCGGTGGTCGACAGCACCGGCGTGGCCGGCTCGGGCGGCGCGAGGCCGGCAGCGTCGTCGGCATGCGCGGGCGCGATGAATGCCGCGAGGGAAAGACCGGCCGCAAGGGGCAGCAGCATGTCGCGTGTCGGGGAGCGGCTTGGCATGGCGGGGCGTCCTTTCAGGTCGGGTGACGGTCGCGTGGAGTCGACCCTGTCAACACTAGACGCCGATTGCGTGGGCCGCAACCCGGAAATGACAATCGCGGCGATAGTCGCCGCGATTGCCGAAGGGCGAATGCGCGATCAGCGGATCGCGACCGGGTTGATGTTGACCTGCGTGGAGCCGACGTACAGCGGCTGGCCGAGCACGAACAGGAATTCCCACGCATGGTCGCGCACCAGCGCACGGCTGTCGATCAGTTCCAGGTTGTAGATGCCGCGTTTCGCGAGCATGTACTGGTTGACCGGGAATTCGTCCTGCGTGTGCGGATTCGGATAAACCTCCGATGCCCACGTGTCGCCGCCGAACGCGACGATCCCCTGGTCGGCCAGCCATTTCGCGGCTTCCATGCCGATGCCGGGCTCGATGTCGAGGAACTGCCTGTCGTCCTTGCCGATCAGCTCCAGCCAGCCGGTGTTGAACAGCACGACGTCGCCCTTGCGCAGCGTCAGCCCCTGCTTCTTCAGCACGGCCTGGATATCGGCGACCGTGAACTCGGTGCCGCCCGGCACGACCGGCTTGCCGTAGTGGGCGGTCATGTCGAGCACGACGCCGCGCGTGACGATCGGCGGCACCTTCTCGACGCCGAGCTTCTTCACGCCGTCGACCGTCACGAAATCGGCCGCGCGGTTGCCGTTGTAGTACACGTTGTCGATGCCGATGTGGCCGATGCCGTTCAACTGCGTGCCGACGCCGGTCCATGCGTTCACGAGTTCGTCGTTGAACGTGAACTTGTTGGGGCCGAGGCTCTTGCCGGCCTGCTGGCCGACCTGCACGTTGTACAGCCGGAAGCTGCGATGGCGGAACGCCGGCAGGTGCTTGTCCACCGGCACGGCCAGCGGATAAGTCTTGCCGGCCTTCACGAGGCCGACCGCCTGCTTGACGACGTCGGGCGTCAGCAGGTTGGCCGCACCGATTTCGTCATCGGCGCCATAGACGGACGGATACCAGCCGGCCGCCGCCGCGGACGGCGCGGCGTGGGCGGCTTGCGCGGCCGCGAACGGCAGGATCGCGGCGAGCGCGAGCCGGGCGAGCGTCGCTTTCATTCGAGACTCCTGTCGATCGTCATGCCGCGGCTTGCGCGAGCGTCGGATAGTCGGTCAGGCCGTGGGCGCCGCCGCCGAACAGCGTATTGCGATCGTGCGGCGCGAGCGCGGCGCCGGTGCGCAGCCGCTCGGGGAGATCGGGGTTCGCGACGAACGGGCGGCCGAATGCGACGAGGTCGGCCCAGCCGGCGGCGATCGCCTCGCGGGCGCGCTCGGCGGTGTATGCGCCGGCATAGATCAGCACGCCCGGGAACGCGGCGCGCAATTGCTGCTTGAAGGCGACCGGCATCAGCGGCGCATCGTCCCAGTCGGCTTCCGCGATGTGCAGGTAGCCGACGCCGAGTTCGCCGAGCAGCTTCGCGGCGGCGAGGTAGGTCGTTTCCGGATCGTCGTCGACGCAGCCGTTCAGCGTCGTCAGCGGCGCGAGGCGGATGCCCACGCGCGATGCATCGCCGGTCCCGTCGATCAGCGCCTGCGTGACTTCGCGCAGGAAGCGCAGCCGGTTCTCCAGCGAGCCGCCGTAGGCGTCGGTGCGCGTGTTCGCGTTCGAATCGATGAACTGGTTCACGAGGTAGCCGTTCGCGCCGTGCAGCTCGACGCCGTCGAAGCCGGCTTCGATCGCGTGGCGGGCGGCGGTGCGGTACTGGTCGACGATCTCGCGGATCTCGTCGATCGACAGCGCGCGCGGCTCGGACGCCTGCACGAAGCCCGGCGTGCTGCCGTCCTCGCCGGCGATGAACACGTTCACGCCCTTCGCCTGGAGCGGCGACGACGACACGGGTTGCGCGCCGCCGAGCAGGCTCGTGTGGCTCAGCCGGCCGACGTGCCACAGCTGCGCGAAGATGCGGCCGTGCGCGGCATGCACGGCGTCCGTCACCTTGCGCCATCCGGCGACCTGCGACGGCGTGTGAATGCCGGGCGTCCATGCGTAGCCCTTGCCGAGCGGCGCGATGTAGGTGCCTTCGCTGACGATCAGGCCCGCACTCGCGCGCTGCGCGTAATACGCGGCCATCAGTTCGTTGGCTTCGTCGCCGGGCTGGCTCGCGCGCGAGCGCGTCATCGGCGGCATCACGATGCGGTTCGGCAGCGTCAGCGCGCCGAGTCGCAGCGGTTGGAAAAGCGGGTCCTGGGTCATGGTGGTGTCCTCTTCAGTGCCCGCGGCCGGCTGGCCGCGGGCGGTCGATCAAGAAAGCGGCGCTCAGTCCCACTTCGGCGCGAGACCGGCCGGATCGACTTCGCGGCCGTTGCGTTCGAGCGCGGCGATCTGCGCCATGTCTTCGTCGGTCAGGCGCAGCGTCTGCGCGAGCAGGTTGCTCGCGAGGTTTTCGCGCTTGGTCGACGACGGAATCACCGAGTAGCCGAGTTGCAGCGCCCATGCGAGCGCGACTTGCGCCGGCGTCGCGTGATGACGCTGCGCGATCGCGCCGATCACCGGGTCGCCGAGCACCTTGCCGTACGCGAGCGTCATGTACGACGTCACGTGAATGCCTTCGGCGTTCAGGAATTCGACCAGCTTGCGGTTCTGCAGGTACGGGCTCAGTTCGATCTGGTTCGTCGCGATCGCGTCCTTGCCGACGGCCGCGATCGCTTCCTTCGTCAGTTCGATGTTGAAGTTCGAGATGCCGATCTGGCGCGTGAGGCCCTTCGCCTTCGCGTCCGCCAGCGCGGTCATGAACGCGTCGATCGACACGCCGTTGCCCGGCGCCGGCCAGTGGATCAGCGTCAGGTCGACGACGTCGGTGCGCAGCTTGCGCAGGCTTTCCTCGAGACTGGCCGCCAGTTTTTCCGGCGCGTAGTTGTCGACCCAGATCTTCGTCGTGAGGAACAGGTCTTCGCGGCGCACGCCCGACGCGGCGATCGCTTCGCCGACTTCGGCTTCGTTGCCGTAGATCTGCGCGGTGTCGATCGCGCGGTAGCCGACTTCGAGGCCGTTGCGGACCGAGTCGATGACGACCTGGCCTTGCAGGCGGAACGTACCGAGGCCGAATGCGGGAATCTTGCTCATCATGTGCTCCTGAAAGAGGGGGAACGATTGCGGTATGGACGTCATTCTGGCGCGTGAGACTGATGAGATAAACGCCTTCATAAGTCAAAAATATTTGATTTAAAGTCAAATATCAGTCGTGCCGCGGGCGTCCGCACCGTGGTCGCCCTTATGCGGCGCGCGTCTGCGGCGTCGTGTTCGGATGGAATGCGGGCAGCACGTCCGATGCGATTTCGGCCATCGTCTCGTCGAGCGGCCGCCGGTTGCGGCGGAAATGCAGGCCGATGTGCTGCACGCCCGCATCGCGCATCGCCGCGAGTTCTTCCGTCAGCGCGATGCGCCCCGCGCGGGCGCCGAAGCGGTGCCGCTGCAGCGGTTCGTGCGGATCTTCCGCGAGGTCGAGGTGGATGAAGCTCACGTACGGCTTGTCGCCGGCCACCGCGTGCCAGTTCGCGGCGCGCTGCAGGTGATCGGCCGGCGTGCCCGGATACGCGAGGCAGCCGTCCATGTGCTCGCCGATCCATGCGGGCGTTTGCTGCGCGAGACCCGCGACGAGCAGCGGCACCGGCGAACGGGCGGCGGGCAGCACTTCCAGGCCGGGTGGCAAGTGCCCGCGCGCGCCGTCGCGCAGCAGCGCGATCTGGTCGCGGAAGTTCGCGCCGCGCGTGGCGAAGTCGCGGCCGAACAGCGGATATTCGACCGGCCGGTCGCCGCTCGCGACGCCGAGCAGCAGGCGACCGCCGCTCAGTTCCTGGATCGTCGCGGCCGATTTCAGCGTCAGCAGCGGTTCGCGCAGCGGCAGCACGACGGCTGCGGTGCCGAGCAGGATGTCGTGCGTGATTCCGGCGAGGTAGCCGAGATACGAGAACGTTTCGAACACCTGCGCGGCATCGCCGAACGACGGGTCGTACACCGGCACGTCGCGCACCCAGAGCGCGCGAAAGCCGAGCGTGTCGGCCAGTTGCGCGAGCTCCGCGTGGATTTCGAGGCTGGGCACGCCGGCGTGGCGGCCGTCATGCCGGCGTTTCGCGTTGCCGGACGGCGTCCAGTCGTTGTCGAGCGGCAGTTCGATGCCGATGCTGAAGCCGCCGGAGACGAGCGTGTCGAGTGAAGTGGACATGGTCGGGCTCCGTTCAGACCGCGCGCAGGCTACCGTCGAGCCGGTAGAAATCGAGCGACGGCGCGGTGAAGAACGAGCGCGACGTGCCCGCGGCGAAATCGTCGATATGCACGACGGTGGCGCGATCGGCTTCCTGCCACGAGATCGCGTAGGTGTCGCCGGCGATCGGCTGCCACGTGTATTCGACTTCGCCCTGCGCGCCCGCGTACGGGCCTTCGGTGATCTCGTAGCGCATGTGGAGGCCGTCTTCGTCGTACGCGTTGAGCGCGGTGAGGCCGTCGTAACGGACTTCGAAAGTCTTGCCGGCGAACGGCGGACGTTGGGTCGATGCGTTCATGCTGGTGGCTCCTGCAAAAAGATGACGTTCAATGCGCGAGTTCGACGGGTTCGGCCGTGCGTTCCGGCAGGCCCTGACGGCCGTCGAGACGGCCGCTCAGCGCGGTGAGGGCAAACGCGCCGAGCGTGACGACGGCGGCGATCCACGGCGTGTGGCCGAGGCCGACGTTCGCGACGATCAGGCCGCCGAGCGACGACCCGCCGGCCACGCCGAGGTTGAAGGCGGCGATGTTGAAGCCCGACGCGACGTCGGTGGCGTCCGGCGCGAAGTGGCGCGCCTGCTTGACGACGTACACCTGCAGCCCCGGCACGTTGCCGAACGCCACGGCGCCCCACGCGAGCATCGTCAGCACCGCGAGCCATTTCACATGGATCGTGAAGGTCAGCGCGAGCAGAACGATCGCGAGCAGCAGGAAGATCCGCTTGAGCGCCTTCACGGGGCCGACGGCGTCCGCGAGCTTGCCGCCCCAGACGTTGCCGACCGCGACCGATACGCCGTAGCCGACGAGCACGAGGCTGACCTGCGACGGCGTGAAGCCGGCGATCTGTTCGAGCAGCGGCGCCATGTACGTGAACGCGATCAGCGAGCCGCCGTAGCCGACCGCCGTCATCGCATAGACGAGCAGCAGGCGCGGCTGGGCCAGCACGCGCAGTTGGCGGGCGAGCGGAGCGGGCGGCGTCTGCGGCAGCCCGCGCGGCACGAACGCGACCGCGCCGAGGAACGCGACGAGGCCGAACAGCGCGACGATCAGGAACGTCGCGCGCCAGCCGAAGTGCTGGCCGATGAAGGTGCCGAGCGGAATGCCCGCGACGAACGCGACGGTCATCCCGCTGAACATCGTCGCGATCGCGCTGGCGGCCTTGTCCTTCGGCACGAGCGTGGTCGCGATGATCGAGCCGACCGAGAAGAACACGCCGTGCGCGAGGCCGGTGAGTACGCGCGCGACGATCAGCGATTCGTAGCCCGGCGCCTGCCACGCGACGAGGTTGCCGACGGTGAAGAGCGCCATCAGCCCGGCGAGCAGCGCCTTGCGCGGCACGCGGCCGGTGAGCGCGGTGAGGAGCGGCGCGCCGATGGCCACGCTCAGCGCGTACAGGCTGACGAGCAGGCCGGCGGACGGCAGGCTGACGCCGAGGTCGGCGCCGATCGTCGGGATCAGCCCGACGATCACGAATTCGGTGGTGCCGATGGCAAAGGCGCTGATGGTCAGCGCAAGCAACGCGAGTGGCATGACAGGATCCGGGTTTCAGTAGGAATGGATCGCAGTGTGCCGGCTTTACTTTTGCGGAAAAACTGGTCTATAAACCAAATTGTTTTGATTTCAAATCAACAATGAAGATCACTCTCGATGAACTCCAGGCCTTTGCCGCCGTGGTCGACACCGGTTCGATCACCGCCGCCGCCCTGCAGCTCGACCTCACCGTGTCGGCGACGAGCCGCACGCTCGCGCGGCTCGAGGAAAAACTGAAGACCACGCTGCTGCGCCGGACCACGCGCCGGCTCGAACTGACGGAGGAAGGGCGCGCGTTCCTGCAGGATGCGCGCGCGATCATCGAATCGGTCGAGAACGCGGAAGAGCAGATGCTCGCGCGGCGCGAGATGCCGTCCGGGCGCCTGCGCGTCGACGCCGCGACGCCGTTCATGCTGCACGTGATCGTGCCGCTCGTGCGCGGCTACCGCGAACGCTTCCCGAAGGTCGAGCTGGAGCTGAACAGCAACGAGGGCATCATCGACCTGCTGGAGCGGCGCACCGACGTCGCGATCCGGATCGGCCGGCTGAAGGATTCGACGCTGCACAGCCGGCGCATCGGCAACAGCCGGGTGCGCATCCTGGCCAGCCCCGACTACATCGAAGCGCACGGGCAGCCGCGCAAGGTCGAGGATCTGCCGAAGCACACGCTGCTCGGCTTCACGCAGCCCGAATCGTTGAACGTATGGCCGATCCTCGGCACGGACGGCGAGCCCTGCCGCATCGAGCCCGACGTCTGGTCTTCGAGCGGCGAGACGCTGCGGCAACTCGCGCTGGCGGGCACGGGCGTCGTCTGCCTGTCGGATTTCGTGACCGCACAGGATCGCGAAGCGGGGCGGCTGGTGCAGGTGCTTGCGCGCCAGACGCTCGACGTCCGGCAGCCGATTCACGCGGTGTACTACCGCAATACCGCGATCTCGTCGCGGATCGCGTCGTTCGTCGATTACCTGATCGAGGTGCTGGGCGGCGGCAGCGGCGGCGATGCGCCGGCGCGGCGCAAGGCCGCGTGGATGGAGTCGCAGTAGCGACGCGGCGCTGCCCTGCGGGATCCGGCGTGCCGCGCGGCGGCACGCCGTCGTGCGGCGATTACGCCTCTTCGGCCCAGGACATCCCGTCGCGCGCGAGCAGCGCCGACGAAGCCGCGGGCCCGAACGTGCCGGCCGTGTACAGGCGCGGCCGGTCGCCGAGCTGCTTCCAGCCGTCGAGGATCGGCTCGACCCACGACCAGGCGGCTTCGAGTTCGTCGCGGCGCATGAAGTGCGTGAGGCGGCCGCGAATCACGTCGATCAGCAGCCGTTCGTACGCTTCCGCGCGCCGTTCCGGAATCGCCTGCTGCAGGTCGAGGTTCAGGCTCACCGGCACCATGTTCATCCCGCTGCCCGGTTCCTTCGCGAGCATCTGCAGCTGGATCGACTCTTCCGGCTGGAGCTGGATCACGAGACGGTTGCCGTAATTGCGCGGGCCGGTCGGGATGATCGAGAACGGCATGTCCGCGAACTCGATCACGATTTCCGACTGGCGGCGCTGCAGCCGCTTGCCGGTGCGCAGGAAGAACGGCACGTTCGCCCAGCGCCAGTTGTTGATGTGCGCGCGTAGCGCGACGAAGGTTTCCGCGCGGCTGTCCGCCGGCACGTTGTCTTCCTCGAGATAGCCCTTGACCGGCTGGCCGTCGACCGCGCCGGCCGTGTACTGGCCGCGTACCGTGTCGCGCGCGACGTCCGACAGCGACATCGGCCGCAGCGAGCGCAGCACCTTCAGCTTCTCGTCGCGCACCGCGTCCGGGTCGAGCGACACGGGCGGCTCCATCGCGACGATGCACAGCAGTTGCAGCAGGTGGTTCTGCACCATGTCGCGCAGCGCGCCGGTATGGTCGTAGAAGCCCGCGCGGCTGCCGACGCCGACCGTTTCCGCGACCGTGATCTGCACGCTGCGGATGTTCGGCGCCTGCCACAGCGGCCCGAAGATCGGGTTGCCGAAGCGCAGCACCATCAGGTTCTGCACGGTTTCCTTGCCGAGATAGTGGTCGATCCGGTAGATCTGCGATTCCTCGAAGTGCTTGCCGACCGCGTCGTTGATCGCCTTCGCGGACGCGAGATCGTGGCCCAGCGGCTTTTCGAGGACGACGCGCGAGTGCGCGTCGACGAGGTGCGCGGCCGACAGGTTGTCGCAGATCGTCGTGAACAGCTCCGGCGACGTCGACAGGTAGAACACGCGGATCGCGTCGCCACGCGCCGCTTCGGCGAGCCGCAGGTAGTCGTCCGGCGCGTTCACGTCGATCAGCACGTACTTGAACAGGTCGAGGAAGCGGCTCCACGCGTCGGCGTCGAACGCCTTCTCGTCGATGAACGGGCGCGACTGCTCGTCCATGAACTTGCGATAGCCGTCGATGCCCCAGTCGCGGCGGCCGACGGCGATGATGCGCGTCTCGGGCGGAAGATTGCAGTGCAGGTGCGCCATGTACAGCGCGGGCAACAGCTTGCGGGCGGCCAGGTCGCCGCCGCCGCCGAAGATGATCATGTCGACGGGCCGGTCGGCCGCGGTTTGGGAAGGCTGATTCGTCATGGGAGGTTCGCGGTTTGAAACGGTGAACGTGAAACGAACGTCGAGGGCAATGAGGCGCCGGATGCGCGGGCGCCGGTACGGCAAAACGCAATAGTGCACCGTTTTGATGGTTTGCGTGCGCGTTCGTCCGGATGTAACAGGGCTTGCATTTCCGATGACGGTCCGATTATGATTGAGCACTCACTCATTAAAGGAGTCGAACGTGGCCCGACCGCGCAGTCCCGACAAGCACGAAGCCATCCTCGCCGCGGCCGCGCGCGCGCTCGCCGAGGACGGCGCGACCGCGACGACCGCGCGTATTGCAAGGCTGGCCGGCGTGGCGGAAGGCACGGTGTTCACGTATTTCGAGACCAAGGATGCGTTGTTGAACGCGCTGTACGTGAGCCTGAAGGCCGACATGCGCGAAGCGATGATGACCGGGTTTCCGGAACATGCGCCGGCCGAGCAGGCGGTGCGGCATGCGTGGAACGGCTATGTGTCGTGGGGCGTCGCGAATCCGGCCGGCCGGCGCGCGCTGCAGCAGCTCGGCGTGAGCGGGCGCATCGACGACGCGAATCGCGCGGCCGGCGCCGAGGGTTTCGGCGCGATTCGCGCGCTGCTGCGCGAACAGGTCGCCGCGTCGGGCGCGCTGAACCGCGACGAAGCCCATGCGTTCTGCTCGGCGGTGTTTACGTCGATCGCGGACATCGCGATGGAATCGATCGCACGCGATCCCGCGCGGGCCGATGCGTACCGGGAAGCCGGCTTCCGCGCGTTGTGGGCCGTGTTGCACACGGTATGAGTCAGGCATGGCCGTCGGGGCGGTGCGTGCCGCGACGACGGGCATGGCGTTTCAGGCAGGGCGATGCGGGTCGGGAAGGATCGATTCATCGTCCATATTAATGAGTGAGTAATCATTCATTTTAATTGTTTCACCACGATCAAGGAGTGGAAAAATGTCGAAAGTCTGGTTGGTAACAGGGGCCGCACGCGGCCTGGGACGCGCGATTTCGGAAGCCGTGCTGGCGGCGGGCGACCGACTGGTGGCCGGCGCACGCGATCCGGCGCAACTGGCCGATCTGGCCGAACGGTACGGCGACCGATTGCTGCCGGTCGCGCTCGACGTCACCGACGAAGCGGCGGCCGAGCAGGCTGTCTCGGCGGCATGCGCCGCGTTCGGCCGCATCGACGTGCTGGTGAACAACGCGGGCTACGGCCATACGGCGCCGTTCGAGCAGATGGGCGCCGACGTGTTCCGCGCCCAGATCGAAACGAACCTGTTCGGCGTGATCAATCTGACGCGCGCGGTGCTGCCGACGATGCGCGCACAACGCGCGGGGCGCATCTTCCAGGTGTCGTCGGTCGGCGGGCGGACGTCGACGCCCGGGTTGTCCGCGTATCAGGCCGCGAAGTGGGCGGTCGGCGGATTCAGCGACGTGCTCGCGAAGGAAGTCGCGCCGTTCGGCGTGCGCGTGTGCACGCTCGAACCGGGCGGGATGCGGACCGAATGGGCCGCGCGGGCCAAGCGCGGCATCGACGATCTGCTGCCCGACTATCAGCCGTCGGTCGGCAAGATCCTCGACCTGCTCGGTGCGTATGGCGGCCACGAGGTCGGCGATCCCGCGCGGATCGCGGCGCTGATCGTCGACCTGTCGCGCCGCGACGACGTGCCGCTGCGCCTGCTGCTCGGCGGCGATGCGCTGTTCGTCTGCGAGCAGGCGGAACGGCAGCGCGCGGAAGAGGCGGCGCGGTGGCGGGACGCCACGCTGTCCACGCAGTTTCCGGACGCGAAGCTGCCGGACGGGCTGCAGGCGCTCAAGGCGATCGAGTAAAGGCGGCCGTCGTCGCGGGCGGCGCGTCGACGGCGTCGCTCGCGCAAGCCGGGTCGCGTGCCGGCGCGATCGATTTCGCCGGCGGCCCGGCGCGCAAAAACGCCGCGTGGGTCCGCATCGCCCGCCGGCTCTCGCCCGACCATTCGCGAAACGAGAACGATCAATTCTCCTCAGCGGGGATTCTGTCGCAACCGCCGAGTTTCTAGACTTGCCTCAAGCGATGAGACCTGCTCGTCGCACCTTCCAAAGGGACACAGTCATGAAGCTCTACGTTCACCCGCTTTCCGGTCATTCGCACCGCGCACGCCTGCTCATCTCGCTGCTCGGCATCGAGCACGAACTGATTGAAGTCGACCTGGCCGCCGGCGCGCACAAGTCGCCTGAATTTCTGGCGCTGAACCGCTTCGGTCAGGTGCCGGTGCTGGTCGACGGGGACACCGTGATCGCCGATTCGAATGCCATCCTTGTGTATCTCGCCCGCACGTCGGGCAACAGCGACTTCCTCCCGCAATCGCCCGCGCAGGAAGCCGCCGTGCAGCGCTGGTTGTCCGTCGCGGCCGGCGAGATCGCCTTCGGCCCGGCCGCCGCGCGGCTCATCACGGTCTTCGGTGCGAAGTTCAACGCCGACGAAGTGATTGCCCGTGCGCATCGCATCCTCGCGCTCATCGACGCCGAACTCGCGGAGCGCGACTTCATCGTCGGGCCGAAGCCCACCATCGCCGACGTCGCGTTGTATGGCTACGTCGCGCGCGCCCCCGAAGGCAACGTGGACCTGTCGGGCTATTCGAACGTCGCGGCATGGCTGCGCCGCATCGAAGCGTTGCCGGGCTTCGTCGAGTTCGTGAAGACGCCGGTCGGGCTCGCGGCGGCTGCGTGAGCGACGCCGGGCGCGTCAAGGCGCGCCGAATGCGTCATGTGCAGAATCCGTCGAGGAGACACATCGTGAGCACGGTATCGAATGAAGCGAACTCGCCATGGCATCGGGGCGAACTCGAGCTGCAGGAAAAGACGGGCGTGATGCAGAAGATGGACAGCGTGGGACGGCGCTTCGTCAGGGACCACATGCCCGACCAGCATCGCGCGTTCTTCGCGCAGCTGCCTTTCGTCGTCGTCGGCGCGGTGGCCGACGACGCAGACGTATGGGCGACCTTCGCATTCGGCCAGCCCGGCTTCATGCAGTCGCCGAACGACAAACGCCTGCGCATCGACACCGTATTCGATCCGAACGATCCGGCTGCCGGCGGCACGCACGACGGCGCGGCGATCGGCCTGCTCGGCATCGAACTGCATACGCGGCGTCGCAATCGCCTGAACGGCATGATCCGTCGCGGCGAGACGCGCGCATTCGATCTCGACGTCGTGCAGAGCTTCGGCAACTGCCCGCAATACATCCAGTTGCGCGATTTCGCGTTCGTCCGCGAACCCGATACGTTCTCGGGAATCGCACCGGAGGAAAGCGATCGTCTCGACGATCGCGCCCGCGCGATCATCGCGGCTGCCGACACGCTGTTCGTTGCATCCTACGTCGGCGACGGCGCCGAGCGTCAGGTCGACGTTTCGCATCGCGGCGGCAAGGCCGGGTTCGTGCGTATCGGCGACGACGGCGTGCTGACGATCCCGGATTTCGCCGGCAACCTGTTCTTCGCGACGCTCGGCAATTTTCGGGTCAATCCGCGCGCGGGCATCGTGTTCGCCGACTTCGAAACCGGCGACGTGTTGCAGATGACCGGCGAAGCCGAAGTCGACCTCGATTCGCCCGAGATCGCCGCATTTCAGGGCGCGGAGCGACTGTGGCGTTTCAAGCCGCGCCGCGTCGTCTATCGCGCCGGCGCATTGCCGTTGCGCTGGACGTTCCGGGCGGAAGGCTGGTCGCCCAACTCGCTGATGACGGGCAGCTGGGACGAGGCCGCGAGCCGCCTGAGGGCCGCCGAACTGGCACGGGCGTGGCGTCCGTTCAGGGTCGCGAAAATCACCGACGAGAGCACGCTGATTCGCTCGTTCCAGCTCGAGCCTGCGGACGGCGCCGGATTGGTGCCGCACCTGGCGGGCCAGCACGTGCCGATTCGCGTGAACCTGTCGGAGGACGGCGATCCGCTCATTCGCACCTATACGGTGTCGAGCGCGCCGTCGGACGGTGTGTATCGCATCAGCGTGAAGCGGGAAGGGCGCGTGTCGTCGCATCTGCATGACGGGGTGCAGGTCGGTGACCGCATCGACGTCCGGGCACCCGCCGGGCAATTCACGATCGATGCGCTCGAGCGCCGTCCTGCCGTGTTGCTGGCGGCCGGTGTCGGGGTGACGCCGATGCTGGCGATGCTGCGTCACATCGTCTACGAAGGCGCGCGCAAGCGCGGCACGCGCAAGACCTGGTTCTTTCACGCCGCACGCTCCGTGAAGGAGCGCGCGTTCGGCGACGAGATCGGCGAGCTCGCGTCGGCGGCGAACGGCGCGGTGAACGTGGTGCGCGTCCTGTCGGACGCGACCGGCGCGCGCGAGGGCGACGAGTTCGACGTCGTCGGCCGCATCGATGCGAACCTGCTGCGCGCCACGCTGCCGTTCGACGACTACGACTTCTATCTGTGCGGACCGTCGGGCTTCATGCAAGCGGTCTATGACGGGCTTCGCGACCTGAACGTGGCGGACCACCGAATCCACGCGGAGTCGTTCGGTCCTTCCGGGCTCAAGCGTCGAGTCGATTCGGGCGCGAGTACCCCGCTGCGTGCGCCAGCGGATACGCCGACACCCGTCGCGTTCGTCAAGTCGGGCAAGGAAGCGCGCTGGCAGCCGGGCAGCGGCTCGCTGCTGGACCTGGCCGAGGCGCGCGGCCTGACGCCCGAATACGGGTGCCGCGGAGGCAGTTGCGGCACCTGCCGCACCCGGATTATCGAAGGCGCTGTGACGTATCCGGTCGCGCCGGAATTCAAGGTACCGGACGACGAAGCGCTGATCTGCTGCGCGGTGCCCGCGCATCGCGAATCGGGCGGCGGCGACCGTCTGCTGCTCGACGTGTGATTCAGAACCCTCGTCGCCCGGCGACGATTCCCAACGAAAGGAGTTTGATCATGAAAGACGTCAACGTTGTTCGCCCGCCGGTTCCACCATTCTCGCTGGAGACGGCGATCGAGAAAGTGCGGCTCGCGGAAGACGGGTGGAACACGCGCAATCCGGAGCAGGTTTCGCTCGCGTACAGCGTCGACAGCGTGTGGCGCAACCGCGCCGAATTCGCGACAGGCCGTCCGGCGATCGTTGCGCTGCTCACACGCAAGTGGCAGCGCGAACTCGACTACCGGCTCATCAAGGCGTTGTGGGCGTACGGCGGCAACCGGATTGCCGTACGCTTCGCCTACGAGTGGCATGACGACGCGCAGAACTGGTATCGCTCGTACGGCAACGAGAACTGGGAATTCGGTGACGATGGCCTCATGCATCACCGCCATGCGTGCATCAACGATCTGCCGATCGCCGAGGCCGACCGGAAGTTCTTCTGGCCGCTCGGGCGCAGGCCCGACGATCATCCGGGCCTGAGCGATCTCGGTCTGTAAGGCCTGCTTGCATACGGAACGCGACGCCCGATACGCGTGCCGGTCGGGACGGTTCCGCCGCTTGCGCCGTGCCGACTCGCCGGTGTCGGCTATGCAGACCACATCGGCGCCTGGGCTCTCAGCCTTTCGACGCAGAGATCGATGAACGCGCGCGCTTTCCGGTTCGCGTACCTGCCCTCGCGATGCACGACATGAACCGGAAGCGGCGCAAGTTCGTGTTCGGCCAGCAGCACGCACAGCGTGCCTTGCGCGAGTTCGTCGACCACCTGATAGGACAGCAGGCGCACGATGCCGAGACCAGCCGTTGCCGCGGCAATCGCGGAATCGTTCGTCGTGGTGAGCAGGCGCGGCTGGATGGGGACGGTGAGCGTCTTGTCCCGCGCGCGGAAGCGCCATTCTGGCGCGGGCGTAATGCCCGTCGCCTGAATCGTGACGTGAGCCGCGAGATCGTCCGGATGCTGCGGCGCGCCGTGCGCACCGAGATAAGCGGGAGAAGCGCACAGTACGCGGCGTACCTTGCCGACCGCGATCGCCTGCAGCGACGAGTTCGGCAGCTCGCCGATGCGCACGGCAACGTCGGCGCCTTCATCGACGAGATTGACGACGCGGTCCAGAAACCAGCAGTTGAGATTGACGAAAGGATGCTGCTCCAGATACTCGAGCGCGATCGGCGTCACGTAGCTCTTGCCGAACAGCACGGGCGCAGTGACGGTGAGCTGGCCGCGTGGCGTATTGCCGGTGCCGGTGGCGGAAAGCTCGGCCGCGTCGATGTCCGCCAGAATGCGCCGGCAGTCTTCGTAAAACGACGCGCCCGCATCGGTGATGCGGACCACGCGCGTTGTCCGCGTCAACAGCCGCACGCCCAGATATTCCTCGAGTTCCGTCATCACGCGGCTGATCACCGACGGCGATACGTTCAGCTTGCGCGCCGCCGATGCGAACCCTTCCGTCTCGACCACCGTGACGAAGGTGGTCATGGCCTGGAGCCTGTCCATGTATGAAAGATATCCGGGTGAAGTGAACGTGGCCTCGCGCGCATCGTGCGTCAGGATGAACGCGCTTCCGGCTCCGCGACTCTCGACGATCGCATGCGCCACTTCGCCGGCGTCATGCCTACCTGCCGTTTGAACACCCGCTGGAACGCGGCCTCGGATCGATATCCGACCGATTCGCCGATCTCGGCGACCGACATTGTCGTTTGCGCGAGCTTGCGCCCGGCAAGCGCCATGCGGATTTCAGTCAGGACATCGGTTGCCGAGCGGCTGATCGCCTCGTCGAAGTGGCGTGCGAACGTCGCGCGCGACATGTGGCAGCGCTCGGCCAGCCGGGCCAGCGTCCAGGGCTTTTCCGGCTCGTCGAACATGGCCGCGAGCGCCGGCTGCAGCCGATGACGTTGTGCCAGTGCAAGCAGCCCGCGCGGCGCTTGGCCTGCGTCGGACGCACTGCGCAGGGTCAACGCGAACAGCGCGCCGGACAGATGATCCACGACCGCGGCGCTGCCGGCGCGTTGCTCCAGCGCTTCCTCGCGCATCAACTCGATGACCCGCGCGAGCCGCGTGGCTGCAAACGCGGCGTCGCGCGTCTGTTCGTCCCCCGCCGTTACGCTGCTCACGAGCAGACGTCGAGGCAGATGGTCGCGCAGCAACTGCTGCGGGACGGCAGGCAGCACGAAGCGCCCGCACAGCACGTCGGTGCTTGCATTGGCGCTGCCGTTCGTCGCAACGGTCAGGCCGTTCCTGTGCCGCTCGCGCGCCGCGCGCGGCGCCTCGCCGCTGCCGTCGTGCAGCCGATGGGCGCTGCCGGACGGAAACACCACGATGTCGCCCGCCTTCATCCGGAGCGTCGGTTCGTCTTCTCCGTCCGGCTCGCACTCGACGACGGCCTCGCCGCGCAACAGGATGTGATAGGGGAGTTCCCACTCGCTCGACTCGGGATGGTCGATGCGCCACGGCGACCCGAAGTGGCACCGCACGTCAAGTCGCCCCGTGACCGGCATCATCGACAGCAATCGGTCGAGCATTTCCATATGAGACGTTTGAGCATGGAGTTGCGGCAGTATGGCATTAAAGAAACGGTCGCGCATCCCTACACTGACTCCCATGCCATACGACATGGCTAACCGTTCAACCATGAAGCAAGGAGTCGATCATGTCCCGTCTCACCACCATTCGCCCTGAAGAGGCAACCGGCGCGGCCGCTGAAGTGTTCGCGAAGATCAAGAAGGCCGTCGGCAAGGTGCCCAACGCATACGCAACCATCGGCACGCAAAGCCCCGAAGCGCTCGGCGCGGCGCTGGCGTTCGATGCGGCGGTCGCGGCGAGCACGCTCGGCAAGGCCGATATCGAAGTGATCAAGCTGGCGGTCAGCGAATACGCGGGATGTGATTACTGTGTCGCCGCTCACACGCTGATGGGCAAGCTGGCAGGCCTGACGAGCGATCAGATGAAGCAGGTGCGCGCGGGTGCGGCAACCGGCGACGCCGCGCGCGACGCGCTGGTCGCGTATGTCCGTACGCTCGTCGGTACGCACGGCACGGTCCCCGTCGCGGTCGTCGATGCGGTGCGCGCAGCGGGCTATACGGAACGCCAGCTCATCGAGATCAATCTCGCCATCGCGTCGATCACGTTCACGAACCTCGTCAATCGCGTGAACGATACGACGCTCGATTTTCCGGCCGTGGCGTAACGGCGCGGCAGATCGGGGCCGCCTTTACCGAACCTGCGGATCAACGGCGCAATCCGCATCCGCGAATGTCGGTAACGCCAGCGCGATGGGGCAGCAACTTGCTGCTGCACCATCGCGCTGGCGCCTGACGCTGCGTCACCGCGCAATTCGCCGCGCATGTATCGCGGACAGGAAGCCGCCGTCTGCGTCGATACGCTGACGCACTACCGGCCGTCGGGATCGGTCGTGTACCCGAGCTCGCCGCTGATCAGCCCGGCCTCGTGGCGCAGTGCCGTCGCGACCGGCCCGTCGATCGACGCGTCGAAGCCGCCGGTCGCGCCCAACGCGGTGATCGCCGCGCACATATGTCCGTTCGCATCGAATAGCGGCGCCGACACGGCGCTGATGCCCTTCAGGTTCGTGTCGCAGACGGTCGCGAGGCCGGCCGCGCGAATCTCGCGCTGCAATTTACCGACCGGATCGCGTCGATCGAGCTGGGCGCGCAACTCGGCCGGCGCCGCCGCGAGTTCGTCTGCCGCTAGCTGTCGCACACGCGGCTCGTCGAGCAGCGCGAGGAACAGCCGCCCGGTTGCGGACCATAGCAACGACATCACCGAGCCGGCGCGCACATTGACCGTGACCGGCAGGCCGGGCTCTTCGAAGCGCATGATCGTCGGCCCGCGGTTGCCCATGATCGCGACGAAGCACGTTACTTCCAGGCGCTCGCGCAGGCGCACGAGCGACGGTTCGGCGAGCCGTATCGGATCGGCCATCCGGATCGCCGCGAGCCCGATCGAGATGCACTGGGGCCCGAGCACGTATTGCTGGGTGGCGCGCTCCTGCGTGACGAACGATTCCTCCATCAGGCTCGCCAGATAGCGGTGAACCTTCGCGGGATTCTCGTCGAGCCGCGCCGCGAGCGCGGTCAGCGTGGCGCGGCCGCCGCACGCGGCGAGTTCCTTCAGCACGAGCAGGCCGGTCGACGCGGACTGGACGCGTTGCCTGCGGTCGCGCTCGGGCGGCGCGGTCTTCTTCGTTCTGGCGATTTTTTCCATAAGCCCGATTCTAGCCGGACGACCGGCGGCGCCCGGCCGCCAAGGTTTACCCCAGTCGTTTGATTACGCATTGCGTATTAGATTTACGCAAAATCATAGCACGGGAGCGAATCATGTCCGTCACGGAGCGCCACGCGTCATCGTCGAAATGTCCGTTTCATCCTGCGCCGGCCGCGGCGACCGCGCCGAACGGCTGTCCGGTGAGCGCCGCCGCAGCCGCGTTCGACCCGTTCGACGACGGCTACCAGCAGGATCCGCCCGAGTACGTGCGCTGGGCGCGCGAGCAGGAGCCCGTGTTCTACAGCCCCAAACTCGGCTACTGGGTCGTCACGCGCTACGACGACATCAAGGCGATCTTTCGCGACAACATCACGTTCAGCCCGTCGATCGCATTGGAGAAGATCACGCCCACCGGGCCCGACGCGAACGCGGTGCTCGCGTCGTACGGCTTTGCGCTGAACCGCACGCTCGTCAACGAGGACGAGCCCGCGCACATGCCGCGCCGCCGCGCGCTGCTCGACCCGTTCACGCCCGACGCGCTGAAGCATCACGAACCGATGGTGCGCCGGCTCGCGCGCGAATACGTGGACCGCTTCATCGACGACGGTCGAGCGGATCTGGTCGACCAGATGCTGTGGGAAGTGCCGCTCACGGTCGCGCTGCACTTTCTCGGCGTGCCCGAAGAGGACATGGACACGCTGCGCGAATACTCGATCGCGCACACGATCAACACGTGGGGGCGTCCGAAACCGGAGGAGCAGGTGGCGGTCGCGCATGCGGTCGGCAAGTTCTGGCAGTTCGCGGGCAAGGTGCTCGACAAGATGCGCGAGAATCCGTCCGGGCCCGGCTGGATGCAGTACGGGATCCGCAAGCAGAAGGAACTGCCGGACGTGATCACCGATTCGTATCTGCATTCGATGATGATGGCGGGCATCGTCGCCGCGCACGAGACGACCGCGAACGCGACGGCGAACGCGATGAAGCTGCTGCTGCAGCATCCCGACGCGTGGCGCGACATCTGCGAGGATCCGTCGCTGATCCCGAATGCGGTCGAGGAGTGCCTGCGGCACAACGGCTCGGTCGCCGCATGGCGACGGCTCGCGACGAAGGACGTGACGATTGGCGGCATCGACATTCCGGCGGGCTCGAAGCTGCTGATCGTCACGTCGTCCGCGAATCACGACGAAGCGCACTTCGCGGACGCCGACCTGTTCGACATCCGCCGCGAGAACGCGAACGATCAGCTGACGTTCGGCTATGGATCGCATCAGTGCATGGGCAAGAATCTCGCACGCATGGAGATGCAGGTCTTCCTCGACGAGTTCACGCGCCGCCTGCCGCACATGAAGCTTGCCGAGCAGCGCTTCACGTATGTGCCGAACACGTCGTTCCGCGGCCCCGAACACCTGTACGTCGAATGGGATCCTGCGCTGAATCCCGAGCGCCGCGACCCGTCGGTGCTGCGCCCGCGCGCGGCGGTGCGCATCGGCGAGCCGTCGTCGCACGCGGTGAGCCGCGCGGTCACGGTCGAACGCGTGTCGATGTGCGCGGATCGCATCGCCCACATCCGGCTCGTGTCCGCCGACGGCCGCCCGCTGCCGCGCTGGACGCCCGGCGCGCATATCGACGTGATCTGCGGCGATACCGGCATCACGCGCCAGTATTCGCTGTGCGGCGATCCGGCCGAGCGCGACGCGTATGAGATCGCGGTATTGCACGACGCGCAGAGTCGCGGCGGATCGGCGTGGGTGCATGCGAATCTGCGCGCCGGCGATGGGCTGAAGATTCGCGGCGCGCGCAATCACTTCCGCTTCGCCGCCGACGCCGACAAGGCCATCTTCGTCGCGGGCGGCATCGGCATCACGCCGATCAGTGCGATGGCGCGCGAAGCGAAGGCGCGCGGCATCGATTACGAAATCCACTACAGCGGTTCGCGACGCGCGTCGATGGCGATGCTCGACACGCTCGCCGCGCTGCATGGGGAGCGTCTGCACGTGTACGTGTCGGAAGAAGGCTCGCGTAACGACTTTCGCGCGCTGTTCGCGCAGCCGGCCGACGACACGCACATCTACGCGTGCGGCCCCGCACGGATGCTCGATGCACTCGAAGCGAGCTGCGCGCACTGGCCGCGCGATGCGCTGCGGGTCGAGCATTTCGTGTCGACGAAGGCGGCGCTCGATCCGTCGAAGGAGCGGCCGTTCGAAGTCGAACTGAAGGATTCGGGCATCACGCTGACGGTCTCGGCGAACCAGACCGTGCTCGACGCGTTGCAGCACGCGAACATCGACGTGCAGAGCGACTGCCGCGAAGGGCTGTGCGGATCGTGCGAAGTCCGCGTGCTGGCCGGTCGAGTCGATCATCGCGACAGCGTGCTCACGCGCGCGGAGCGCGACGCGCACGACCGGATGATGACCTGCTGTTCGCGCGCGTGCGGCGGCGAGCGGCTCGTTCTCGAGCTTTGAGCGCGCGGTGGCGCCGCGGCGCCGTTCGCCCCGCTATCAACCACAAAAAATACCGGAGACATGTGCGATGAAAAAGCGTGCCAACCTGATGTTCGCCTGCACCGTCGGCACCACGCTCGAGTGGTACGACTTCTTCGCGTTCGCCGCGTGTGCGGTGCTCGTGTTCGACAAGCAGTTCTTCGTCGTCGGCAATCCGCTCGCGGCCACGCTGCTCGCGCTCGCGACGTTCGCGGTCGGCTTCGTCGCGCGGCCGCTCGGCGGCATCGTGTTCGGGATGATCGGCGACCGCATCGGCCGCCGCAAGACGCTCGTCGTCAGTCTGCTGATGATGGGCATCAGCACGTTCTGCGTCGGCCTGCTGCCGACCTATGCGTCGATCGGCATCGCGGCGCCGCTGCTGCTCGTGCTGCTGCGGATCGTGCAGGGGATCGCGGTCGGCGGCGAGGCGACCGGTGCGATCCTGATGATCGCCGAATCGATGCCCGCCACGCAGCGCGGCTTCTGGACCAGCTTCACGATGTTCGCGGGCCCGCTCGCGAACGTGCTGACCGCGCTCGTGATCGGGCTGGTGCAGCGGTTCTACGGCGATGCCGCATTCGTCGACTGGGCGTGGCGGATCCCGTTCTTCGTCTCCGCGCTGCTCGTGATCGTCGGTTTCTGGACGCGTCGGCGCGTCGAGGAATCGGCGGCGTTCGCCGAGCTGGCCGCCGCGCATCGGACGGTCGAGCGCGCGTCGCTGCGCGAAACGTGTGCGGGCAACTGGCGGCAGATGGTGCGTGCGTTCTTCGTGAAAGCCGCGGAAAACACGTTCCTGTATCTGTTCTCGACGTTCGCGCTCGGACTCGCGACCGGCTATCTGCACTTCAGCCGGCCGCAGGCGCTGTCCGCGCTGATGTGGGCGTCGGCGATCGAGGTCGTCATCATCCTGATCGCCGCGCACGTGTCGGACCGGGTCGGACGGCGCCCGGTGCTGATCGCCGGCTTGCTCGGCGCGGCGGTCGCCGGTTGCTCGTTGTTCACGTTGTCGCCCGGCAGCGATTATGCGCATCTGCAACTCGCGTTGATCGCGTGCCTGGCCTGCCACGGCATCATTCTCGGACCGATGGCCGCGTACATGGCCGAACTGTTTCCGACGCGTGTGCGCTTTACCGCATTGTCGACCAGCTATCAGCTCGCATCGGTGCTCGGCGGCTCGATCGCCCCGATCGTCGGCACGCTGCTCGTCAGCTATACGGGCTCGGCGATCTTCGTCGCGGGTTACGCGATGCTGATGGCGCTCCCAGCGTTCGTCGCGGTGATCGCGTCGCGAGAATCGCGCGGCGAGGACTTCGAGTCACGGTCGATGTCCGCCGGCCATGCGGTTGTGCGGACGAACGATCGGCCGCGCTCGACGCATGCATAAAGAACGGCGGCCGCGTCATGCGGGCGAAGAAGCGGGTTGCGCGCGTGCCGGCTCGACCGGTCCGTACTAGCCCTGTTACGGCTCGCCGAGTTGAACCCGGCCTTTGCCGAAGCGGCGATCAGGTGCCGTAGACGTTCTCGCAGAGCGCGACACTCGCGCCCAGCTTCCGCGATAGATCGGCGGCCGCATCCAGTTGCGGTCGATCCAGCTCGCCCGACTCGTGCGCGACGCTGAGGCGAGACGCAGGACCGGAAAGCGTCAGCGCCGCCATGAACTTGTCGCCGGCGCCGAAGACCGGCACCGCGAACGCCGCCGTGTGCACGTCGCGCGCACCCGCGGTGAAGAGGGGCAGTGCAGGCGGCTTGTCGTAGATCGGCTCGCCGAGCCCCCAGAAGCGGATCACGTGACTGATGGCCGTGTCGTCGAGCGGCAGCATCGTCCCGGCGAGCCGGGTTTCACGTAGACCTTCGGACGGCTCGACGCGAAACAGGCAGAGCCGCTGCCCGTGGTCGTGCACGTAGTACGATGCGCTTTCCTTCGTCAACGCGGCCAGCGCATGCAGCGCCGGTTCCACCACCGTGGACAGATGGAAGGACTGCTCGTACAGCTTGCCGAGGTACAGCACGCGATGTCCGAGCGAATAGTTGCCGGATTGCGCGCGCACGACATACCCCATTCGCTCCAGCGAATTCATCAGCCGATAGACCGTCGTCTTGTGCATGCCGGATGCCTGCGACAGCATCGTGAGCGACTGCGATTCGGCGCCGGGCTTGAAGCAGTCCAGCAGCGAAAGCGCCTTTTCCACGGCAACGACCCCGTCGTTTCCCATTCCTTCTCTCCCGTCGTCATTCATTCGGAATTGTACAGAGTAAAACGATGGTTTACCACGTAAAAGGGTAAACGCCAGTGCCTTCACGCGCGTCCTCTGGCTATAGTGGTTTCACTGCGTACACCAACGTTGTACAGAGTACAACGCACAACCCGAGGTCGAAACATGAGCAAGCCATCCGTCAGTACTTCTCCGATCAATCGCGACATCGAACGCGTGTCGCCCGAACTCGTTCAGGCGGCCGCGCGCTACCAGGCCGCGATCCTGGCCGACGTCGCGGGCCGCCGTGGCACGGTGCATGGCCGCGTGCGGCCGTTGTCGCCGAAGATGAAGGTCGCCGGCCCCGCGGTCACGGTCGAAGTCCGTCCGGGCGACAACCTTGCGATCCATGCGGCGCTCGCCGTCGCGAAGCCGGGCGACGTCGTCGTGGTCGACGGCAAGGGCGACATCTCGTGCGCGTTGCTCGGCGAAATCATGGCGGCGCAGGCGAAGGCGACCGGCATCGCCGGTATCGTCATCGACGGCGCGGTGCGCGACGCGCACGAACTGGCCAACGGCGACTATCCGATCTTCGCGGCCGGCCTCAATCCGTGCGGCCCGACCAAGAGCGTCGCGGGGCGCGTGAATGCGCCGATCTCGCTGGGCGGCACGACGGTGAATCCGGGCGATCTGGTGGTCGGCGACGCCGACGGCGTCGTCGTCATTGCGCGCGCCGACGTCGCGCGCATCGTCGATCTCGCGCAGAAAAAGCTCGACTTCGAAACCGCGCGTATCGCGGCGATCCACAAGGGCGACCTTCGCCCGGGCTGGATCGAGAAGGAGTTGCGCGCAGCCGGCATGCTGGCAGAAGGCGAGGCACTGTGATGCAGGCCGCTTCGCACAAGCCCGTGGTCCTCGTGACCGCCGCCGACCTGGCGCCGCAGGCGCTCGAGATGCTTGCGCAGTTCGACGTCGTGTTCGCCGGCAAGCAACCGGCCGAAGACGACATCGTGGCGCTCTGCACCCGGCACAAGCCGGTCGCGATCATCGTCCGGTACGGCAAGGTCAACGCCCGCATCATGGATGCGGCCGAAAATCTGCAGGTGATTTCGAAGCACGGCAGCGGGATCGACGTGATCGATCAGGCCGCCGCCGCCGCGCGCGGCATCGCGGTGCGCGCCGCGGTCGGCGCGAATGCGGCCGCCGTCGCCGAGCACACATGGGCGCTGCTGCTCGCGTGTGCGAAGTCGGTTCCGCAGCTCGATAGGCGCATGCGCGAAGGCCATTGGGACAAGTCGACGCACAAGTCCGTCGAACTCGACGGGCGCACGCTCGGCCTCGTCGGACTCGGCGCGATCGGCCGGCGCGTGGCCGCGATCGGCGCGGCGTTCGGCATGAAGGTGCTCGCGTTCGATCCGTTCGCGAAGGAAGCGCCGGCCGGTGTGACGCTGGTACCGCTCGACACGCTGTACGCGGAGTCGGACGTCGTGTCGCTGCATTGTCCGTTGACGGCCGACAACCGCCGGATGCTCGACCGAGACGCGCTCGCGCGTTTCAAGCGCGGCGCGATGCTCGTCAATACCGCACGCGGCGGCCTGATCGACGAAGCCGCGCTTGTCGAGGCACTGGCAAGCGGCCGGTTGAGCGCAGCCGGCCTCGACAGCTTCGACGTCGAGCCGATGACGGCGCCGCACCCGTTCCAGCAGATTCCCAACGTGATTCTGTCTCCGCATATCGGCGGCGTGAGCGATGCCGCGTACGTGAACATGGGCAAGGGTGCGGCCGCCAACGTTCTCGCGGTGCTGGACGAACGCGCGCACAGCGCGGCTTGAACCCCGAACATCGAGGTACGCATGTTTTATCTGACGAGTCCCGACGTGCGCGAAGCCGACGTGTTCACGCGCATGCCGGAGAAGTTTCGCAAGCCGGACGTCCGCACGGAATGGGCGCGCGCGAATCGCGGCGGCATGGTCACGGATTCCTTTCTCGAAGGGCCGGTGTGGGATCCGGACGGCTATCTGTTCGTCACCGACATTCCGCACGGGCGCATCTTCCGCATTTCGCCGTCGGGCGACTGGGATCTCGTCGTCGAATACGACGGCGAGCCCAACGGGATGAAGCGTTTCGACGCATCGCACCTGATCATCACCGACTACCGGAACGGCCTGATGCTGCTCGATATCGAGCGCGGTGAAGTTCGCTCTTATCTCGAGCGCCGCAACACCGAGCGCTTCAAGGGCGTGAACGATCTGACGTTCGACTCGGCCGGCAATATCTACTTCACCGATCAAGGGCAGACCGGGCTGCACGATCCGACGGGCCGTGTGTATCGGCTGTCGCCCGACGGCAAGCTCGACATGCTGCTCGGCACCTGCCCGAGCCCGAACGGGCTCGTGCTGTCGCGCGACGAGAAGGTGCTGTTCGTCGCGATGACGCGCGGCAATGCCGTGTGGCGCATGCCGCTGCAGACCGACGGATCGGTCACCAAGGTCAGCCAGTTCTTCACGTCCTACGGACCGAGCGGTCCCGACGGCCTCACCGTCGATCTCGAAGGCCGCCTGTTCGTCGCGAATCCGGGGCTCGGCCGCGTATGGGTGCTCAACCACTGCGCGGAGCCCGTCGAGATCCTGACCGGGCCGAAGGGGGCGTCGCTCACGAGCGTGTGCTTCGGCGGCCCGGACATGAAGACGCTCTTCATCACCGAATCGACGTCCGGTTCCGTGCTGAAAGCGGACATGCGCATTGCCGGCCCGCTGCCGAAGCAGGCCGCGAAGCAGGACTGAGACCCACGAGCCGAGCCGGGAAGCCGCACGTCGGCCTCCCGCCCGTATGCCGAAAGATCGCGCCGCCAGCCGCGCGACGAAGGAGACAAGCATGACCATTTCGCACGCGCTGCATGCCGGCGACGACGTACCGCGCGCCGATGCGTCATCGGCGGAGCGCCTGGCCGCCGACGATTACGCGGCCAGCGAGCGCACGCTCGCGAAGGCGTTCCGGCGCATTCTGCCGTTCATCTTCGTCTGCTACGTGATCAGCTATCTCGACAGGACCAACGTCGGTTTTGCCGCGCTCACGATGAACAAGGATCTCGGTCTCACGGCCGAGCAGTTCGGCTTCGGCGCCGGCCTGTTCTTCATCGGCTATTTCCTGTTCGAGATTCCGAGCAACCTGATCATGCAGAAGGTCGGGGCGCGTGTATGGATCGCGAGAATCATGATCACGTGGGGCGTGTTCTCGATGGCGACGGCGTTCGTCGTCGGCCCGAAGAGCTTTGCGGCCGCGCGTTTTCTGCTCGGGCTCGCCGAGGCAGGGTTCACGCCCGGCATCTACCTGTATTTCACGCACTGGTTTCCCGGCAAGTGGCGCGCGAAGGTGACGGCCGCCTTCCTCGTCGGCATCCCCGTCGCGAACATGATCGGCTCGCCGATTTCCGGTGCGCTGCTCGAACTCGGCGGCCTGCACGGGCTGCGCAGCTGGCAGTGGCTGCTGCTGATCGAAGGCGTACCGGCCGTCATGCTCGGCATCGCGTGCCTGTTCGTGCTGGCCGACCGTCCCGAGAAAGCCGCGTGGCTCAGTGACGAAGAGAAGGCGTCGCTCGCGAAGCGCCTCGCGTTCGAGCAGCGCGACATCGGCGCCAGGCACGGCAGCAAACTGCGCGACGCGATGACGAACTGGCGCGTGTTCGTGCTCGCGTTCGTCAACTTCTGCGGGATCGTCGGCTCGCTCGGCGTCGGCTTGTGGATGCCGCAGATCATCAAGCAGTTCGGCGTCGAACACGCGGTGGTCGGCTGGCTGACGGCCATTCCGTACGCGATCGGCGCCGGTGCGATGCTCTGGTGGGCGCGTCTCGCCAATCGCGCGGCCAACCGCATCCCGTATGTCGCCGGTGCACTGGCACTCGCCGCGGCGGCGTTGTGTGCGAGCGCCTTCATTCATGCGCCGGTTTTCAAGCTGATCGCACTGTGCGTCACGGTGAGCGGGATCCTCGCGTTCCAGGCGACTTACTGGGCCATCCCGTCGGGATTCCTCACCGGCCGGGCCGCCGCGGGCGGACTCGCGCTGATCGTGTCGGTCGGCAATCTCGGCGGCTTCGTCGGGCCGTCGCTGATCGGCGCGCTCCGGCAATTCTCCGGCGGCTTCACCGCGCCGCTCATCGCCGTGTCGGGTGTGCTGTTGCTCGGCGCGTTGACCATCGTGTGGCTCGGCGATCCGGGCTCGGGCGCCGGCGAAGCGCCTGCCGCCCGCGAGTCGTGAACTTTCTCTCGCCAGAAAACCCACCCACAAAAATCAGTTTGGAGACTCCATGTTGTCGAATCCGGCCACCCTGCATACCCGCCCGAAACCCCGCCTTGCGCTCGGGGCCGTCACCGTCGCGAGCGCGGCCTTGTGGTGCGGCGCCGCGCATGCGCAAAGCAGCGTCACGCTGTACGGCATTGCCGACGTCGGTATCGAGCACATCAACAACACGAGTACCGGCGGCGCGCAGACGCGCGAAGCGTCGGGCAATCTGTCCGGTTCGCGCTGGGGGCTGAAGGGCGTCGAGGATCTCGGCGGCGGCATGAAGGCCATGTTGCAGCTGGAAGACGGCTTCAACATCAACGACGGCACGACCGCGCAGTCGACGAAAGGCCTCGGCTCGAATGCCGCCACGACGTCGCGGATTTTCGGCCGGCAGGCGTGGGTCGGGCTGGCGTACCGGGGCCAGCAACTGACGTTTGGCCGCCAGAATTCGCTCTTCTACGAACAGGCCGTGGCCTTCGACCCGATGGGCGCGTCGTCGCGATACTCGGTGCTGTCGGTCGACTACGCGGCGGCCGCGCGTATCGACAATTCGGCGAAGTACACCGGCGTGTTCGGTCCGCTGACGGCGCAGGCCATGTATAGCACCCGCTACGACACCGGGTACGGCGCCGAAGTGCCGGGCGCGCAACTCACCGGCCGCTTCTTCAGCGGGGCGCTGACTTTCGCGCAAGGACCGCTCGCCGCGAGCGTGTCGTACGAGCAGCGCAACAGCAACACCGTCGCGACCAACACGGGCACCGAGCGTCGCGCGACGGCCGCCGCGTCGTATGCGATCGGACCGGTGAAGGGCTTCGCCGGTTATCGCTATCTCCATGCGTCGAACGCGTTCCTGCCGGCGAACCCGATCCATGTCGCGAATGGCGCCGAAGCCAGCGCGGCGAACTTGTACTGGGCCGGCGCGCAGTACGCGGTGTCGCCGGCGTTCGTGGTCACGGCCACGGCCTATTACCAGGACGTGCATTCGACGAGTGCCGATCCGTGGCTGGCCGTGCTCTGTGCGGACTATCTGCTGTCGAAGCGTACCGATATCTACGCGACGGCGGGTTTCGCGCGCAACAAGGGCGGCTCCGCGCTCGGCGTGAACGGCTATGGCACGGTCGCACCCGATCACAACCAGACGGGCGTGGTGATCGGCATGCGCCAGAAGTTCTGACGGTGAGTGCGATGCAGACCGTTCACGCGCCCCATCTGCCTGTCAGGCCCGAGTGGCTCGCATTGCGCGACGAGCCGGTGCTCGAACCCGCGCTTGCCATCGTCGACGCCCATCATCACCTGTGGGACCGCCAGACGGGCCGCTATCTCGCGGACGAGTTCGGCGCAGACGTGCGCAGCGGACATCGGGTCGTGTCGACGGTCTACGTGCAGTGTCGCTCGATGTTGCGTGCAAGCGGGCCGGACGCGTTCAAGCCGGTGGGCGAAGTGGAATTCGCGAATGGCATCGCCGCGATGTTCGAAAGCGGCGCATACGGCCCCGTGCGGTGCTGCGCGGCCATCGTCGGCGGCGCCGATCTGTCGGTCGGCGCCGAACTCGATGCGGTGCTCGACATGATGCTCCGGGTGTCCGGCGGGCGATTGCGCGGGATCCGCAATCCGCTCGCGTGGCATGCGAGCCCCGACGTGCGATCGAGCCCGGTGACGCCGCCGCGCGACCGGATGTCGGATCCGGCTTTCCGGCAGGGTGTGACGACGCTCGCTCGCTATGGACTGTCGCTCGACGCTTGGGTCTATCACACGCAACTCGACGACCTGTACGAACTCGCGCGCGCATGTGAGGGCGTCACCATCGTCATCGACCATTTCGGCGGTCCGGTCGGCGTGGGTCCGCATGCCGGCCGGCGTGCGGAAGTGCATGCGCAATGGAAACGACAACTTGCGCGTCTCGCCGCGCTGCCGAACATGCGCATGAAGCTCGGCGGCGCGGGCATGACCGTATTCGGCTTCGACTTCGCCGCGCGCGACCTGCCGCCGTCGTCGCAGGCGTTGGCGGCGGCGTGGCAGCCGTATTTCGATACCTGCGTCGAATGCTTTGGCGTTGATCGCTGCATGTTCGAAAGCAACTTCCCCGTCGACAAGGGGATGTTCGGCTATCGCGTGCTGTGGAACGCCTTCAAACGACTCGCATCGTCGATGTCGGCCGATGAAAAGGCCGCGCTGTTCAGCCGGACGGCCGCCTCGACGTATCGCATCGCGAATCCCGGAGACAACCCGTGAAGACGAGTGCAACCGTGGCGACGCAGGACGTGGAGTCCGCAGCCGCTGAAAAAGGGTTCACGCACGTGACCGGTATCGAGTGGCGTTCGCTGTCGCTCGCGGGGCTCGGCTGGACGTTCGAGAGCTACGACTCGTTCCTGCTGTCGCTGCTGCTGCCGACGCTCGCGCTGCAGTTCGGGCTGAGCAAGGCGCAGCTCGGCATGTTCACGAGCGTCACGGCGGCCGGACAGATCATCGGCGGCATTCTGTTCGGCTTCGTGTCGGACCGGATCGGGCGCGTGCGTACCGCGCTGCTCTGCGTCGGCATCTACTCGCTGTTCTCCGGCCTGATCGCGTTTGCGCCCGACGCGCACTCGTTTGCCGCACTGCGCTTTTTCGGCGCGCTCGGCATGGGCGGAACCTGGACCGCCGGCGCCGCGCTCATCGCGGAGACCTGGCACCCGAGCCGGCGCGGCAAAGGCGGCGCGCTGATGCAGATGGGCTTGCCGATCGGCGCGATCCTCGCGATCGTGATCTCGGGCATCGTCGGCGCGGTGCATGGCGGACTGGGCGGCGACAGCTGGCGTCTGCTGTTCCTGATCGGTGCATCGCCGTTCTTCATCCTGTTCTGGGTCGCGCGCAAGACGCCGGAATCGCCGATCTGGCTCGAACGCCGGCACGCGAAGTCGCAGGCCCGCAAGCTCGACACCGCGAGTCACGAGAAGCTGAACGTGCGCGGCCTGCTTACCGCTTTCTGCTTCATCTTCTTTTTGCAATACCTGTACTGGGGCGTATTCACGTGGACGCCGACGTTCCTCATCATGGTGAAGCACCTCGATTTCGTGCATAGCCTGAAATTCGTGCTGGCGCTGCAGTTCGGCGCGATCGCCGGATTCCTGCTGTTCTCGGCATGGGTCGACCGCATCGGCCGGCGTCCGATGTTCCTGGCCTACCTGCTGGTCGGTGCGCTGGCCGTCGGCGTGTACATCGTGTCGGCGAATCCGTTGCTGCTGATGACCGCCATCTTTCTGACCGGCTTCAGCGTGAACGGCATCTTCGCGGGCGCCGGCCCGTTCCTCGCGGAGATCATCGGCAACACGGCATCGCGCGGCTTCTTCATGGGCCTCGCATACAACGGCGGCCGGCTTGGCGGCTTCATCGCGCCGCTGATCATCGGTGCGCTGGCGTCGACGTCGGGCGGCTTCGTGCTCGGACTCGCGACGACGATCGTCGCGTTCCTCGCCGCGGCCGCGGTCGTGCTGTTCGCGCCCGAAACGCGCGGGAAGACGTTGTCATGAACGTCGCCACGCAAGCGGGGTGGGTGAGCCGGCTGTTTCCCGCGCTGACCGAGGCATCGCTGCGGCGCTATCTGAGCGGGCAGGTCGCGTCGGTGCTTGGCAGCTGGACGCAGAACGTCACGCTCAATCTGCTGATCTATCACCTGTCCGGCTCGGCGGCGATCCTCGCGCTGCTCAATTTCCTGCTGTACGGGCCGCAGTTGATCGTCGCGCCGGTGGCGGGCTCCCGCATCGGCTCGGCCAACGCGCGCCGCGTGACGCTATGCGTGCTGACCGCGTCGCTGCTGCTGACGGGCAGCCTCTTCACGTTGTCGCTGCTCGGCCTGCTCGGCGTGAAGCTGATCCTCGCGCATGCGCTGGCGATCGGCGTGTCGAGCGCGGTGGAAACGCCGGCGCGGCAGGTGCTGCTGCTGACGAGCCTGCAGGATGCGACGCACACCTCCAATGCGGTCGCGATGAACACGATGGTCTACAACGTCGGGCGCATGGTCGGCCCGACCATCGCGGGATTCGTTTATCCGACGCTCGGCCCCCGGACATCTTTTGCGATTTATGCGCTCGCGCTGTGCTTCATGGCGGCATGCGTGCGGTCGATCCGGGTTGCGTCGGTGGACCGCCCGTCGCGCGCGGAAAGCGGCCTGCGCGACGCGGTCGGCTATGTGCTGTCCGATGCGTTCTCGGCCCGCTATCTGCCGATTCTCGCGTGCATCGGCCTGTTCGCCGGCAGCTACCAGACGCTCGTGCCGCTGCTCGCGGACCAGGGCTTTCACGATGCGGCGCGCTTTACCGGCGTGTTCTTCGCGTGCGCCGGCGCCGGTTCGTTGAGCGCGGCGGTGTTGCTGTCGTCGGCGTTCGGGCCGCGCGCGTCGCGCCGGTTCATCGCGTATGCGCCGTGGACGGCGGTCGGCGCGCTGGCCGTGCTGGCCGCGACGACCGATGCGGCGGGATCGATTCCGGCGTTCTATGCGCTCGGCTTCAGCCTCACGTTCGCGGCCACGTCGACGAACGCGACGATTCAGCGGCAGTGTCCGGAACACGTGCGCGGCGGGCTCGTCGGGATGTACGGCATGGCCTACAACGGCACGATGCCGTTCGGTTATCTGCTCGTGGGCAGCGCATCCGAGGCGCTCGGCGTGCGACACACCTTCGCCGCCATGGCCGCCGTGCTCGCGTGCGGCGTCGTGGCGGTCATCGCGTGGCAACGGTTCACCATTACGCGCGTAGGCGCACAATAAACGGAGACAACATGCAAACCGGTTTCATGGACGCGTCCGCGATCGAGCGCCGGACCATACGAAAGGTCGTCTGGCGACTCATTCCCTTTTTGATGATCTGCTACCTGCTTGCCTTCATCGATCGGGGCAACGTGGGAATGGCGTCGCTGCAGATGAACCATGACCTCGGGATGTCGGCGCAGGTCTTCGGTTTCGGCAGCAGCCTGTTCTTCATTTCGTACTTCTTTTGCGAAGTGCCGAGCAATCTCGCGCTGCAGAAATACGGCGCGCGAATCTGGATCGCGCGAATCATGATCACGTGGGGCATCGTGTCGGCGGCGACCGCGCTCGTGCACAACGCGACGACGTTCTACGTGCTGCGTTTCCTGCTGGGTGCGGCCGAGGCCGGCTTTTTCCCGGGCGTGCTGCTTTATCTGTCGTACTGGATTCCTACGCAGTATCGTGCGCGGATCGTCGCGACGTTCATGGTCGCGATTCCGGCCGCGAGCTTCATCGGCTCGCCGATCTCCGCGCTGCTGTTGCAGATGGACGGCCTCTGGGGCCTGCGCGGATGGCACTGGCTGTTCATCCTCGAAGGCATTCCGACCGTGCTGCTCGGCATCGCGTGCCTGTTCGTGCTGACGAACAAGCCGGACGACGCGAGGTGGCTCGACGACGACGAGCGCGCATGGCTCTCGAGCGCGCTGGCCGCCGGCCACAAGGCGCGCAAGAAGGTGCCGTCGCTGCCGCTCACGCAACTGTTCCGCAACCGCTACGTGCTGTGCCTCGCGCTCGTCGACACGTGTGCTTCCGCGGCAGGCAGCACGCTGTCCGTGTGGCAGCCGCAACTGCTCAAGTCGTTCGGCCTGACCGTCATGGAGACCGGCCTGCTGAATTCGGTGCCGTACGCAGTGGCTTCCGTCCTGATGGTGTACTGGGGCCGGCGCTCGGACCGTGTCGGCGAACGGCGCTGGCACACCGTCGTGCCGATGCTGCTGATCGGCGTGGGCCTGTTCGCGACGTCGCTGAGCGGATCGCTGCTGCCGACGGTCTGCATGCTCTGCGCAGTGCTGGTCGGCGCGTATTCGTTCAAGGGTCCGTTCTGGGCGCTCGCGACCGACATGCTGTCCAACAGCACCGTGGCGGCCGGGCTCGCGACGGTCAATGCGATCGCGAACCTGCTCGGCGGCGGGCTGATGGTGAACGTGTACGGGTGGGTGAAGGCGGCGACGGGCAGCTACGCGCTGGCGTTGATGCCGCTCGCGATCCTCACGCTCGTGAGCGTCGCGACGCTGCTGCTGCTCACGCGCAATCATTCGGCCGGCAAGCTGGTCGGCAAGACGGGGACCATCTGATCATGGCGCGCATCGCGAGACGCGAATTCCTCAGGATCGCCGGCGCGACGCTGGCTTCGGCTGCATTGCCGAGGCTGGCCGCTGCCGACGAAACGTGGTCGAGCGGCACCGAGCGGCCGGCGTTCCGATTGCCCGAAGGGGCGATCGACTGTCACATGCACGTCTACGACGACCGGTTTCCGGTCGCGCCGGGCACGACGCTGCGCCCGCCGAATGCGACCGTCGCGCAATATCGGCGCGTGCAGACGCGTATCGGTGCGAAGCGCAACGTGGTCGTGACGCCGTCGACGTACGGGACGGACAACCGCTGCACGCTGGCGGCGCTCGCGCAGTTCGGCGACGACGCGCGCGGCGTGGCCGTCGTCGACGGCACCGTGAGCGACGACGAACTTCGGGCGCTCGATCGCGGCGGCATCCGTGCGATCCGGTTCAACCTGAGCTATCCGGGCGCGACGACGCTCGACATGCTGGCGCCGCTCGCCGCGCGTATCGCGGACCTCGGCTGGCATATCGAACTGGTGGTGCAGGGCGCGCGGCTGCCGGAGCTCGAGCGTCATCTTGCGGTGCTGCCTTGTCCGCTCGTCATCGACCATATCGCGCATGTGCCGCAGCCCGGCGGACTGTCGTCGGCCGCGTTTCGCACCGCGCAACGCCTCGTCGAAAAGGGCCATACGTGGATCACGTTGTCGGGGCCGTACGTCGACAGCAAGACGGGCGCGCCTGCCTACGACGACGTCGCGCCGGTCGCGAAGGCGCTGATCGACATGGCGCCGGAACGCATGCTGTGGGGCACCGACTGGCCGCACCCGACGCAGAAGACGGACAAGCCGGACGACGCAAGCATGCTGGACGTGATCGCCGGGTGGATCGGGCGTCCGGACTGGCAGCAGCGGATATTCGTCAGCAACCCTGCGAAGTTGTACGGATTTGCATAGCGCGGGGAGGATGTCGCGCGACTCCTCCGCGAACAGGTGTCGTTTTTGAACCGGTGTCCAGAATCATTGCTTATTCGACATTGTGAGGGCGGCGAGCCGGATGCCAGAATCGGCTGGCGGCATCTGAACAGGCCGATGCCGCACGCGTTCGATCAATCACCCGGAATCCTGAATACCATGCCCTATCTGCAACTGGACGTGAACGACCACTATTCGGTGGAAACCAAGCAAGCGCTCGCCGCCAAAATGAGCGAGACCTATGCGCGGATGATGTCGGTCGATATTCGGCGTATCAGCGTCGCGATCCGCGAACTGGGGCAAGGCGCTGTCTGGCGTATTGCCGAGGCCGGCGAAGCGCCTGTCCCGGTCGCGGTGATGATGCTGGATATCCGACGGGGGCGCCCGCCCGAACAGCGCATGGAAGTGGCGCAGGCACTCTGTGCGCATTGCGTGGAGATTCTCGGCTTGCGTGAGGATCGGCTCAATGTCGAATTCACGCAGCATTCCGGCGATGAAATGTACCACCCGGCGCTTGGCGGCTATAGCCCGGAGTGGGCTCCCGGCGAGCAGTAGATTTTCCGCCTGGACAGCGCGCGGCTGGCAGCCTCGGCACGTCGTTGACGGGGCCCCACTCGTCATGCGCGATGGACGAAGCGAGCGCTCATGGTTTGAGCCAGCAAGACTGCGCGGTACCTGTCCGCCTGTTGGTTCAACAAGTCCTAATTCATGAGCGGCGCCACCCCGGAGGCTCGCTGTATGGTCTGCGGGGGTTGCCCAAACGCGCGCAGAAATGCCTGGCGCATGCGCTCGCGGTCGCCGAATCCGGTTTCTCTCGCAATGATTTCGATCGGGTGGCGCGTCGTTTCCATCATCAGGCGGGCGGCTTCGACGCGCAGCCGCTCAACCGCCTTGGCGGGGGATTGCCCCGTTTCCTCTCGGAACACGCGGCTGAATTGGCGCGGGCTCAAACGTGCCGCCTCTGCCAGGCGCTCCACCGACAGATCGCTCGCCAGGTTTTCGCTCGCGTAGGTCAGCGCCATTTGCACGCGGTCCGATCGCGCGTTCAGTTCCAGCAAGGTCGAGAATTGCGACTGGCCGCCGCCGCGCCGTTGGTACAGCACGAGCTTGCGCGCGACCATGCGCGCCGTTTCCAGCCCGAAGTCGCTTTCGACGATCGCCAGCGCCAGATCTACCCCGGCGCTCATGCCGGCCGACGTCCAGACCTGACCGTCCACGACGAAGATGCGATCTTCGTCGAGCTGCACGTTCGGATATTGCTTCTTGAAGTCCCGCGCGTGATACCAGTGCGTCGTGGCCCGTTTCCCGTCGAGGAGCCCGGCGGCCGCGAGGACGAAGGCCCCCGTACATATCGACGCAATGCGCCGCGAGCGGAAGGGCGCGCGATGCAGGAAGTCCACCAGCGTCGCCGACGGCAGCCGGCATTCGTTGTCGCCGGCGACGATCAACGTGTCATATCCCGCTTCGGCCAGCGGTTCGGTGTTGACCGAAAAGCCCTGCGACGACATGACCGCGCCGCCGTGCTCGGACGCGATCCGGAACTGGTACACCTCTTCGCCGCGCAGCAGATTCGCGTACTCGAACACGCTCGCCACTGCGAGCGCGAGCGACTGGAACTGGGGATAAACAACGAGCCCGACGGTGTGCATGACGTCCGCCATGTGTGTGTCCTGATCAATTGAATCTAGCATAAAACGGACATCGTCACGGGCGGCGTCGGCGTGTCATCAGATGGCATGGCGCGCGGTCGCCTTCAGGAAGCAATGCGCCGAGCGGAGCCACCGACAACACCGATTTTGGGTAACCGGGCGCCTGTTTCAAAGGACGAATCTGCAAGGTTTCCGGTCAGCGTGCGGATGGCATGAATCATTGCATATATGACATTGAGGATGAGTTCGGTCGACGCCAGAATTCGTTCCACGAACCGACACCCGGTCGGCTCAATTCACGGAACGGAAAAATCATGACCACTTCCACGCAAGGCACCGCGCTGATCACCGGCGCATCGGCTGGCATCGGCGCCATTTACGCAGACCGCCTCGCGAAGCGCGGCTACGACCTCATCCTCGTGGCGCGTAACCAGGACCGTCTGAACACGCTTGCGCGCCGCCTCATGGCCGAAACCGGCCGCTCGGTCGAGACCGTCGCCGCCGATCTGAACGACAAGGCGGCGCTCGCGAAGATCGAACGCATCCTGCGCGAGAACAGCAACATCACGATGCTGGTGAACAACGCGGGAATCGGCTCGGTCGCGTCGATTCTCAACGGCGACGTCGACACGATGGAGTCGATGATCAACCTGAACATCACCGCGCTCACGCGCCTGACTTACGCCGTCGCACCGGTATTCGCCGGCAAGGGCACGGGCACCATCATCAACATCAGCTCGGTCGTCGGTATTGCGGTCGAACTGCTCAACGGCGTGTACAGCGCATCGAAGTCGTATGTGCTGAGCTTCGGTCACGCACTTCAGCGCGACCTGTCGGACAAGGGCGTGCGCGTGCAGACCGTGCTGCCTGCAGCGACGGCGACCGAGTTCTGGGATGTGGCCGGCTATGCGAAGCAGAAGGAGGCCGCCAGCACGATGACGGCCGACGACCTGGTGGATGCCGCGCTTGCGGGCCTCGATCAGGGCGAGCTCGTGACGATTCCGACGCTCCATGACGCCGATGGTTGGACGCAATGGGAAGCGGCCCGCCGCGCGCTCACGCCCAAATTCGCCAACGCCAAGCCCGCTGCGCGCTACGTGGCGGATGCGAACACCGGCGCTTGAACCGGCCCACCCAATTTTTCAGAAGGTATTGATCATGAACATTCTCAAGATCGGTGCGGCCGTACTCGCAACGGCCACCGCGTTTGCATTGCCGGTGGGCGCGTCGGCGCAGTCGCGCGGCAAGGTGCTGGTTGTCATGTCGAGCGCTCACGAGCTCGATCTGCGCGACGGCAAGAAGTACTCGACGGGTTATTACCTCAACGAATTCGTCGTGCCGTACCGCAAGCTTGTCGAGGCCGGCTACGAGCCGGTGATCGCCAATCCGAACGGCGACATGCCGGTGATGGACGCGAACTCGAACAACAAGCTGTTTTTCGGCGGCGACGATGCAGCGCGCGCGGATGCACTGAAATACGCGCAAGGTATCGCGCAACTGAAGCATCCGAAGACGCTGGCCTCCGTCGTCTCGGAGGGGACCGGCGGTTATGTCGGCCTGTTTATCCCCGGCGGCCATGCGCCGATGGCCGACCTGCTCAAGGACCGGAATCTCGGCAAGATCCTGGTCAGCTTCCACGACAGCGGGCGTCCCACCGGGATCATCTGTCACGGGCCGATCGTGTTGCTGTCCACGCTGCGCGACCCGAATGCCTTCGTTGCATCGATGGTCGCCAACGACGGCAACGCGAATTCCCTCGCGGCTAGCTGGCCGTATGCCGGTTACCGGATGACTGTCTTCTCGACGGGCGAGGAGCAGCAGCTCGAAGGTCCGAGCGGGCTCGGCGGCAACGTGCAGTTCTATCCGGTGAACGCGTTGGCCGAAGCCGGCGCTCACGTCGACACGGTGGCGAACTGGCACAGCAACGTGGTCGTCGATCGCGAACTGATCACGGGGCAGCAGCCAATGTCGGCGCCTGAATTCGGCGATGTCCTCGTGGCGAAACTGAAGGCCCGTACGAACTGAATTCGTCTGCGATGGCGGCGGCCGCGCGTATCGCGAACCTCGGATCGCATATCGAGCGGGGGCAGGGCACGCGGCTGCCGGCGCTGGAGCGTCATCTCGCGGCGCTGCGTTGCCCGCTCGTCATCGACCATATCGCGCGCATACCGCAGCCCGGCGGGCTGGGATCGGCCGCATCTATCGGGTGGGCCATCGATATGGAGCGTGTGCGGCGAAACGGTGCAGGTTCGACCGACATCTCGGTACTAACCCTGATTAAAAACACTTATCACGGTGAAAAATTCCGCATCTTATTGAACCGATATCGGCTGGCTATAGTGGCTCGCTTTCCCGCACACGCCGCCGGCGCGCGCAGACAAACGCAGGAGCCCCTTGATGACCACCGATACCCGATTCACCGAAGTCGAGGATCTGATGCCCGCCGCCGGCGGGCTGCGCGAGATCCGCCACCACATCCATCACCACCCCGAACTCGCGTACGAAGAGCACGACACGGCCGCGCTCGTCGCGGACAAGCTCGAGCAATGGGGCTGGCAGGTGACGCGCGGGGTCGGCAAGACGGGCGTGGTCGGTACGCTGCGGGTGGGCGACGGCGCGCGCAGCATCGGCATTCGCGCGGACATGGACGCGCTGCCGATCGTCGAGGCGACCGGCCTGCCGTATGCGAGCGGCACGCACGGCAAGATGCACGCATGCGGCCACGACGGCCACACGACGATGCTGCTCGGCGCCGCGCAGCATCTCGCGAAGACGCGCAACTTCTCGGGCACCGTCCACCTGTATTTCCAGCCGGCGGAAGAGCACGGCGTCGACAGCGGCGCGAAGAAGATGATCGACGACGGCCTGTTCGAGCGCTTCCCGTGCGATGCGGTGTTCGGCATGCACAACCATCCGGGCGCGGCGCCCGGTGTCTTCCTCACGCGGCGCGGCCCGTTCATGTCGGCGGGCGACAAGGCGATCATCACGATTGAAGGCGTCGGCGGCCACGCGGCGCGGCCGCACCTGACGGTCGATCCGGTCGTCGTCGCGGCGAGCATCGTGATGGCGCTGCAGACGATCGTTGCGCGCAACGTCGACCCGTCGCAGCCGGCGGTCGTCACGGTCGGCTCGATGCACGCGGGCACCGCGAACAACGTGATTCCGAACGGCGCGCGCCTCGAACTCAGCGTGCGTTCGTTCAGCCCCGAAGTGCGCGCGCTGCTCAAGCGCCGCATCACCGAGCTGGCCGAAACGCAGGCCGCGAGCTACGGCGCGAGCGCGAACGTCGAGTACATCGAGGGCTATCCGGTCGTCGTCAATACGGACGCCGAAACGGATTTCGCCGCGCAGGTCGCGCGCGAACTCGTCGGCGATGCGCACGTGGTCGAGCAGACCGACCTGCTGATGGGCAGCGAGGATTTCGCGTTCATGCTGCAGCGGCGGCCGGGCTCGTTCGTGCGGCTCGGCAACGGCGAAGGCGAGGACGGCTGCATGGTGCACAACCCGAAATACGACTTCAACGATCGCAACCTGCCGATCGGCGCGGCGTTCTGGACGCGCCTCGTCGAGCGTTACCTCGGGCAGTGATCGCGGCGGCGGCGCGCGGCCGCCGCTTCCGGCCGCATTGACAGAAGAGGATAGCGATGCAGAAAGACCATCTCGCGCTGCACCCCGCGTCGACGGGCGTGGCCGAAGCCGGCGCGCCGGGCGCGCCTGCCGTCACGCGGCGCGGCGCGATCGCGGCGGCCGTGATCGGCAACTGGCTGGAATTCTTCGACTTCACCGTGTACGGCTTCTTCGCGGTGCTGATCGGCAAGCTGTTCTTCCCGTCGAGCGACCCGACCACGTCGCTGCTGCTGTCGGTGGCGACGTTCGCCGCCGGCTTCTTCACGCGGCCGCTCGGCAGCGTCGTGCTCGGCGTCTATGCGGACCGCAAGGGGCGCAAGGCCGCGCTGAACCTGACGATCATGCTGATGGCGCTCGGCACCGGCCTGATCGCGATCGCGCCGACCTATGCGCAGGTCGGCGTGGCCGCGCCGTTGCTCGTCGTGCTCGCGCGCCTGCTGCAGGGCTTCTCGCAGGGCGGCGAATTCGGCGCGGCGACATCGACGCTGCTGGAGCAGGGCGGCACGTCGCGCCGCGGGTTCCGCGCGAGCTGGCAGCTCGCGACGCAGGGCGGCGCCGCGCTGATGGGCTCGGGCTTCGCGGCGCTGCTGTCGAACACGATGACGAAGGACGCGCTCGAAGGCTGGGGCTGGCGGCTGCCGTTCCTGGTGGGCGTGCTGATCGCGCCGGTCGGCATGTATTTGCGTCGCCGGCTCGCGGACGACGCGCCCGGCGACCGCCATCACGGCATCGAGCGCGGCGTGCTGCACGAGCTGTTCTCGAAGCACACGCGCACGGTGGTGCTGCTGATGCTCACGGTGATGGGCGGCACGGTGTCGACCTACATCCTGACGTTCTACATGCCGACCTACGCGATCCATACGCTCGGCCTGCCGATGAAGCTGTCGATGTTCGTCGGCGTCGCGTCGGGCTGCGTGATGCTGGTCACGTGCCCGCTGTTCGGCTGGCTGTCGGACAGGCTCGGCAGCCGCCGCCTGCCGATCTTCGTCGGCCGCGGCGTGCTGGTCGCGCTGCTGTTCCCGGCGTTCTGGCTGATGAACCATCATCCGACGCTGTCGGTGATCCTGCCGCTGACCGCGCTGATGCTGCTGTTCTATTCGCTCGGTTCGGCGTCGGAAATGGCGCTGATGTGCGAGTCGCTGCCGCGCCACGTACGTGCAACGGGCATCTCGATCGCGTATGCGCTCGCGGTGACGATCTTCGGCGGCACGTCGCAGCTGATCGCGACCTGGCTCGTGAAGACGACCGGCAGCAAGCTCGCGCCGGCCGGCTACGTGGCCGCGTGCGTGGTGCTGTCGCTGATCGCGGTCGCGATGCTGCGCGAGACGGCGCGGGAATCGCTGGACTGACCCGGCGCGCGACGCGGGCGGCGGCACGGCCGTGCGCGCTTACCGCCCGCGCACCACCCTCAGATACGACGCGAGCATCGTCGCGAGTTCCTGCGCGGCCGGCGTCAGCGGCACGGCCGCGCGCTGCAGCAGGCACACGTCCTGTGCTTCGGCCGGTTCGCGCACCGGCACCTTCGCGAGCGCGCCGGCGAACGGCCCGTGCCGCGTGATGGCCTCGGTTTCGAGCGCGAGCGAATCGGTCTGCGTGACGATCTGCAGCGTCTCGAACATCCCTTCGACAGTCGCGAGAATCCTCGGCGGCGGCTGGCCGTGCGCGTCGAAGTACGCGAGTAGCCGGTTGACGACCGGATCGGCGCTCAGGTTCGGCGAGCGCGTCGACACCCATCCATAGTCGGCCAGCTCGGCGAGCGATTGCGCATGCATCGCCGGATGCCCGTTGCGGCACACGACCACCGGCGCCGACGTACGCAGCGGCGTGACCGCGAGATCGGTCGTGTCGGTCTGCTTCGCGACCAGCGCGATCGCGAAATCGACCGCGCTTTCGCGCAGCCAGCCGATCATCATCCGCGACGTGCCGGTGCGCAGGTGCACGTCCACCTTGTCGAAGCGCGCGCGAAACGCGGTCAGCACGGGGGCGAACGCGTCGATCAGCGGCTCGGTCACGAGGCCGAGCGTGACCGTGCCTTCGTAGGCGCCGCTCAACTGACGGATTTCCCGCTCGACCTGCTCGCATTCGCCCAGGATCGAGCCGGAGCGCGCGAGCAGCCGCTGGCCGACCGCCGTCGGCACGATCCCGCGATTGGTGCGCGTGAACAGCGTCGCGCCGAGCGTCGCTTCGAGGCCCTGCAGTTGCTGCGTGACGCCGCTTTGCGCGAGGTCGAGCGCGCGTGCGGCCGCGCGCAGGCTGCCGTGCTCGACGACGGCCTGGAAGATGCGGAGCTGGGACAGCGTGAACGCCATGGGAAGCAGTGAAGCCGGTGATCGGAAATGCCGATCATGATAAGTCAGCCGATGGTTCCGGCGCTGGCCCCGGGCTTTTACGATCGCAGGCAGTCCGGCTCACGCCGTGTGCCCCGCTTCCTGCCCATCGTCGACCATGAAACGTATCCTCGTCCCGCTCGTTTCCCTGTGCCTTGGCCTGGCGGCCACGTCCGCGTACGCGCTCGACGCGCACGTGGTGCGGCTCGGCATCGATCCGACTTATCCGCCGATGGATGCGAAAGCGCCCGACGGCAGCCTGAAGGGCTTCGACGTCGATCTCGGCAACGAAATCTGCCGCCGCGCGCAGTTGCGCTGCCAGTGGGTCGAGCTCGAATTCTCCGGGATGATCCCCGCGCTGCAGGCGCGCAAGATCGACGCGATCCTGTCGTCGATGGCGATCACCGCGAAGCGCGAGAAGCAGATCCTGTTCTCGTCGAAGCTGTTCCGCTTCAAGTCGCGGCTCGTCGCGCGGGCCGGCAGCGGGCTCGATGGCACGGCGGCGTCGCTGGCCGGCAAGCGCGTCGGCGTGCAGTCGGGCACGCAGTTCGAGTCGTGGGCGCTCGCGCACTGGGCGCCGGCCGGCGTCGGCGTGGTGCCGTACAAGAGCCAGGACGACGTGTTCGCCGATCTCGTGAACGGCCGCCTCGACGCGGCGCTGCTCGGCGCCGTGGAAGCCGACTACGGATTCCTGCGCCAGCCGCGCGGCAAGGGTTTCGCGTTTGTCGGCGCGCCGCTCGACATGGGCGATCGCGGCGTCGGTATCGGCATGCGGCAGTCGGATGCCGCGCTGAAGGCGTCGATCGACGGCGTGATCGCATCGATGCTGAAGGACGGTACGTACGAGCGGATCGCGAAGCAGTACTTCGATTTCAACCCGTACGGCGATTGAGCGCCGTGCCGGCCCGTTCTTCCGATTCCCCGTTTCCATCCGTTCGAGACCATCGATGCAGATTCGCACCACGCCGCTCCTGTCGCCGTCGATCGGCACGCAGCGCACGCTCACGAGCTTTCATTTCGGGCCGGCCGACAGCGGCCGCAAGATCTACCTGCAGGCCGCGCTGCACGCGGACGAGACGCCCGCGATGCTCGCGGCGGTCGTGCTGAAGCAGCGCCTCGCGCAGCTCGACGCGGAAGGCCGGCTCGCGGCCGGGATCGTGCTCGTGCCGGTGTCGAACCCGGTCGGCCTCAATCATCATCTGCTCGGGCAGTTCATCGGCCGTTTCGATCTCGCGAGCGGCCGCAACTTCAATCGCGGCTTCCTGCCGCTCGCGGAGATCGCCACGCGTGCGCGCGACCGGCTGGGCGACGACGGCGCACGCAATCGCGCGATCGTGCGCGAATGCGTCGGGGCGGCGCTCGCGGAAATCGCGCCGCGCACCGAATTCGATGCGCTGCAGCTTGCACTGCTGAAGTTGTCGCACGATGCCGACGTCGTGATCGACCTGCATTGCTCGCTCGAAGCGGTGATGCACGTGTACACGAGCGACACCGCGTGGCCGGACGTCGAGCCGCTCGCGCGGTATCTCGGTGCGCAGGTGTCGCTGCTCGCCGAGGATTCGGGCGGGCACGCGTTCGACGATGCGCATCACCTGCTGTGGTCGCGGTTGCGTGCGCATTTGCCGGACGGCACGCCGATGGCGGCCGGCACCGTGGCCGTGACGGTCGAGTGCCGCGGCCAGCGCGACGTGACGTACGAATACGCGCAACGCGACGCCGACGCGCTCGTCGACTATCTCGTGTGGTGCGGCGCGGTGCGCGGCGAACGGGCGCCGCTGCCGCCGCTGGCCGCGCCGGCCACGCCGCTCGCGGGCAGCGAGCAGTTCTACGCGCCGGTCAGCGGGATTCTCGTGCACCGCGCGGCGATCGGCGCGACGATCCGCGCGGGCGATCCGCTGTTCGACATCGTCGATCCGCTGACGGATGCGGTCACGACGATCTCGAGCGCGACCGACGGCGTGTTCTACATGCGCCGCGCGATCCGCTTCGTGACGGCCGGCGCGCCGCTCGGCCGCGTGACGGGCACGGTGCCGGTGCGCAAGGGGATGCTGCTGGGTGCGTGAGTGCCGGGACGGGCGCGTGTCTGAACGGCGCCACTCAATTTCGTTCTCGTCAAATTGACCGGGCGTTGCCGCGCCCCTAAATTGGGTGATGCGGAGCGCGCTCCGTGTTCCGTGAGAAGGACGTTGCAAGCAGAGTCAGAGAGTTGAGCGGGCGGCGAATGCCGCCCGTCTTTTTATCCGCGCGACCTGCGAATGCCCGTCGTGCCGATCCCACGAGCGAAGTAACCGCTCACCCGCGCCGCGCCACCAGTTCCGACACCGTCTGCGCGGCCTGCTGCAGCGGCCCGAGAAACTCCTTCACCATCTGCTTCGCGGTATGCCGCTGCGCGTTGCCGCTGATGTTCATCGCGGCGATGATCTGCCCGCGCCGATTGCGGATCGGCGCGGACAGCGACATCAGCCCCACTTCCAGTTCCTGGTCGACCACCGCCCAGCCTTGCTGGCGCGCCTGCGCGATCGCCGCCTTCAACTCGCCGATGTCTGTGATCGTGCGTGGCGTATGCGCGCGGATGCCGCTCTGCGCGAGCGTTTCGTCGAGCGCCGCGTCGTCGAGCGCGGACAGCAGCACGCGGCCCATCGACGTGCAGTATGCGGGCAGCCGGCTGCCGATCGACAGGTTGATCGTCATGATCTTGCGGGTCGGCACGCGCAGCACGTAGACGATCTCGGTGCGGTCGAGCACCGCGGCCGAGCAACTTTCGTGGATCTGCTCGGACAGCTGCTCCATTACCGGATCGGCGAGATTCCAGAACGGCATCGACGTGAGATACGCGAAGCCGAGCTCGAGGATCTTCGGCGTGAGCCGGAACAGCCGGCCGTCGGCCTCGACGTAGCCGAGCGTCTGCAGCGTGAGCAGGATCCGGCGTGCGCCCGCGCGCGTGAGGCCGGTGGCCGACGCGACCTCGGTGAGCGTCTGCTCCGGGCGCGTCGCGTCGAACGCGCGGATCACCGCGAGGCCGCGCGCGAACGACTGCACATAGGAGTCGCCGGGTTTCGTTTGAATATCGTCGGTTGTCATGAGCGCCTGGAATATCGTGCAGCCGAGAAGATAGCGCATGGGGCCCGACACGCCAACCGCGCGGCGGACCGCGCGCTTGACAGGTCGTCCCTGCACTCCCTATGATGCGTTGAACGTTCGATACACGATCTTATGTTCGTATATAGAACATTTAAGCGCATCCCGGCGGGCAATGCAAGGGGCGCGCCCTGTTCATTTCCCAGCCTTCCATGGGACCGGAGACACTGATGACCGAAGCTTTTCTGTGTGATGCGATCCGTACGCCGATCGGGCGTTACGGCGGTGCACTGTCCGGCGTGCGCGCCGACGATCTGGGCGCGGTGCCGCTCAAGGCGCTCGTCGAGCGCAACCGTGATGTCGACTGGGCGGCGATCGACGACGTGATCTACGGCTGCGCGAACCAGGCCGGCGAGGACAACCGCAACGTCGCGCGCATGTCGGCGCTGCTCGCGGGTTTGCCGGAAAGCGTGCCGGGTTCGACGATCAACCGCCTGTGCGGTTCGGGGATGGATGCGGTCGGCGTGGCCGCGCGCGCGATCAAGTCGGGCGAAGCCGCGCTGATGGTGGCGGGCGGCGTCGAGAGCATGACGCGCGCGCCGTTCGTGATGGGCAAGGCCGCGAGCGCATTCGCGCGCCAGGCCGACATCTACGACACGACGATCGGCTGGCGCTTCGTCAATCCGCTGATGAAACAGCTGCATGGCGTCGATTCGATGCCGGAAACCGCCGAGAACGTCGCGGTCGATTACCACATCAGCCGCGCGGATCAGGACCTGTTCGCACTGCGCAGCCAGCAGAAGGCCGCGCGCGCGCAGCAGGACGGCACGCTCGCCGAAGAAATCGTGTCGGTCACGATCGCGCAGAAGAAGGGCGATCCGGTGATCGTGTCGCGCGACGAGCACCCGCGTGAAACGTCGCTCGAGGCGCTCGCGAAGCTGAAGGGTGTCGTGCGCCCGGACGGCTCGGTCACGGCCGGCAACGCGTCGGGCGTGAACGACGGCGCCGCCGCGCTGTTGCTCGCGAACGAGGCAACCGCGAAGCGCTTCGGCCTGACGCCGCGCGCCCGCGTGCTGGGGATCGCGACGGCCGGCGTCGCGCCGCGCGTGATGGGCATCGGCCCGGCGCCCGCCACGCAGAAGCTGCTCGCGCGGCTCGGGATGACGATCGACCAGTTCGACGTGATCGAGTTGAACGAAGCGTTCGCGTCGCAGGGCCTCGCGGTGCTGCGCATGCTCGGCGTCGCCGACGACGATCCGCGCGTGAACCCGAACGGCGGCGCGATCGCGCTCGGCCACCCGCTCGGCGCATCGGGTGCGCGCCTCGTGACCACCGCGATGTATCAGTTGCATCGCACGAACGGCCGTTTTGCGCTGTGCACGATGTGCATCGGCGTCGGCCAGGGCATCGCGATCGCGATCGAACGCGTGTGAGTGGCGTGATGCGGTGAAGCGGCCGGATACGCACGGCTTCACCGTTGCGCCGTCTCCCCCCACGCTGGGCGGCACGAGGTGTCTCGTGCCGCCCAGCGTCGTTAACCGGCCCGCGACAATTGCCGGAGACGTGCATCGAGCGCGTCGATCTCGGTGTCCGCGAACACCTCGATGCCGTGCTCGCGCAGCAGCGCGGCCGTGACGCCGGCACCCGCGTGCCGCCGGCTCTCGAAACTTCCGTCGTAAATGAACGTGCTGCCGCACGACGGGCTGCCGTCGGCGAGAATCGCGAAGCGGCAGTCGTGTGCTTGCGCGACGGCCAGCGCGGTCCGCGCGCCGGCAATGAACGGCGCCGTCACGTCGACGCCGTTCACGTCGACGATGCGTGCGTGCCCGGCCAGCACCTGCTGCCCCGATGCGCCGCCGGCGATCTCGGCAGGCGGGCGCGGCACGCTGAGGCCACCGGCGAGTTCCGGGCAGACCGCCACGAGACGCCCTTCGCGCCGCCACCGTTCGAGCGCCGTGTGCGCGGCGGTCTTCGCCGAGCCGTTGTAACGGACCGGATGCCCGGCCACGCACATGCTGACGAGGATCTTCGGCGTGGCAGGCGGTGGCGGGTCGTCGTTCAATATCGTGCTCCGTGTCGTGGCGGCCGTGGCGGAGCGGAAAATTCCATGCTCGATCCGCGTGCCGGCCGTCAGGCCGTCGGCCCTTCCAGATGAATGTCCTCGGGCTCGAGCGCGTAAAGCTCGGGATCGGGCGACGCGCTGACCGTGAAGCCGAGCCGCAGATAGAAATCGATCGTGCGCTGCGACGGCGTGGCCGACACGTACAGCCGCTCGGCGCCCATCGCGCGCGCCTGCGCGTGGGCCGTGCGGTAGAGCTGTTCGCCGAGCCCGCAGCCGCGCCAGTCGTGGCTCACGTGCAGGAACTTCAGTTGCAGCATGTCGCGTTGCGGGCCGAGCGGCCGGCTGTCGACGACCGCTGCCGCGACGAGCCGCGCGCCGTCGAACCTGCCGAGAAACCAGCCGCCGCGGTCGTGGCAATCGAGCAGGATCGGCGTGTAGTGGTCGGCTTCGCCGTCGGGCCAGCCGGCCACGTCGTAGAACTCGGGCACGAGATGCAGCGTGTGGTCGCGCAGCACGTACAGGTGTTCGATGATTTCGCGCCGGTCGATGGTCCATACGAGCGGGACGTCGTCGCGCGCAAGCGGGCGGGCCGACAGCGCGTCGCGTTCGGCGGCCGTGCGGCGCGTCATGCGGCCCTCCGGTGCGCGGCGATCGTACCCGTCAGCGGCAGGCGCGGCATGCCGTCAGGCGGCGCCATCCGATAGCCGTCCGGTTCGCGTTGTCCCGGAAACCGCGTGGCGCCGCCATTCCGGAAAAACGCGGCCTGATCGCGTTGACGACGCTCATGCGCGGCCGTCGCGGTATTCCGGGACAGCCGATTCAGCTCATGCAATGCCTTTTTCATCGAATTCGAATTCCAGTGGAATGGCGCAGGATAGGTCAATCGTTTCGCTGCGCGCAACGGTCGCCGGCATTGTCAATGTCATGCGGCGCTCCGTGACGGCCAGATAACGTGCGCGGTGATTATCGCCGGATTATTTGATCCAAATCATGGTAATGGCCGGGTTGCCCGTTTTATCCGCATCGGAATTAAGGTTTGCCGGTGAACTGCCGACAGTAAGGACGAGAGTGTCGTAAAGCGAACAACCGTTTTTCGGCTACTGAGCGCGATTTCAGCGCGGCGCGGACGACAGATCCGCCTTTCGGAGCCTTGCATGCGCAACAACCAGCCCGTTACCCAACAGGAATTCGATTTTCCCGACGACGTCACGCTGATGTCGACGACCGATGCCGACAGCATCATCACCTACGCCAACACGACGTTCGCGCAGGTGAGCGGCTTCTCGAACGAGGAGCTCGTCGGCCAGCCGCACAACGTGGTGCGCCATCCGGACATGCCGAAGGAGGCGTTCGCCGACATGTGGGCGACGCTGCGGCGCGGCGAGCCGTGGACCGCGCTCGTGAAGAACCGCCGCAAGAACGGCGACCACTACTGGGTGCGCGCGAACGCGATTCCGGTAATGCGCGACGGCGCGCCGCAGGGCTACATGTCGGTGCGCACGAAGGCGCCGCGCGACGAGAGCACAGCCGCGGACGCGCTGTATCGCGCGTTTCGCGACGGCAAGGCCGGCCGGCGCCGATTCCACAAGGGGCTCGTGATCCGCACCGGGCTGTTGCGGATCGCTTCGCTGCCGCAGACGATGTCGGTGCGCGCGCGCGTGCATGCGGCAGTGTGCGTGCTGGCGCCGGCCGTCGTCGGCACGGGATGGGCCTGCGGGCTCACCGGCGGCGGGCTCGCGGCGTTTGCCGGCGTGACGGTCGGCGTGGCGGCCGCGGCCGGGCTGTGGCTCGACGCGCAGATCGTGCAACCGCTGAAGCGGCTGCACGAGCAGGCGCTGAACGTCGCCACCGGCGAGAGCCGGCGCGGCGTGCGGATGAACCGCGTCGACGAGATCGGCATGACGCTGCGCACGATCAACCAGCTCGGGCTGATGTTCCGCTGGCTCGTGGACGACGTCAGCGAGCAGGTGCACAACGTGCAGCGCGCGAGCAACGAGATCGCGCAGGGCAACAGCGACCTGAGCGCGCGCACCGAACAGGCCGCGTCGAGCGTGCAGCAGACGGCCGCGTCGATGGCCGAGATGACGGCGACCGTGTCGAGCAACGCGGAGACGGCGCGGCAGGCGAATCAGCTGTCCGTTTCCGCGAGCGGCGCGGCCGAGCGCGGCGGACAGGCGGTGAACGAAGTCGTCGCGACGATGAACGACATCACCGACAGCTCGCGCAAGATCTCGGACATCATCGGCGTGATCGACGGCATCGCGTTCCAGACCAACATCCTCGCGCTGAACGCGGCGGTCGAGGCCGCGCGTGCGGGCGAACAGGGGCGCGGTTTCGCGGTGGTGGCCGGCGAAGTGCGCGCGCTCGCGCAGCGCAGCGCGAACGCGGCGAAGGAGATCAAGACGCTGATCGGCGCGAGCGTCGAGCGGGTCGAGTCGGGCGCGCGGATCGTCGATGGCGCCGGGAAGACGATGGAAGACATCGTCACGCAGGTGAAGCGCGTGTCGGACCTGATCGCGGAGATCAGCTCGTCGACGGCCGAACAGAGCACGGGGGTCGCGCAGGTCGATCAGGCGGTCGTACACCTGGACAACATCACGCAGCAGAACGCGGCGCTCGTCGAGCAGAGCACGGCGGCGTCGGAAAGCCTGAAGCAGCAGGCGACGCGGCTCGTGGATGCGGTGAACGTGTTCAGGTGAAGGGTGGCAAGCGTGCGCGACGTGCGGATTCGATCGATGAATCCGGCATGTCGCGCACGGCACATGTCCGGATTGGCGAATTCAATCGAATGACGCCAAACGCGAAATATTCGTATTTACGACTTTATCGTTGTGCGTTAAATCGGGCCGAGCACATTACGTCGAACGATCGGGCGAGTGGCCGTCAGGCCGTTGTCCGGTTACCCATTCCGGTTTATCCATAAATAAATCATTCGGCAAAAACACGTTCATGCATCTTTAATGCATATTTACCCGAATACGGCATCATGTTTTCGCCGAATTTGCCGAAAGCGCAGGAGTCGACTCACACGCAGGCGAATCGATCGCCATGCGTGGAGTCTCGAATCAATCGACGAACGGACGCAAGATCCGTCACCCGGAGCTCCACACCATGCGCAACAACCAGCCTGTCACGCAACGCGAATTCGAATTTGCCGATGATGCGACGCTGATGTCGACGACAGACGTCGACAGCCACATCACGTACGCGAACGCGGCGTTCATCCAGGTCAGCGGCTTTTCTCCCGAGGAGATCGAAGGCCAGCCGCACAACGTGGTGCGGCATCCGGACATGCCGAAGGAAGCGTTCGCCGACATGTGGGCGACGCTCAAGGGCGGCGAGCCGTGGACCGCGCTCGTGAAGAACCGCCGCAAGAACGGCGATCACTACTGGGTGCGCGCGAACGCGATTCCGGTGATGCGCAACGGGCAGCCGAAGGGCTACATGTCGGTGCGCACGAAGGCGACGCGCGACGAGATCGCGGCCGCCGAGGCGTTGTATCGCGATTTCCGCGAAGGCAAGGCCGGCAGCCGCCGGTTCCACAAGGGATTGATCGTCCGCACGGGCGCGATGCGCGTCGCGTCGCTGTTCCAGACGATGTCGGTGCGGGCCCGCCTGGTGTCGACGCTGTGCGTGCTTTCCCCGGCCGTCATCGGCGCCGGCTGGGCGGCCGGGTTGACCGGCGGCGGGCTCGCGGCGTTTGCCGGTGCGGCGGTCGGCGTGACGGCGGTGGCCGGGCTATGGCTCGACGCGCAGATCGTGCGGCCGCTCCGGCAACTGCGCGACGAGGCGTTGCGGGTGGCGACCGGCGAAAGCCGCAGCGGCGTGCGGATGAACCGCGTCGACGAGATCGGCATGACGCTGCGCACGATCAACCAGCTCGGGCTGATGTTCCGCTGGCTCGTGGACGACGTCAGCGAGCAGGTGCTGAACGTGCAGCGCGCGAGCAACGAGATCGCGCAAGGCAACAACGATCTGAGCGCGCGTACCGAACAGGCGTCGACGAGCGTGCAGCAGACGGCCGCGTCGATGGCCGAGATGACGGCGACCGTGTCGAGCAACGCGGAGACGGCGCTGCAGGCGAATCAGTTGTCGGTGTCCGCGAGCGAGGCGGCCGAGCGCGGCGGACAGGCGGTGAACGAAGTCGTCGCGACGATGAACGACATCACCGACAGCTCGCGCAAGATCGCCGACATCATCGGCGTGATCGACGGCATCGCGTTCCAGACCAACATTCTCGCGTTGAACGCGGCGGTCGAGGCGGCGCGCGCGGGCGATCAGGGGCGCGGTTTCGCGGTGGTGGCCGGCGAAGTGCGGGCGCTTGCGCAGCGCAGCGCGAACGCGGCGAAGGAGATCAAGACGCTGATCGGCGCGAGCGTCGAGCGGGTCGAGTCGGGCGCGCGGATCGTCGACGGCGCGGGGAAGACGATGGAGGACATCGTCACGCAGGTGAAGCGCGTATCGGACCTGATCGCGGAGATCAGCTCGTCGACGGCCGAGCAGAGCACGGGGGTCGCGCAGGTCGACCAGGCGGTCGTACACCTGGACAACATCACGCAGCAGAATGCGGCGTTGGTCGAGCAGAGCACGGCGGCGTCGGAAAGCCTGAAGCAGCAGGCGACGCGGTTGGTCGAGGCGGTGAACGTATTCCGCTGATCGCGGGAGGGGGAAGGTGACGCGGGCGCGACGGAGAGGGGTACCGGCCCGCGTCGGGCCACCCGGTTCCGGCCGGGCGGCCAGGGCCTGTCGCCGAGGCGGCAGGCCCCGAACCGTCAGACGGCGAGGCAGAGGTACTTGATCACGACGTAGTCGTCGATGCCGTAGTGCGAGCCTTCGCGGCCGAGGCCCGACTGCTTGACGCCGCCGAACGGCGCGACTTCGTTCGAGATCAGGCCCGTGTTCACGCCGACCATCCCGTATTCGAGCGCTTCGGCCACCTTCCACACGCGGCCGATGTCGCGGCTGTAGAAGTACGCGGCGAGGCCGAACTCGGTGTCGTTCGCGAGGCGGATCACTTCGTCGTCGCTGCCGAACTTGAACAGCGGCGCGAGCGGCCCGAACGTCTCTTCCTTCGCGACCTTCATCGCCGGCGTGACGCCCGTCAGCACGGTCGGCTCGAAGAAGCCGTGGCCGAGCGCGTGGCGCTTGCCGCCCGTCACGACGGTCGCGCCCTTCGCGAGCGCGTCCTCGATGTGCGCCTCGACCTTCAGCACGGCCGCCTCGTTGATCAGCGGGCCCTGCGTGACGCCCGGCTCCGTGCCGCGGCCGACCTTCAACTGGCCGACGGCCGCCGCGAGCTTCTGCGCGAACTGGTCGTACACGGCTTCATGCACGTAGAAGCGGTTCGTGCACACGCACGTCTGCCCGCTGTTGCGGTACTTCGACGCGATCGCGCCCTGCACGGCCGCATCGAGATCGGCATCGTCGAACACGATGAACGGCGCGTTGCCGCCGAGCTCCAGCGACACCTTCTTGACCGTCGCCGCGCATTGCGACATCAGCAGGCGGCCGATCGGCGTCGAGCCGGTGAACGACAGCTTGCGCACGATCGGGTTCGACGTCAGTTCGCCGCCGATCGCCTTCGGGTCGCCCGTGACGACGCTGAACACGCCGGCCGGCACGCCCGCGCGCTCGGCCAGCACGGCCATCGCGAGCGCCGAGAACGGCGTCGCTTCGGCCGGCTTCACGACGATCGGGCAGCCTGCCGCGAGCGCCGGGCCGACCTTGCGGGTGATCATCGCTGCCGGGAAGTTCCACGGCGTGATCGCCGCGCACACGCCGATCGCTTCCTTCGTCACGACGATGCGCTTGTCGCTCGCCGGCGTCGGAATCGTGTCGCCGTACACGCGCTTGCCTTCTTCCGCGAACCACTCGAGGAACGACGCCGCGTAGCCGATCTCGCCCTTCGCTTCGGCCAGCGACTTGCCCTGCTCGGTCGTCAGGATCAGCGCGAGGTCGTCGGCGTTCTCCATCATCAGGTCGTGCCACTTGCGCAGGATCGCCGCGCGTTCCTTCGCGGTCTTCTTGCGCCACGCCGGCCAGGCGGCGTTCGCGGCTTCGATCGCGTGACGGGTCTCGGCCGCGCCCATCGCCGGCAAGGTGCCGAGCAGGCCGCCGGTGGCCGGGTTGCGGACGTCGAACGACTCGCCGTTCGACGCGCGTTGCCATTCGCCGTTGATGTACGCCTGCTGGCGGAACAGAGACGGATCTTTCAGTGCCAGGGTTTCCTGAACGGTGCTCATATGAATCGCCTGCCTTGAAAATGACGGATAAAAAGGCCGCCGCCGTCCTGACGACGGCGGCGGCGCATTCAGTTGAAGCGGACGGGCACTCAGGCCGGCACGCCGACCGTTTCCTTCAGCACTTCCTCGAGGATCGCGAGCGCTTCGTCGAACACGGCTTGCGGGATCGTCAGCGGGAACAGGAAGCGCACGACGTTCGAGTACACGCCGCACACGAGCAGCAGCAGGCCGCGCTCGAGCGCACGCGCCTGCACGCGCTTCGTGAATTCCGCGTCCGGCTCGCCCGAACCCGGCTTCAGGAACTCGACCGCGATCATCGCGCCCGGCCCGCGCACGTCGGCGATCTGCGGCACGTCGGCCTGCAGCGCATTCAGCTTCGCCTTCAGCACGGCGCCGAGCTGCGTCGCGCGCTCGCACAGCTTTTCTTCGTCGATGATCTCGAGCACCGCGTGCGCCGATGCGACGGCCAGCGGGTTGCCCGCGTAGGTGCCGCCGAGGCCGCCGGGCGCGGCCGCGTCCATCACGTCCGCACGGCCGACGACGCCCGACAGCGGCATGCCGCCCGCGAGGCTCTTCGCCATCGTGATCAGGTCGGCCAGCACGTCGTAGTGCTGCATCGCGAACAGCTTGCCGGTACGCGCGAAGCCCGTCTGCACTTCGTCGGCGATCAGCAGGATGCCGTGTTCGTTACAGATCTTGCGCAGCGCGCGCACGAATTCGGCCGGCGCCGGGTTGAAGCCGCCTTCGCCCTGGACCGGTTCGAAGATGATCGCGGCGACGCGCTTCGGATCGATGTCGGCCTTGAACAGCATCTCGATCGCCTTGATCGAGTCGGCCGTCGTCACGCCGTGCACGGCGTTCGGGTACGGCGCGTGGAACACGTCGCCCGGGAACGGGCCGAAGTTCAGCTTGTACGGCGCGACCTTGCCGGTCAGCGCCATGCCCATCATCGTGCGGCCGTGGAAACCGCCGGAGAACGCGATCACGCCCGGACGGCCGGTTGCCGCACGCACGATCTTGATCGCGTTCTCGACGGCTTCGGCGCCGGTCGTGAAGAACGCCGTCTTCTTCGGGAAGTCGCCCGGCGCGCGCTCGTTGATCTTCTCCGCCAGCTCGACGTACGACGCGTACGGGACGATCTGGTAGGCGGTGTGCGTGAAGCTGTTCAGCTGATCCGCGATCGCCTTGACGATCTTCGGGTGGCGGTGGCCGGTGTTCAGCACCGCGATGCCGGCGGCGAAATCGATGAAGCGGCGGCCTTCGACGTCCCACAGCTCCGCGTTCTCGGCGCGGGCTGCGTAGAAATCGCACATCACGCCGACGCCGCGCGGGGTGGCGGCGTTCTTGCGGGCCTGCAGGTCGGCATTCTTCACGGTCATCTCCTTGATGTTCTGTCCGGTGAGGTAGAAATCGGCCGCGTTGGCAGCCCATGGAGGCGACTATAATCACATTTGGCTCTGGCAATCAGAGCCATTTCAATAAATATTCAGGAGCCAATCATGCGCGCAAGCGTGTTGTCGGACTGGCTGGCGCAGCGCCTCGTGCGCGGCGGCGCGCAGCCGATCTACCGGCAGCTGCATCGCCTGCTGCAACAGGCGATCCTGTCGCGCGAACTGCCGGCCGGCACGCGCGTGCCGTCGTCGCGGCTGCTGGCCGCCGAGCTCGGGATCGCGCGCAACACGGTCACGCAGGTTTACGAGCAGCTTGCGCTCGAAGGCTATGTGAACTCGGCCACGGGCCGCGGCACGTTCGTCGCCGACAGCGCGCCGGACGAGATCGTCGGCGCACCGTCCGACGCGGTGGCCGGCCCGGCCGTCGCGACGCCGTCCGCGCGGCGGCTGTCCGCGCGCGGCACGCGGCTCGTCGAAGGGGCCGGCGTGTCGAAGCGCCAGGGCGGTGCGTTCATGCCGGGCGTGCCCGATGTGTCGCGCTTTCCGGCGCGGGTGTGGACGCGGCTGCACAACAAGTACTGGCGGCGCCTGCGCCCGGACCTGCTGACCTACGCGCCCGGCGGCGGGCTCGCGCTGCTGCGCGAGGCGCTGGCAGACTACCTGCGCACGTCGCGCTCGGTGCGCTGCACGCCGGAGCAGATCGTGATCACGACCGGCATCCACCAGTCGATCGACCTCGCGGTGCGCCTGCTGACCGACCCGGGCGACGCGATCTGGACCGAAGATCCATGCTACTGGGGCGTGCGCAGCGTGCTGAACGTGTCGGGGCTGACCACGCGGCCGATTCCGGTCGACGACGAAGGCATCGCGCCGTCGGCCGCCGATCTGGCCGAGCCGCCGAAGCTGATGCTCGTCACGCCGTCGCACCAGTATCCGCTCGGGATGGTGATGAGCCTCGCGCGGCGGCGCATGCTGCTCGAATACGCGCGCCAGCACGGCTGCTGGATCATCGAGGACGACTACGACAGCGAATTCCGCTACGGCAGCCGGCCGCTCGCGTCGCTGCAGGGCCTCGACACGGCTGGGCAGGTGATCTACGTCGGCAGTTTCGGCAAGACGCTGTTCCCGGGGCTGCGGGTCGGTTACCTCGTCGCGCCGGAGCCGCTCGCGGAGAGTTTCGCGACTGCGAGCGCCGAGCTGTATCGCGAAGGGCAGTTGCTGCAGCAGGCGGTGCTCGCCGAATTCATCGCGGAAGGGCATTTCGTGTCGCATATCCGCAAGATGCGCACGCTGTACGGGCAGCGCCGCGAGGTGCTGCTCGACGCGGTCGCGCGCCGCTACGGCGATACGCTGCACGCGCTCGGCAGCGATGCGGGGCTGCATCTGGTCACGCAATTGCCGGCAGGCGTCGACGATCGCGGGGTCGCGCAGGCGGCGCTCGAGCGCAACATCGTCGTGCGGCCGCTGTCCGGGTATTACGCGGATCGCTCGCGCGCCGCATCGGGATTGCTGCTCGGCTATGCGTGCGTGCCGGAAGACGAGATCGGGACCGCGTTCGCGACCCTCGCCGAGGCGATCGACGAGCGGGCGTTCGGCGGGGCCGTCGCGCTGGCTTGACGCGGGCGCATGGCCATATCGACTCGTCGCGAATCCGTCAAAGGCGATCGAAGCGCGATTCTCTGCGCAACGTGGACTGCGTATCGGGCGCGCTCGCGCGGAATTGTCGATAATAGAACGTTGTTATTCACCGGATGCCGACGATGACCGAAGCCACCCAAGCCCAGCCTGCCGTTCCGCGCCTCACGAGCCTGTCGCACGGGGGCGGCTGCGGCTGCAAGATCGCGCCGGGCGTGCTGTCCGAGCTGCTCAAGCGCGCGACGCCGCCCGCGCTGTTCCCCGATCTGCTGGTCGGCACCGAAACGTCCGACGACGCGGCCGTCTACCGGCTCAACGACGAGCAGGCGATCGTCGCCACCACCGATTTCTTCATGCCGATCGTCGACGATCCGTTCGACTTCGGCCGTATCGCGGCCACCAATGCGTTGTCCGACGTCTATGCGATGGGCGGCAAGCCGATCCTCGCGCTCGCGCTGGTCGGCATGCCGATCAACGTGCTGCCGCACGAGACGATCGCGGCCGTGCTGCGCGGCGGCGAGTCGGTGTGCGCGGATGCCGGCATTCCGGTCGCCGGCGGCCATTCGATCGATTCGGTCGAGCCGATCTACGGGCTCGCGGCGATCGGCGTCGTGCATCCGTCGCGCGTGAAGCGCAACGCGGCCGCGCGCGCGGGCGACGTGCTCGTGCTCGGCAAGCCGCTCGGCGTCGGCGTGCTGTCGGCCGCGCTGAAGAAGAACCAGCTCGATGCCGACGGTTACGCGCAGATGGTTGCGACCACCACCAAGCTCAACCGGCCGGGCGCCGAACTCGCCGCGCTGCCGGGCGTCCATGCGCTGACCGACGTCACGGGCTTCGGGCTGCTCGGCCATACGCTCGAACTGGCGCGCGGCGCGAATCTCACCGCGCGCGTGCACTATGCGTCGCTGCCGTGGCTTGCGGGCGTCGAGACGTTCGTTGCCGACGGCGTGTTCACCGGCGCGTCGGGCCGCAACTGGGCCGCGTACGGCACTGACGTGCGGCTCGCCGACGGGCTGCCGCCCGTCGCGCAGGCGCTGCTGACCGATCCGCAGACGTCGGGCGGGTTGCTGGTCGCGTGTGCGCCGGAAGCGGTCGACGACGTGCTCGCCTGCTTCCGCGCCGACGGTTTCGACCGCGCGGCCGTGATCGGCGAGATGGTGGACGGGCCGGCACGCGTCGACGTCGCCTGACGCAGTTTTTCACGCTGGCGTGCCGTCGGTCGATAGAATCGATGCCTTCCGTTGAAGGTATCGACGATCGATGAACGACTTCCTGTTCGGGCTGACGATCGCGCTGTCGGTCGGGCCCGTCGCGCTGATGATCGCGAACTACGGCATGCGCGCCGGCACCGCGACCGGCGTGCGCGCGGCGATCGGCGTGGCCGCTGCCGACGGCTGCTATGCGGTCGTCGCGTTTACGATCGGTGCGATGCTCGCGAGCACGCTCGCGTCGCATCTGCCGCTGTTCCGCGTCGTCGGTGCGCTCGTGTTGCTCGCGATGGGCGCGCGGATGCTGTGGCAGGCGCTGCGTGACCGGCGCCGCACGCTCGACGGCGACGTACCGACGCCGCCGGGCGATCGCCCGTTCGTGTCGATGTTCTTCGTCACGCTCGCGAACCCGCTGACCATCCTGCTGTTCTACGGCTATGCGACCGCTGCCGCCGGTGCGCATCGGCACTGGCTGGTCGGCGCCGCGTGCGTGTTTGCGGGCAGTCTCGCGGGGCAGCTCGTGTTCGCGTTCGGCGGCAGTGCGATCGGCCGCTTCGTGAAATCGCCGGGGTGGCTCGCCGCGAGCCATATGGTCGCCGCACTCGTCGTGCTCGGTTATGGCGTCGCGGGGTTGATGCGCGTGTAGTGCGGCGAGAAACGGTCGATGTCGCGGGTGACGGCGAACCAAATAGCATTCCTGATGTTTGCAACACCGCGACGAACGCGCGATTTTCGGACACGCAACACGCATTCGTCCGCACGAAACACGGGCAGCCGTTTCGTAGTCGGGTTCCGCATCGCGCACGCCCGTTCTATACTCGTCGCGCAGTCTCCGACAGCCGTTCTCACCCAACATCATCGAAACAAGGAACGCCGATGCTGACTCGCTCCATCCTTTCCGCCGCTGCATTCTCGCTCGCCGCCTGTGCGACCGCGCCGTCGATCGCGCAGGACAACCAGGGCAACGATGCGGGCAACGCCGCATTCGCCGAGACCGGCTCGCATGGCCGCCCGGTCAAGGTCATGATCATCACGATGTTCGGCCCGGAAGGCCAGGCGTGGCTCGACCGGCTCGGCCCGTGGCGCGACATCACCGTGCCCGGCCTGTCGCCCGACTATCCGGCCGTCCACTGCAACAAGCAGGACGTATGCGTGGTGACGACCGGCATGGGCTATGCGAACGCGTCGGCGACGATCATGGCGCTTACGTTCTCGCAGCGCTTCGATCTGCGCCGCACGTATTTCCTGGTCTCGGGCATCGCGGGCGTCGATCCTGCACAGGGCACGGTCGGATCGGCCGCGTGGTCGAAATACCTCGTCGATTTCAGCCTGCAGTGGGAACTCGATGCGCGCGAGATTCCGGCCGGGTGGAACACCGGCTTCCTCGGCATCAACACGAAGAGCCCGAACGACAAGCCGCCGCTCGACTATCGCACCGAAGTGTTCCAGCTCAACCCGCAGCTGACCGACGCCGCCTACGCGCTGTCGCGCAACGTCGTGCTCGCCGATAGCGCACAGGCGCAGGCCGCGCGCGCGAAGTTCACGTACGCGCCGGCGAACCGGCCGCCGACGGTGATCCAGTGCGATACGTCATCGGGCAACACGTGGTTCTCGGGCACGCTGATCGGCGAGCGCGCGCGCCAGTGGACCAAGATCCTGACGGACGGCAAGGGCACCTACTGCATGACCGCGCAGGAAGACAACGCGACGTTCGAAGCGCTCAAGCGCGCGGCGAGCGTGAAGCGGGTCGACCTGTCGCGCGTGGCCGTGCTGCGCACGGGGTCCGATTTCGACCGGCCGTACGCGGGGCAGACGAGCGCCGACAACCTGCTGAACTACGCGGATCAAGGCGGCTTCGCGCCGGCGACCGAAAACCTGTATCGCGCGGGTAATCCGCTGGTGCAGGACATCGTCACGCACTGGGGCGAATGGCGTGATGGGGTGCCGCGCCGCTAAGCTGATGGCAAGACGCGCGGGCTAATTCGAGCCGGCGCGTAGAGTCGGGCTCCGGGCGATTGACGATCGCCCGGAGCAATCTTCACGGCTGCGGCGGTGCGAGCTTGAGTTCGATTCGTGTGTATTCGGGCCCCAACAACTGGATGGTCCCCGTCTGACCTTGCTCGTCCGTCATGCCGACATACTGCATTGCGCTGGTGCTGATCCGATAGCAGATGTGCGCCAGCGGCTTCTTGCGGTCATTTCTCAGAAACAGGGTTTGATTTCGCGTGCGTTCGGTCCAGCGTTCAGTCGTCACGAACCGCGCGGGTGTCGGTTCCCGGCTGTCGCCGCACGTAAATCGAGCGGAGTCGGCCCGAGGCCCCGGCGTGCGCGGTGTCAGCGCATAGCTGGCTACGCCCGATGTACGCGGGGAGTTGCAGAGGCTCTGACATCCGGCTGGCGGGCATTTGGGAGCGAACTGAACCCATAGCTGTTTCGCGTCGTCGCGATCGAGCTTGCCGTTCGTGCGCGAGATGATTCGCTCGCTGACGTAGACGTCGTCGGGAGCCATGCCGAGTTGCACAAGAAAGGACTTCATCTGCGTGCCGCGTTGGCGAGCCAGTTGCATGGGCCGGTTTTCCCAATCGTAGGCCGCCGCGTCGACCGATGCCATCGTGCCTTCGAGCGTCCACTCCTTGGCGGTCAGGTAGTGTCTGACGACGGAGAGCCTGTCGGCGTTGCTGATTTCGATTGAGTTCAGCGGCAATTGCATGCTGTCGGTCAGCATGATCTTGCACGCATCGGCCTGTATCGGAAGGGTGAGGAGGGCGATCAGTATCGCGAAGAGGGCTCGTCGCATGAATTTCCCCGATCTACCGCGCCAGAATGAACCAGGCGATGTTGTCCGCATTGTTGATGGCTCTATCCGGGTGACGTCTTGCAAACTGGACACACGCGGCGCGCCCGTACGCCCCGGAATGATCATGTGCGTTGAATGTGTCCGCGAAGTGCGCGCATTCGTGCACGATCGTCAGTTGCTGCGACGAGAGATTACCGGCCGATCGCTCGGGTAGTGAGCAAAAAGGGAGATTGATGGCGATGATATGGGCGGACGTGTCCGTGCGACAGACGTGCGCGACTTCCGCGTCACGATGACTCATGTTCGGCAGGCATCCTGTGGCGCGATCGGCCTCGGAATCGATGCGGACAAAGTTCCGTGGGCCGAGCGCGCCCATCACGCTGGCAGGGGCGCCCAGTCCTCGAATCAGCGTGCGCGTCGTATCGACACGCGCTGAACCGAACCATTCGATGACCCGCGCTTCAATGGCGGGACTCCATCGCATCAAATCCCGGCGGCGCTGCTCGGTGATCGCCACCGCTTCGTCTCGCAATTCGAGCATCCGCCTCTTGAACGTCGAATCGCTCATGTTCGGACATATCGGCGGTCCGTCGAGCGATACGCTGAATTCTTGTGGTGCTGTCATCGGTACGCTCCATATGGGCATCGTTGAGGGTGCTGATGCTAGACATATGAAGTCGACGAGCCATGCGTCAAATTGCAGGTGACGAGGTGAGCGAGTGTGGGGAAATGTGAATAGGCGGTGCGTCAGGCTCCTGTTTCTTTCGGAGAAGAATGATCGTTCGCAAGTTCAACCGGTATGAGGGCGGCGATCCGGGCTGTCCGGACATACGATTTGCATTCACCGGACCCCGAAGGATCGCGGCGAACGCGATCTGACAGACGAATCTGTCCGTGTCAATTGATGTGTCGAGCGTGCGGCCGACTCAGCTGGACGAATTTTCCTCGGGTAACGTCACGAATCGTGTCACTTCGACGTGCGCTCAATGACGATATCCATTGCCTGTCGGCCCCCCGGCGACCGAAAACCTGTATCGCGCGGGCAATCCGCTGGTGCAGGACATCGTCACGCATTGGGGCGAATGGCGCGATGGGGTGCCGCGCCGCTGATCGCCGCAGGACGGTGTCAGCGACGCGTCGACGCGAACCTTAATGCGATTGCGGCCCGGAACGGAACGGCGTCCACACCGGCGTGGTGTCGTCCCAGTGATCGAGCGGCGAAGGAAGTTGGTCGTTCATCATGTGCTCCTGCAACTAACTGGCTCATCAAATCGTCGATAAGATCGTTCGAGACGCCGCGCACGGGACAACCCGCTGCGCGGCGTCGCGCGTTTACCGGCCCCCGCCGGCGAGCTGGTTGCCTTCCGGGATCGGGCGATACGGGCCTTGCGCGAGTTCGAGCCCCTGCGGATACGAAGTCGCCTTGCGCAGGTACGCGAGCGTGCCGTCCTTGCGCGCTTGCTCGACTTCCGCGCTCACTTCGGCGCGCGTACGCGGGCCATTGTGTTGCGCGTACCACGACGCGTTGGCGTAGTCGCCGGCGTGAGGGGTGCCTGAATCGGCGAACGCCGGTGCGGACACGGCGAGTGCGAGCGCGAGGGCCGAGAGAAGATGGCGGCGGTTCATGGCGTAACTCCTAGAGATGTCGGAGCTGGCGCCGAGCGCTGACTCCGGTCCCGCCAGGCGGGATCTGTTCGATGCGCAACGAGGTGCGCGACAGGGTTTACTCTAGGTATCCGTTCCGTCGCGATAAATGCGGCAGACGCGAATTGAATTGTCGTGTCAGTGGAACAATCGCCATCCGCACGGTCGACAGGGTTATGCGCAAACGGCCGGCAGCCCCGTGGCATGGGCCTCGCGCGGGTGCGGCGACGACGCGCGACGACGCACGTGGCCGATTGCCGCGGGCGACGCAAAGGTTTACTGCCGTTTCAGGAAGGATCGAGGGCGCTGCGCTTGAAGGGCGTGCCGGCGCGGCGCCGAGGCGGGACGACGCGCGGGCGCCACGGCCCGCGCGCGTTGTTCAGAGGATTACGCAACCCACTCGTTGATCACCGGCGTATCGAGCACCGGCGCGCGCTCGGCCTCCTCGAACGTGCGCTTGCTGCACGTCGCGTCGAGGCTGCCCTTGCCGCTCAGCAGCGGGCAGCGGTCGAACACTTCGGCAATCCAGTCGACGAACACGCGCACCTTCGGCGACAGATGGCGGCTGTGCGGATACACGACCGAGATCGGCATGGGCAGCGGCTTGACGCCGGGCAGCACTTCCTTGAGCCGGCCTTCGCGCAGGTGCGGCAGCACCATGAACAGCGGCGGCTGGATCAGCCCGAAGCCCTCGATCCCGCACGTCACGTACGCGTCCGCGTCGTTCACCGACACGATGCCCTCCATCTTCATCTCGACTTCCTTGCCTTCGATCAGGAACGTCCAGTCGATCGTGCGGCCCGTGCGGCTCGAGAAGTAGTTGACGGCCTTGTGCTGGCTCAGGTCGTCGATCGTCTGCGGCTCGCCGTGGTGCTCGAGATAGTCGGGCGACGCGACCGTCACGCATTCGAACAGGCCGACGCGGCGCGCGACGAGCGACGAGTCCTGCAGCGCGCCGACGCGGATCACGCAGTCGACGCCCTCCTGCAGCAGGTCGACCGGCCGGTCGGACAGGCCGAGTTGCAGGTCGATGTCCGGATAGCGCGTATGGAATTCGCACAGCGACGGAATCACGAGCAGCCGCCCGATCGAGCCCGGCATGTCGATACGCAACTTTCCGTGCGGCTTCCGGTTGTTGGCCTGGAAGCTTGCTTCGGTTTCCTCGACGTCCGCGAGGATCCGCACGCATCGTTCGTAGTACGCGGCGCCGTCCGGCGTGAGCGACAGCCGGCGCGTGGTCCGGTGCATCAGCCGCACGCCGAGGAAGGCTTCGAGATTCTGGATGATCGTCGTGACGGACGCCCGTGGCAAGCCGAGCGTTTCTGCTGCCTTGGTGAAGCTGCTTGTATCGACGACGCGAGTAAATACCTGCATGGCCTGAAGCCGGTCCATCACAACCTCCGCAATCTAATGAGCCTCCTGAACGACAAGGCTGCGCTACCTCGTGGGTAAACGCAGCCTCGGATTGTTCGGGGGCGTTGAATTGTGTTGCCGGATTATAGGCATTTATCCCAATGTCTGCCGGACTCAGAATTCGTTCCATCTCGAAATGGACGCTGCATCGTCATGGACGCTTCTGAATTCAGCAAATTCCTGAAAGCCGCGCTGCCCGCGCAAGCCATAGCCGGCGCGGCGCTGACGGTTGCCGAAGTGGAAATTCCCGGCTACGCACAGGACATCGTGCTGCGCCTCTACCGCCGTCCGGACAAGACCGGGTTGCCAGTAGTGCTTTATTTCCACGGCGGTGGCTTCGTCCGCGGTTCGCTCGAAGACGCTGATTTCGCCGCGCGTTTTTTAGCAGAACGCTTACCAGCTCTCGTAGTGTCGGTCGATTATTCGCTCGCGCCGGCCTTTCCTTTTCCGGCCGCGCCGGAGGATGCGTATCGCGCCGCCGTGTGGGCCGCGACGCGCGCCCGCGCGTTTGGCGGCAACCCGAAGAAGATCGGCGTGGCGGGGCACGACGCGGGCGGCCAGCTCGCGAACTGCCTGGCCTTCATCGCCCGCGACCGCGGCGAGGTGTCGATCGCCGCGCAGGCGCTGTTCGGGCCGATGCTCGACCCGAGCATGACGCGCATCGGCGACGCCGAGCGCCTTGCGTCCGACATCACCGCGCGCGAATGCGCGGCCTGCTACCGCGCATATCTGCCGCAGGCGGCGCAGCGCATGCACCCGTACGCGGCGCCGATCGAATCGGTGCGCCTCGCGGGGTTGCCGCCGACGCTCGTCGTCACCGCGCAGAACGACGTGCTGCACGTCGAGGCGGAAAAATATGCGGGCTGCCTGATCTCGTCGGGCGTGCTCACGCAGGTGATCCGCTATCCGGACATCACGCACGCCGCGCTCGCCACGCACGAAGCCGCATTCGAGGAAGCCGTGCGCTTCTTCCAGTGCCGCTTCCAGGCGCGCCAGCCGAACCGTTCCGAATAACCAGAACCAATCCACGCTTACCGGAGATCCACATGGCCATCCTACGCACCTCCCGTTCCCGAATCGCGACCGCGGCGATCGTCACGCTCGCCGTCGTCGGCCTCGGCACGTTCGGCGCGATGCGCGTGAACGCGAACGCCCCCGAGAAAGCGGCGGCGCCGCTGCCCGAAGTCGACGTGGCGACCGTCGTGCCGCAGACCGTCACCGACTGGCAAAGCTATTCGGGCCGCCTCGAAGCGGTCGAAAAAGTCGACGTGCGCCCGCAGGTGTCGGGCACGATCGTCGCGGTGAATTTCAAGGACGGCGCGCTCGTGAAGAAGGGCGACGTGCTGTTCGTGATCGACCCGCGCCCGTACCAGGCTGAAGTCGACCGCGCCGCCGCGCAGCTCGCGGCCGCGCAGGCACGCAACGGCTATGCGCAGACCGACTGGCAGCGCGCACAGCGGCTGATCGGCGACAACGCGATCGCGAAGCGCGACTACGACGAGAAGCAGAACGCGGCGCGTGAAGCGAACGCGAACCTGAAGGCCGCCGAAGCCGCGCTGGAAACGGCGCGCATCAACCTTGGCTATACGCGCATCACCGCCCCGGTATCGGGCCGCGTGTCGCGCGCGGAAATCACGCTCGGCAACGTCGTGTCGGCCGGCGCATCGGCCGCGCCGCTGACGACGCTGGTGTCGGTGTCGCCGATCTACGCGTCGTTCGACGCGGACGAGCAGACCTATCTGCAATACATCAACGGCGCGCGCAGCGGCCGCAAGGTGCCGGTCGAGCTCGGCCTCGCGAACGAAACCGGCTACTCGCGCAGCGGCGAGATCGATTCGGTCGACAACCGGCTCGACACGTCGTCCGGCACGATCCGCGTGCGCGCACGCTTCGACAACGCGGACGGCACGCTCGTCCCGGGCCTCTACGCACGCGTGAAGGTGGGCGGCAGCGCGCCGCACGAGGCGCTGCTCGTCGACGACGCGGCGATCAACACCGACCAGGACAAGAAGTTCGTGTTCGTCGTCGATCAGCAGGGCCGCGTGTCGTACCGCGAAGTGCAGCCGGGGATGCAGCACGGCAACCGGCGCGTGATCGTGAGCGGCCTTGCCGCCGGTGATCGCGTGGTCGTGAACGGCACGCAGCGCGTGCGCCCCGGCGCGCAGGTGAAGCCGCACATGGTCCCGATGACGGGCGGCGACGAGCCGTCCGCGCCGCTCGCGGATAACGCGAAGCCGGCCGCACCGGCGAAGGCGGATTCGTAAGCGGCGCGCCGCTTCGCATCCGCGCTCAACCAGACAGAGCAACCCATGAACATTTCCAAATTCTTTATCGACCGGCCGATCTTCGCAGGAGTCCTATCGGTGATCATCCTGCTGGGCGGGGTGATCGCGATGTTCCTGCTGCCGATTTCGGAGTATCCGGAAGTCGTGCCGCCTTCCGTGATCGTGAAGGCGCAGTACCCGGGCGCGAACCCGAAAGTGATCGCCGAGACGGTCGCGTCGCCGCTGGAAGAGCAGATCAACGGCGTCGAGGACATGCTCTACATGCAGTCGCAGGCGAACAGCGACGGCAACATGACGATCACCGTCACGTTCAAGCTCGGCACCGATCCGGACAAGGCCACGCAGCTCGTGCAGAACCGCGTGAACCAGGCGTTGCCGCGCCTGCCGGAAGACGTGCAGCGGCTCGGCATCACGACGGTGAAGAGTTCGCCGACGCTGACGATGGTGGTCCACCTGATCTCGCCGGACAACCGTTACGACATGACCTACCTGCGCAACTACGCGCTGATCAACGTGAAGGATCGCCTGTCGCGGATCCAGGGCGTCGGCCAGGTGCAGCTGTGGGGTTCGGGCGACTACGCGATGCGCGTGTGGCTCGATCCGCAGAAGGTCGCGCAGCGCGGGCTGTCGGCCGAGGACGTCGTGCAGGCGATCCGCGAGCAGAACGTGCAGGTCGCGGCCGGCGTGATCGGCGCATCGCCGTCGCTGCCCGGCACGCCGCTGCAGTTGTCGGTGAACGCGCGCGGCCGTTTGCAGACGGAAGACGAATTCGGCGACATCGTCGTGAAGACGACGCCGGACGGCGGCGTCACGCACCTGCGCGACATCGCGCGGATCCAGCTCGACGCGTCCGAATACGGTCTGCGCTCGCTGCTCGACAACAAGCCGGCCGTCGCGATGGCGATCAACCAGTCGCCGGGCGCGAACTCGCTGCAGATCTCGGACGAAGTGCGCAAGACGATGGCCGAGCTGAAGCAGGACATGCCGGCGGGCGTCGACTACAAGATCGTCTATGACCCGACGCAGTTCGTGCGCTCGTCGATCAAGGCCGTCGTGCACACGCTGCTCGAAGCGATCGCGCTGGTCGTGATCGTCGTGATCGTGTTCCTGCAGACCTGGCGCGCGTCGCTGATTCCGCTGATCGCGGTGCCGGTGTCGATCATCGGCACGTTCTCGCTGCTGCTGGCGTTCGGGTATTCGATCAACGCGTTGTCATTGTTCGGGATGGTGCTTGCGATCGGTATCGTGGTCGACGATGCGATCGTCGTCGTCGAGAACGTCGAGCGCAACATCGAGAGCGGGATGAACGCGCGGGCGGCGACCTACAAGGCGATGCAGGAAGTGAGCGGGCCGATCATCGCGATCGCGCTGACGCTCGTCGCCGTGTTCGTGCCACTCGCGTTCATGTCGGGCCTGACCGGCCAGTTCTACAAGCAGTTCGCGATGACCATCGCGATCTCGACGGTGATTTCGGCGTTCAACTCGCTGACGCTGTCGCCGGCGCTGTCCGCGATCCTGCTGAAGGGCCATGGCGACAAGGAAGACTGGCTCACGCGCGTGATGAACCGCGTGCTCGGCGGCTTCTTCCGCGGCTTCAACAAGGTGTTCCATCGCGGCGCGGAGAACTACGGCCGCGGCGTGCGCGGCGTGCTGTCGCGCAAGACGCTGATGCTTGGTGTGTACCTCGTGCTGGTGGGCGCGACGGTGCTCGTGTCGAAGGTCGTGCCGGGCGGCTTCGTGCCCGCGCAGGACAAGGAATACCTGATCGCGTTCGCGCAGTTGCCGAATGGTGCATCGCTCGACCGCACGGAGAAGGTGATCCGCGACATGGGTTCGATCGCGCTGAAGCAGCCGGGCGTCGAGAGCGCGGTCGCGTTCCCGGGGCTGTCGGTGAACGGCTTCACGAACAGCTCGAGCGCGGGCATCGTGTTCGTCACGCTGAAGCCGTTCTCGGAACGGCACGGCAAGGCGCTGTCGGCCGGTGCGATCGCGGGTGCGCTGAACCAGCAATACAGCGCGATGAAGGATTCGTTCGTCGCGGTGTTCCCGCCGCCGCCGGTGCTCGGGCTCGGTACGCTCGGCGGGTTCAAGATGCAGATCGAGGATCGCGGCGCGGTCGGTTACGCGAAGCTGTCGGATGCGACCAACGACTTCATCAAGCGCGCGCAGCAGGCGCCTGAACTCGGCCCGTTGTTCACGAGCTACCAGATCAACGTGCCGCAGCTCAACGTCGATCTCGATCGCGTGAAGGCGAAGCAGCTCGGCGTGCCGGTGACCGACGTGTTCAACACGATGCAGGTGTATCTCGGTTCGCTGTACGTGAACGACTTCAACCGCTTCGGTCGCGTGTACCAGGTGCGCGTGCAGGCCGATGCGCCGTTCCGCCAGCGCGCGGACGACATCCTGCAACTGAAGACGCGCAACGACAAGGGCGAGATGGTGCCGCTGTCGTCGCTCGTCACGGTGACGCCGACGTTCGGCCCCGAAATGGTCGTGCGCTACAACGGCTACACGGCGGCCGACATCAACGGCGGCCCGGCGCCCGGCTTCTCGTCGGGTCAGGCACAGGCCGCGGTCGAGCGCATCGCGCACGAAACGCTGCCGCGCGGCGTGCGGTTCGAATGGACGGACCTCACGTACCAGCAGATCCTCGCGGGCGATTCCGCGATGTACGTGTTCCCGATCAGCGTGCTGCTCGTGTTCCTCGTGCTCGCCGCGCTGTATGAAAGCCTGACGCTGCCGCTCGCGGTGATCCTGATCGTGCCGATGAGCATTCTGTCGGCGCTGACGGGCGTGTGGCTCACGCAGGGCGACAACAACATCTTCACGCAGATCGGCCTGATGGTGCTGGTGGGGCTGTCCGCGAAGAACGCGATCCTGATCGTCGAATTCGCGCGCGAGCTCGAACACGACGGCAGGACGCCGCTCGAGGCCGCGATCGAGGCGAGCCGGCTGCGGCTGCGCCCGATCCTGATGACGTCGATCGCGTTCATCATGGGTGTGGTGCCGCTCGTCACGTCGACCGGCGCCGGTTCGGAAATGCGCCATGCGATGGGTGTCGCGGTGTTCTTCGGGATGCTCGGCGTGACGCTGTTCGGGCTGATGCTGACGCCGGTGTTCTACGTCGTGCTGCGTACGCTCGCGGGCGGCAAGATCCACGTCGCCGGCAAGGATTCGGCGGGGTACGGCGTGCCGGCGCCCGATGCTTGAGGACCAGAAAATGAATAACTTGCACAACACGAACGGCCTGATGCGCTTCGCGAAGGTGGCGGCCGCGAGCACCCTGCTCGCGACGCTGCTCGCCGCGTGCGCGGTGGGCCCCGACTACAAGCGTCCGGACGCGGCGGCGCCCGCCGCGTTCAAGGAAGCGCCGACTCTCGCCGCCGGCGAGCAGGCCGGCACGTGGAAGACGGCCGAGCCGTCGGACAGCGAACATCGCGGCGAATGGTGGAAGGTGTTCGGCGACCCGGTGCTCGATTCGCTCGAGACGCAGGCGCTCGCCGCGAACCAGAACCTGAAGGCCGCGGCCGCACGGGTCGAGGAAGCGCGTGCGGCGACCCGTTCCGCGCGCTCGCAATGGTTCCCGCAGATCGGCGCCGGGTTCGGGCCGACGCGCGAAGGGCTGTCGTCGGCGTCGCAGTTCCAGCCGGAGGGCACCGGCCCGACCAACGCGACGCTGTGGCGCGCGCAGGGCACGGTATCGTACGAAGCCGACCTGTTCGGCCGCGTCGGCCGCAACGTCGAGGCGTCGCGTGCCGACCAGGCGCAGAGCGAAGCGCTGTTCCGCTCGGTGCAGCTCGCGCTGCAGGCCGACGTCGCGCAGAACTACTTCGAACTGCGCCAGCTCGATTCGGATCAGGACCTGTACCGCCGCACGGTGGAGTTGCGCGAGCAGGCGCTGAAGCTCGTGCAGCGTCGCTTCAACGAAGGCGACATCAGCGAGCTCGACGTGTCGCGCGCGAAGAACGAACTGGCGAGCGCGCAGGCCGATGCGGTCGGCGTCGCGCGCCGGCGCGCGGCATCCGAGCATGCGCTGGCCATTCTGCTCGGCAAGGCTCCGGCCGATTTCGCGTTCAAGGAAACGCCGATCGTGCCGGTCGCGGTGAAGATTCCACCGGGCCTGCCGTCCGCGCTGCTCGAACGGCGCCCGGACGTGGCGGCGGCCGAGCGCGCGATGGCGGCCGCGAACGCACGGATCGGGCTCGCGAAGTCGGCGTATTTCCCGAAGCTCGATATCACCGGGGCGTTCGGGTATGAAGCGTCGACGCTCGGCAACCTGTTCCTGTGGTCGAGCCGCACGTTCCTGCTCGGGCCGTTCGCCGGCACCGCGCTGACGCTGCCGCTGTTCGACGGCGGGCGGCGTGCCGCCGGTGTGCAGCAGGCGCGCGCGCAGTACGACGAGCAGGTCGCGAACTACCGGCAGCAGGTGCTCGTCGCGTTCCGCGAGGTCGAGGACAATCTTGCCGACCTGCGCCTGCTCGATGACCAGATCCGCGCGCAGGATGCGGCCGTCAACGCGTCGCGTCGGGCGGCGACGTTGTCGCGGACGCAGTATCAGGAAGGCGAGGTCGCGTATCTCGACGTGATCGACAGCGAGCGGTCGGTGTTGCAGTCGCAACTGCAGGCGAACCAGTTGACGGGGGCGCAGGCGGTGTCGACCGTCAACCTCATTCGCGCGCTCGGCGGCGGTTGGGGCCCGGCGCCGACGGCGGTCGGCGATGCGGGGGTCGTCAAGGCTGACATGGCTGCGCGGTGAGTGCGCACGGCGGGCGATGCGTCGCTCGCCGGCAGTGAAGCGAAAAACCCCGGCATGCAGGCTCAGGTCTGCATGCCGGGGTTTTTTATGGCGTCAGGCGTTTTCGTTCATCGTCAGGATGATCTTGCCGACGTTCACGGCCGACTCCATCCGTCGATGAGCCGCCGCGGCATTTGCGAGCGGAAACACGCTGTCGACAACCGGCTCGAGGCCCGCGCCACCCGCGAAGCGCTCCAGCCAATGCTCGCGAAATCGCCGAACCATCGCGTGTTTCTCGCGCGGGTCGCGCGACTTCATCACCGTGCCGATGATTTGCAGATGGCGGTACAGAATCTGATCGAGCGCAACGCTCACGTCGCCGCCGCCGCCGAGTATGCCGACCTGCACCAGCCGGCCGCCGTTGGCCAATGACGCGACATTCCGCGAAAAATACGGCGCGCCCACGAAGTCGATAACGATGTCGACCCCGCGTTTGCCTGTCCTGCTTGCGACGACTTCCGAAAAATCCTGCGCGTTGTAGTCGATCGCATGGTCCACGCCGAGTTGAACGATCCGTTCGAGTTTCGAGGCTTCGGCGGTCGCGAATATCGTCGCGCCGGTTGCGTAGGCGAGCTGGACCGCTGCGGAACCGACCCCGCCCGCCGCCGCGTGAATCAGCACCGAATCGCCGCGCTGCAAGCGGCCCAGATGCAACAACGCTTCGTGTGCGGTGACGAAGACTTCCGGTATGGCAGCCGCGTGCACGTAGTCGATCTGTGCCGGAATGGGCATCGCCATTCTCCAGTCGATGCGCGCCAGTTCCGCATAGGCCCCGCCGCCCACGACGCCCATTACACGATCCCCCACCTTGTAGCCCTGCACGGCGCTTCCGGTCTCGATCACCTCGCCGGCGATTTCGAGCCCCATGAGGGTGGAGTCGCCGAAATTCGGCTGGCCGTATCCGCCTCGCCGATGGGTCAGATCCGCGCGATTCACGCCCGCGGCATGCACGCGTACCAGCAGATCGTCGGGGCGAACCTCGGGTGCCTGGACTTCGGCCAGCTGGAGAACTTCGGCCTCGCCGAATTCCTTGAATGTGATGGCTTTCATTTCATGCCTTCCTGCGTCGTAGCTGAATTACCGGCGAGATCGTCGGACCGGGGTTGCGCGCCCAGCGTTGCCTGCGCCACGGCGGACGCGGAGATTGCCGCGGGAAACCCGGCATAGAACGCGAGGTGAGTGATTGCCGCGGAGAGCGCTTCGCGGGTAACGCCGTTCGCCAACGCGCGCCGCAGGTGCGCCGGCAATTCGTCGAGATGGCCCCCCGCGATCAGGGCGGCGACGGTCACGAGGCTGCGGTCGCGCGGCGCGAGCGCCGGATCGCTCCAGATGCGCGGATAGAGCGTGTCGTCGACGAATGCCGCGAGCGTCGGCGTGAAGGCCCGCGCGGCCTCGCGCGGACTGTCGAAATGCGTATGAGACATGGCGATACTCCTTCAAGCCTGGCTGATGAACTTGTGCGTGAGGTAGTACTCGATGCCCTCGGTGCCGCCTTCCGAGCCGTGGCCGCTTTCCTTCATGCCGCCAAACGGCAGTTCGGTCGACACGATGCGGTACTGGTTGATGCCGATCATGCCGGCTTCGAGACCGTCTGCGACATCAATGGCCGTGCGCGCGCTGCGCGTGAACGCATAGGCGGAGAGTCCGTAGGGCAACCGGTTCGCTTCGGCGAGCCCGTCGGCGAGGGCGTCGAAGCGCAGCAGCAGCGCGATCGGGCCGAACGGTTCTTCGTGCATCACGCGCGCATCCTTCGGTACGTCGGCGAGGACGGTGGGTTCGAAGAAATATCCTTCGCCCTCGATGCGCTTTCCGCCGGCGAGGACCGTTGCGCCGCGTTCCACCGCATCGGCGATGAGTTCTTCCATCTTGGCAAGCTGGCGCGGATTGGCCAGCGGCCCGACCTGCGTGCCGGCGTCCAGGCCATTCCCGACCTTGAGGGCCAGGGTCGCGCGCACGAAGTGCCCGACGAACGTGTCGTAGACTTCGCGCTGGATCAGGAAGCGCGTCGACGAGATGCAGACCTGGCCCGTGCCGCGAAAGCGATTCGCCGCACCGTCGACCGCGGCCTTCTCGACATCCGCATCGTTGAATACGAGGACGGGCCCGTGGCCGCCCAGCTCCAGCGTGATGGGTTTGACGCCTTCGGCGGCGCGTGCCGACAGCAGGCGGCCGATCGGCACCGAGCCCGTGAACGTCACCTTCCGGATGACCGGGGAAGCGATCAGATGCTTCGACACCTGGTCGGGCACGCCGAATACGACTTGAAGCACGCCCTTCGGCAAACCGGCGTCATCCAGTGCGCGTGCCAGCGCGAGCGCCGTTGCGGGGCTTTCCTCGCCGGGTTTGATGATGACGCTGCATCCGGCGGCGAGTGCGGCGGAGAGCTTGCGCGCCGGGGTGATCGCGGGAAAATTCCACGGCGTGAATGCGGCGACCGGCCCGATCGCCTGTTTCTTCACGAGCTGTTGCACGCCCGGGCGGTTGGATGGCACCACGCGGCCGTCGATACGGCGCGCCTCTTCGGCGAACCATTCGAAATAGTCGGCGGCGCGCAGGACTTCGTCGCGGCTTTCTGCCAGTGGTTTGCCTTCCTCGAGCGTCATGACGGTAGCGATGTGCTCGGCGCGCTCGCGCATCAGTTCCGCGCCACGCTTCAGGATGCGTGCGCGTTCGGCTGGCACGGTGTTGCGCCAGACGTCAAAAGCCGATGCGGTGGCCTGCAGCGCGCGATCCAGATCGGCTGCCGTCGCCAGTGGGACGCGTCCGATCTCGATTTGCGTGGCCGGGTTGATCACCGGCGCCGTTTCGCGTTCGCTCGCAGCGATCCATTCGCCGTTGATGAAAAGATGAAGTGCGTCGTAACGGATGTCCATGGTAGTCACCTTTATGGTTAGGATTGCGATTCAATGTGTGTTCGCCTCGAGCCCGACAGGGAAACCTGCGCCACGCCGTCTCTGGATGATTCGCCGTGGCGGGCCAAGCTCGGGTTCGATACGTCCGCGTTCTGATTGCCTGACTTCGGGACCCAGTCTAGGCGTGAAGCGGCGCGCAACTTAGAGGGGCCGGAAAGAATGAATCTTGTCTCGGGAGAGAAAATCCCCGGCCAATGTGAAAGCGTGTTGAAAGGATGCGCAAAAACGACAGAGGATTGCGCGCTGCCTGCGCGAACCGAGCGCGGGCCCTATGATCAACGGGCTCGCGCGGGCCGATACGCGGCGATGCGGCGATCAATTCAAAACCAGGGTGCGTAATGGACAAGGTTCACACCATGTCGGTGTTTGCGAAGGTGGTCGAGATGGGCAGTTTCACGGCTGTCGCAAACCACCTCGATACGACGGTCGGCAACATTTCCCGAGCGGTCTCGGTACTCGAGGACAATCTCAACACCCGGTTGCTGCAGCGTTCGACGCGACGGCTCGTCGTCACCGATGCGGGGCGACGGTTTTACGAGCGCAGCGTGGCGATCCTCTCGGACATCGAACGGGCAGAAGCGGAAGCGCGCGATGCGCTGCTGGAGCCGCGTGGCGTATTGCGCGTGCATGCGGTGCCGGGATTGGGCCGTCAGCTCGTTTCGCAAGCCGTGCTGGCCTATCGGAACGCATATCCGGAAGTATCGGTCGATCTCATGCTGTCGCAGCGGATGCCGAACCTGCTCGAAGAGCAACTCGACGTGGCGATCGTGATTGCGCGCACGCTGCCGGACTCGGCGTATGTGAGCCAGAAGATCGGCGTCAGCCATTGCATTCTGGCGGCGTCGCCCGATTATCTGGCACGTCGTCCGGCTCCCGCGTGTGTGGAAGACCTCGTCGATCACACATGTGTGCGCCTGAGCACGGTCGATTACGCGCCGGACGAATGGCGTCTGCAAGGCAGGGCCGGCGAGGCGGTGTATCGTCCAGCGGGGTCGCACTTCAGCGTCAACGACATGGATGCGATGTCCACGGTGCTGCGCGAGGGCGCGGGGATCGGGCTGATCGCCGCCTTCTCGGCAATCGACGATTTGCGTCAAGGCTCGCTCGTTCGCGTCCTGCCCGAATTTCACACCGCTCAGCGCAACGTTTATGCGGTGTATTCGTCCCGTCAGTTCGTCGACGCGAAGATCAAACGGTTCATCGATGTCCTGAAGGTGCGGGTAGGCGACCGGTTGGCGGCGTATGCGGAGGAACTCGCTATCACGGTCGTATGATCCGTCTCATGGTCGGGCAGGTCTAGGGATCGACCGGGAATGCGTTTCTGGCGCCGAACGTGCGCGGCGGCCCGGTGATCGCAACTAACGGTCAAGCCGTCGCGCGTTGACGGACGGTGCGGCGACGCCATCGCCGCATCGCTCAATGCGGACCGTCTTCAGCCCGCAGCGCCCGCACGAGTTCCCCGGCGGCCTTGCCGAGTCCCGTATGTTTCGGCCGCCGCAAATACACAGGCAGCGGCAGCCCGTTGCGAATGTTCGCGAACACGAGCGGCGCGAGTTCGCCGTCGGCCACATACCGGCCGATGATCGATTCCGGCAAGTTCGCCCAGCCATGCCCGGCCTTCACGAGCGCGATCGCGGTCGCCATGTCGGTCACCTTCCACGTGCGGTTGCCGATCAGCGGCCGCACGTCGGTAAGCGGCCGCTCCGGATCGGCGATCACGATCTGCCGGAACCCCGACAATCGCTCGATCGCCTCCGGATGCGCGGCCTCGGCAATCGCAGGATGATCGGGCGCGGCGACCGCGATCAACGTCTCGGTCCATAGCGCGTGAATCTGTTCCTGAGGATGAAGATCGAGTCCGCCGTACGCGACGCAAAGATCGACGGCGCCGCGATGCAGCGCGTCGACGATCGCATCCTGCGGCGCGGTGACGACGCTGACCGCGAGCGCCGGATACTTCGCCGCCACGGCCGTCAGGGCACGCGCGATCGGCGCGCCGTCGATTTCGGCCGCGAGCCCGAGCCGCAGCGTGTCCTCGACCCCTTCCGACAAGTGCTGCGCATGCGCACTCAGCGCATGCAGCCGTTCGGCGATCGCGCGCGCGTCGGGCAGCAGCGCGGCCATCGCGGCGGTCGGCGTCGGCTCGCGCGAGCCGCGATCGAACAGCACGAGGTCGAGTTCGGCCTCGAGGTTCGCGATCGCCATGCTGACCGCCGACGGCGTGCGGCCGAGCGCACGCGCGGCCGCCGAGAACGAGCCTTTGTCGATGACCGTCAGCAGCATGTCGATGTGGTCGCTGGTCAGCATGGTCCGCCGCCTCCTGTCAGAAAAATTGAAAGGTCCTGACTTTTGCGGACGCAGTGCCCGCTGTAGTCTCGCCACCTTGTTCGAAACGAAGGTGGTCGGTCATGCAAGGATGGAAGAGACGCATAGTCTACGTCGTGCTGTTCGAGGTACTCGGCATCCTCGTCGCATCGTCGGTGCTCGGCATGCTGAGCGGCGCGAGCGCGGCGACGAGCGGTCTGCTCGGCGTGATGATCTCGACGACGGGCGTCACCGTCAATTTTCTGTACAACCTCGGGTTCGAGGCGTGGGAGCGGCGGCGCACCGAAACGACGCGCACCGTCGGGCGACGTGTCGTGCATGCGATCGGGTTTCAGGTCGCGCTCGTGACGTTCCTGATCCCGCTGATCGCGTGGTGGCTCGACGTGTCGTTATGGCAGGCGTTCCTGTACGACGCGGTGCTGATCGTGTTCTTCCCGATCTTCACGTTCACGTACAACTGGGCGTTCGACAGCGTGTTCGGGTTGCCGGATGCGGTGACGCGCAAGGCAGCGTCGGGGGCGTAATGTAGACGGATGCAGCGGGATGCGAAACGACGCGGACCGCCCGCGCTGTTTCGCTTCTGCAAGAGAGAGGAAGACGGGTGGCGCGCATGCCGCCCGCTCGCGTTACGCGGCGACGAACTCGTGCACGTAACGGTTGAACACCGCGGGGCTCGCCGCATTCATCCCGTGCGATGCACCGGCGACGGTTTGCCGCTGCGCATTGCCGATCCACTGCGACAGCGTATCGACGTTGTGGCGGAACATCTTCGGGCTGCGCTGGCCGTCGATCAGCAGCGTGCGGCACGCGATATCGCCGGCCGTGTGCTGCGAATACGCGGGCAGCGGGTCGCGCAGCTGCTTCGGCAGCGTGCTTGCATTGTCGATCGCCATCGTGCGGAAGCGCGACGTGCTCTTCTTCCATGCGCCGGGCAGGCTCACGGAATCGACGAACATCTCGAGGCCGGCTTCCACTTCGCCTCGATCGATCAGGTTCACGGCCGTCGTGCGCAGCGCGAGTGCGGCGGCCGGCAGCGCGGCTTCGCGTACGCCCGGCTGCTGGAGCGGGCCGCCCGGATCGGCGAGCGTCAGCGATTCGACGAGGTGCGGATGCTGGCGCGCGACGTTGAACGCGACGCTGCCGCCGCGCGAATGGCCGACCAGATGCACGGGGCCAAGATCGAGCGCGTCGATGAATTCGGCGAGCTCGTCGACGTGGTTCTGCCAGCTGAACTCGTCCTGGATGCCCGCTTCGACGGCCGGCCAGTAGTGGCTCAGGCTCGGCGCGATGCAGCGGTAGTGGGCCGACAGCGCCGCGAGTTGCGGATCCCAGTAGCGGTAGTCGCACAGCGAGCCGTGCACGAACACCATCGGCGCACCGCTGCCCCGCTCGACATACGGCAGGCTGATGCCTGACGAAAGCGTCGCAAATTGCAGGTCGGGGTTCGCGAGCACGGACGGCTCGATTCGCATGTTCATGACTGAAAGACTCAAAGGTGCGTCAACACGACGCAACTATGCATCACGGCGACCTGCAAGGAAAACGCATAATTTTCATCGTGACGATCAATTTTATTGATGGCTGCGCCGGAAACCCTTGTCGGAGCGTGGTCATGCGCCCAAGCCTTCAATCCTCTGACGATTGATTGCGGCGTGGAAAGGGCATGCGGCGGCGTGCGCGCACGCGTCTTTACGTAGAGAAAGGGAAGGGGGGCGCGTCAGCGCACCGTCAACGCCGGCGCGGTCCGAAGCTCGACCGGCAGATCGTTGTCGGCCGCGAACTGCATCGCGAACTCGAACGCATCCGCACACACGGCCCGCAATTCGTCGGACACGAACAGGCATTTGACGCCGCCGTCGACGACCGGCATCGCGAGCCGCGACAGCGCGCACGGATAGCCGGACCGCCGTTCGCCGACGAACAGCGTGATGACGCCCGCGAGCCGCTCGGGCCAGTCGCTCGGGCGGAAGGTTTTCTGCGCGCGCGTGACGCCGCGGATCAGGTGGCCGGCGATACGACCGTGTTCGGTGATGTCGATGCGATCCATGCTGTGGTGCGTGTCCTCGTGCGCGTCATTCGCCGCCGTCGGCCGCCGCGTCGCCGCGCGCGGGAATCCGCAGGTTGCGCAGCTTGTGATAGAGCGTTTTCTTCGGCATGCCGAGCGCGTCGCTCGCGTCCGCGACGTTGCCGTTGTGACGCCGCAGCATGTCCTCGATCAGCATCCGTTCGAAATACGCGAGCTGTTCCGCGAGCGTGCTGCCGGCCGTCGGCGCGCCGCCGGACGACAGCAGGCTGTCGCCGGTCAGCCCGAGCACGAAGCGGTCGGCCACGTTCTGCAGTTCGCGCACGTTGCCGGGCCACGCGTGCGTCATCAGTTCGGATACCTGCGCGGCGGTGACGACCGGCGCAGGCTGCCCGAAGCGCCGCGCGGCCGCGAGCACGAAATGCTCGAACAGCAGCGGCACGTCCTCGCGCCGCTCGCGCAGCGGCGGCAGCTCGATCTGCGCGACGTTGAGGCGATACAGCAAGTCCGCACGGAAACGCCCGTCGGCCGCGAGTTCGGCGAGATCGGCCTTCGACGCGGCCACCACGCGGCAGTCGACCGGAATCAGGTCGTTCGCGCCGAGCCGTTCGACCACGCGCTCCTGCAGCACGCGCAGCATCTTGACCTGCAGCGCGATCGGCATCGTCTCGATCTCGTCGAGGAACAACGTGCCGCCGTCCGCCCATTCGATCTTGCCGATGCGCTTCTTGATCGCGCCGGTGAACGCGCCGGCCTCGTGGCCGAACAGCTCGCTTTCGAACACCTGCTCGGGCAGGCCGCCGCAGTTCAGCGCGACGAAATGCGCGTCGCGCCGGCTGCCGAAGTCGTGCAGGCTGCGCGCGATCAGCTCCTTGCCGGTGCCGGTCTCGCCGGTGATCAGCACCGACACCGACGTATCGGCGAGGCGCAGGATCTTCTTGCGCACGTCGGCCATCGCGGGCGACTTGCCGAGCACGAACGCCTCGATGCCCTGCCAGTTGTTCAGCGCGGCGCGCAAGCCCTGTACCTCGAGCGTCAGGCGACGCTTCTCGACCGCGCGCGCGACGCGGCCGGCGATCACGTCCGACGAAAACGGCTTCTCGATGAAGTCGTACGCACCGACCTGCATCGCGCCGACGGCCGTCGAGATGTCCGCATGGCCGCTGATCAGCACGACCGGGATCTGCGCGTCGACGGCCATCACGCGGTCGAGCAGCTGCAGCCCGTCGATGCCCGGCATCCGCACGTCCGACACGATCACCACCGGCGCGCCGGGCGCGACGTGCGCGAGCGCGTCGGCGGCCGACGCGAACGCGTCGACCGGGAACCCGGCGAGCGCGACGGCCTGCTCGACGCCGATCCGGACGTTCTCATCGTCCTCGACGACCAGCACGCGAATCTCATCTTCCATGCTCTGTCCTTTGTTGCGGCATCGCCGCCGCGAATTCGATGGTGAACTGCGCGCCGCCTTCGTCGCGGTTCGTCGCGGCGATCTTCGCGCCGAACGCCTCGACGATGCGCGACGTGATCGCGAGGCCGAGCCCGAGGCCCTGGCCGCGCGGCTTGGTCGTGACGAATGGCTCGAACAGGTGCGGCAGCACGTCGGGCGCGATGCCGGCGCCGCTGTCGGCCACCGTGAAGCGCACGCGGCCGTCGTCGTCCGGGCCGGCCGCGTCGATGACGATGCGGCGCACCGGCGCGTCGTGCACCGCGTCGAGCGCGTTGCCGAGCAGGTTCACGATCACCTGCTGCAACTGGCTCGATTCGGCCGAGACCGTCGTGCCGGGCGCGATGTTCACGTCGAGCCGCACGCCTTCGTCGCGAATCCGCGCATCGTAGATGAGCCGCGCATGCGCGACGGCCTCGTTCAGCGACACGGCGACGCGCTCGACGTCGGGCTTGCGCGCGAAGGTCTTCAGCTCCCCGGTGAGCACGGCCATGCCGTCGACCAGCTTGCCGACCCGTTCGAGGTTCGCGAGCGCCGGCGCCGGCTGGCCGCGTTCGAAGAACGTGCGTGCGTTGTCGCACAACGTGCGGATCGCGACGAGCGGCTGGTTCAGTTCGTGCGTGAGGCCGGCGGCCATCTGCCCGAGCACCGCGAGCTTGCCCGCGTGCACGACTTCCTGCTGCGAATCGCGCAGCCGCTGCTCGGTGCGCTCGCGCTCGACGATCTCGCGCTGCATCCGCTCGTTCGCGGCGGTCAGCGCGGCCGTGCGCTGCGCGACCGTCAGTTCGAGCCGGTCGTTCGCGCGGCGCAGCGCGTCCTGCGCGCTCAGCCGCGCGAGGATCGCCCGGCGGCGCTGGATCGCATAGCCGACCAGCAGCGCGACGATCAGGAACGCGCCGGTGACGAACACGAACGCCGTCTGCTGCTGGCGCCGCGCGCCGGCGATGTCGAGCAGCACCATCAACGAATCGCCGCCCTGCGGCGCGGGGCGCGACATCACGAGATAGCGCGTGGTGCGGCCGGCGTGGCGCGGATCGGGGAAGGTGCCGAACCACGCGGCCGAACTGCGGTCGCCGATGCGGCGATAGGGCAACGCGTCGACGGTGCGGCCCGCGTACTGGCGCGACGCCTGGATGTCGCGCTGCTGCTGCGCGGTGATCGGGCGCAGCGCGGTGAATTTCCACGCGGGCTCGGTCGAGATCACGACCACGCCGTTGCCGTCGACGACCAGCGCGGCGACGCCCGGCGCGCGCCACGCCGATTCGAGCGGGTCGACGCTGATCTTCACGGCGGCCACGCCGATCGGCGCGCCGTCGCTGCGCACCGCGCTCGCGAAGTAGACGCCCGGCACGCCGGTGTTGGTCCCGATGCCGAAGAAGCGGCCGCTGCCGCGCGCGAGCGCGTCCTTGAAGTACGGCCGGTACGACACGTTGGTGCCGACGAAGCTGATCGTCTCGTTCCAGTTGCTCGCGGCGATCACGTCGCCTTGCAGATCGATCACGTCGACCGCGCCGCTGCCCGCGTCGCGATTCACGGCTTCGAGGTAGGTGTTCACCGCATGCACGAGCGCGGGGGCATCGTTCGGCGCGGCTTTCAGCATCGCGCGCACGCCGTCCTGCCGCGCGACCAGGCCAGGCAGGATCTCGAAGCGGCCGAGCTCGCTTTTCAGGCTCGACGCGTACAGGTCGAGCCGGTGCGCGCCGGCTTCCTCGAGCGCGTCGATCGCGCGTTCCCATGCGAAATCGACGGCCGCGCCGGCCACGCCGACATACAGCACCGCGGCCGATGCCCAGCCCCACCACGGGATTCCCTTGAAGCTCTTCTGCACGTTCGCCCTCATCGAAGCCGCAACCGGCCGTCCGCAACCGGCCGTCCGCAATCGCCCGCCCGGAACGACGCGCGCCGCGCGCCGGCAGGGCCGGCGGCGGCGCGTGCGAAGCAGCCGGCGCGACGGTGCGCGCGGCCGCGCGTTATCCGAAGTGCGCGACCAGGATCAGCGTCACCGTGACGACGATCGCGCCGCCGATGCGGGTGGCGATCTGCGCGAACGGCATCAGCTGCATCCGGTTCGCGGCGGTCAGGATCGCGACGTCGCCGGTGCCGCCTTGCCCGCTGTGGCAGGCGTTCACGATTGCGGTGTCGATAGGGTACATCTTCAGCAGGCGGCCGACCACGAAACCGGTGCCCATCAGCGTCGCGACGGTCGACACGATCGTGACCACGTTGACGATCGTGAACGCGGCGGTCAGCTTGTCCCACGGCGTCATCGCGACGCCGATCGCGAACAGCAGCGGATACGTGACGGCGGTCGAGAAGAACTTGTAGACGACGAACGCGCCTTCCTGCAGCGGCGGCGACACCGCGCGCGCGAGCTTCACCAGCACCGCGAGGAACAGCATCGCGACCGGCGCGGGCAGGCCGAACAGCTTGTGCGCCATCAGGCCGACGAGATACAGCGTGATCGCGGTGATGCCGGCGCCCGCGATGTGCGTGACGTCGACGTGGCCGCGGATCTCCTCGCTTTGCGGCGCCATGTCGCCGCTTTCGCCGACCTGCAGGCGGCCGTTGCCGGTCAGGTGCGGCAGGCGCTTGCCGAGCATGTCGAGCGCGCCCGACAGGATGATCGCGGTCAGGCTGCCGAGCATCACCGGCGGCAGCACCATCGCGAACATCTCGCCTTGCGGCAGGTGCATCAGTTCCGAATAGCCGATCGACAGCGGAATCGCGCCTTCGCCGACGCCGCCCGCCATGATCGGCACGACGATGTACAGCAGCGTGTGGCGCGCGCCGAGGCCGAGCGCGGTGCCGACCGCCGTGCCGACGATCGCCGCGGCGACCGAACCGGCCGCGAGCGGAATGAAGATCTTCACGAAGCCCTGGATCAGCACGCGGCGGTCCATGCTCAGGATGCTGCCGACGATGATCGACGCGATGAACAGGTACAGGAAGTTGGTCGACTTCGTGAATTCGACCGTCAGGTTCAGCACCGGCTTCGGCAGCACGTGGTAGTACGTGAGCGCCGACGGCACGAAGGTCGCGAAGATCGCCGCCGCGCCGATGTTGCGCAGGAGCGGCAGGCGCTTGCCGAGTTCCGCGCAGGTGAAGCCGAAGAACGCGAGCACGGCGATCGCCATCGAGATTTCGCCGGGCACCTTGCCCGTCACCGCGAAGCCGACGATCAGCCCGAACAGGATCACGTAGACAGGCAGCGGGATGATGCCGATGCGGATTTCCATCAGCTTCCACCAGCCTTCCGGCCAGAAGCGTTCGCGCGTGGCGGGACCGGCTGCGGCAATCGGCTCGGGATGGGACGGGGTATGGATAGAGGTCTGCAAGACGTGTCTCCTGATGTTTGGAATGCCTGCATCGCTTCGCGGCATCGTGTGCCGTCTATTACGCAACCCCCGTGCCAGAATTCCGGCCTGCCGGAATATTTCCAATCCATTGATTCGTAAGGGATTTGTTTCGTCTGCGGAAAGGATTTTCCACGCGGGCTGGCCGAGATTTCGGAATTCCCGCGGCCACGAGGCCGAGATTTCGGCCTCGTGTCGGCCCGGGCGCGTGCCATGCCAGCCGCCCGCCGTACCGCCCGCCATATCGCCGCGCGCGATTTTCTTCGCACAATCGCTTCGTAGACCGCCTTCCCGCCGCTCTCTATCATCGGCTGATCTTTTTCCGATGCGACGACGACTGTCCGGAGAACGCCCGCGCGTTCGCCGCGGCTTCGCTCATCCGTCGATACCGTCTTTGGACAGGAGAGTGGTTCCCATGCTGCATCCCGTGTTTTCCGCCCGCTTTTCCGCCGGCCGAGTGGCCCGCCTCGCCCGCCTGCTGACGGCCGCGCTGCTCGGCGTCGTGCTGCTGAACGGCGCGCGCGCCGACACCGCGCCGCTGAAGGTCGGCATCTCGACCAGCCCGCAGATCGAGGCGCTGAAGATCGCCGCGAAGGAGGCGAAGGAGCAGGGCCTCGACGTGAAGATCGTCGAATTCACCGACTGGAATACGCCGAACGCGGCGCTCGCGAACAAGGACATCGACGTCAACTACTTCCAGCACATCCCGTTTCTCGAAAACGCGAAGAAGCAGGGCGGCTACAACTTCATCTCGATCGCGCCCGGCACGATCATGAAGATCGGCCTCTATTCGAAGAAGGTGAAAAGCTTCGCCGAGCTGAGGGATGGCGCGCGCGTCGCGATCGCGAACGATCCGGTCAACGGCGGGCGCGGGCTGTTGCTGCTGCAGCGCGCGGGGCTCATCACGCTGAAGCCGGGCGCCGACTACCGCGCGACGACGCACGACATCGTCGCCAACCCGAAGCACCTGAAGATCATCCCGCTCGAAGCGTCGCAGCTCGCGCGCTCGCTCGACGACGTCGATCTCGCGCAGGGTTATCCGAGCTTCATCAAGCTGGCCGGCACGACCGACCCGAACAGCGCGCTGCTGTTCGACGGCACCGAGAACAAGAACTTCGCGATCCAGTGGGTCGTGCGGCCGGAGAGCGCGAACGATCCGCGCATCCGCAAGTTCATCTCGATCTACCAGCATTCGCCGGCGGTGCGCCGTGCGCTCGACAACGCGTTCGGCTCGCTGTACGCGATCGCGTGGTGACGGAGGCGGCATGACGACGGCGAACCGCAAGAAGATCCTGCTCAACGCGTTCAACATGAACTGCGTCGGGCACATCAACCACGGGCTGTGGACGCATCCGCGCGACCGCTCCGCGCACTACACCGACCTCGACTACTGGGCCGATCTCGCGAAGACGCTCGAACGCGGCAAGTTCGACGGGATCTTTCTCGCGGACATCGTCGGCGTGTACGACGTGTTCGGCGGCGGGCCCGAGGCCGCACTGCGCGAATCGGTGCAGGTGCCCGTCAACGATCCGCTGCTGCTCGTGCCCGCGATGGCGCAGGTCACGCGGCATCTCGGCTTCGGCGTGACCGCGAACCTGACCTACGAGCCGCCGTACCTGTTCGCGCGCCGCATGTCGACGCTCGATCATCTGACGAAAGGGCGCGTGGGCTGGAACATCGTCACCGGCTACCTCGACAGCGCCGCGCGCGGGATGGGCCTCGCGCAGCAGATCGGCCACGACGACCGCTACGAGCGCGCCGACGATTACATGGACGTCGTCTACAAGCTGTGGGAACAGAGCTGGGACGACGACGCGGTGATCCGCGACACGCAGGCGCGCGTGTTCGCGCAGCCGGGCAAGGTGCGGCGCGTGAAGCACGACGGGCCGTTCTATTCGATCGATGCGATCCATCTGAGCGAACCGTCGCTGCAACGCACGCCGGTGCTGTACCAGGCCGGCTCGTCCGCGCGCGGCGTCGAGTTCGCGGGCCGTCACGCGGAATGCGTGTTCGTGAACGGGCAGAGCAAGGCCGCGGCGCGCGCGGCGGCGCTCGACATCCGCGCGGCCGCCGCGCGGCAGGGGCGCGACCCGGCGTCGATCAAGATCTTTGCCGGTGTGAGCGTCGTGACGGCCGAGACCGAATTGCTCGCCCGCGAGAAGTTCGACGAGTACCGGCGCTACGCAAGCCCCGAAGCAGGCCTCGCGCATTTCGCGAGCTCGACCGGCATCGATTTCGCGAAGTACGGCCTCGACGAGCCGATCTCGTATGTGAAGACCGATTCGATCCAGTCGGCCGTCGACGCGATCTCGCGCAAGAGCACGACCGGCACGTGGACCGTGCGCCGGATGCTCGAACAGATGTCGCTGGGCGGCCGCTATGCGCCGATCGTCGGTTCGCCTTCGCAGGTCGCGGACGAACTGCAGGCATGGATCGACGAGACCGGCATCGACGGCTTCAACCTGACGCGCACCGTGATGCCCGAGTCGTTCGAGGATTTCGTCGACTGGGTCGTGCCCGAGCTGCAGAACCGCGGCGTCTACAAGGAAGACTACGATCCCGCGCCGACGCTGCGCGAGAAGCTGTTCGGCGCAGGCCCGCGCCTGCCCGCCTGGCACACCGGCGCGCAGCACCGGCCGGCGGCCGCCGCCGAACCCGCGCATCCCGCGCATGCCTGAACGTGACGGAGCGAAGCGATGACGCAATTGTTCGATACGCTGGGTTTCATCGAGGCATCGGCCGTGCGCGCCGGCGCCGGCGTCGATGCAACCGCGCATGAGGGAACGGCCGTGCCGGCCGGCGGCGCGGCCGTGTCGCTGGAGCAGGTCGGCAAGGTATTCGCGACGCCGCGCGGCCAGGCCGCCGCGCTGCGCGACGTGACGCTCGACGTGCGGCGCGGCGAGGTGTTCGGCATCATCGGCCGCAGCGGCGCCGGCAAGTCGACGCTGCTACGGCTCCTGAACGGCCTCGAACGGCCGAGTTCGGGCCGCGTGCGCGTGCAGGGCGTCGACGTCGGCGCGCTCGACGAGGATGGCCTCGTCGCGTTGCGGCGCCGCACCGGCATGGTGTTCCAGCATTTCAACCTGCTGTCCGCGAAGACGGTGTTCGAGAACGTCGCGCTGCCGCTGAAGATCGCCGGCGTGCCGAAGGCCGAGCGCGTGCGCAAGGTCGAGGCGCTGCTCGACCTCGTCGGGCTCGCCGCGAAGCGCGACGCGTATCCGGCGAGCCTGTCGGGCGGGCAGAAGCAGCGCGTCGGCATCGCGCGGGCGCTCGTGCACGATCCGGAGGTGCTGCTGTGCGACGAAGCGACGTCGGCGCTCGATCCGGAAACCACGCAATCGATCCTCGCGCTGCTCGCGGACATCAACCGTCGTCTCGGGCTGACGATCGTGCTGATCACGCACGAGATGGAAGTGATCCGCGCGGTGTGCGACACGGTCGCGGTGATCGAACAGGGCGAAGTCGTCGAAGCCGGCCCGGTGTGGCGCGTGTTCGGCGATCCGCGCCACGGCGCGACGCGCGCGCTGCTGAGCACGCTGCAGCACGATCTGCCGGCCGAACTGGCCGCGCGCGTGCGGCCGCTGCCCGAGCAGGCCGCGCTGCCCGACGGCGCGCAGATCGTGCTCGACGTCCGCTACACGGGCGAGAGCGGCGGCGAACCGGACGTCGGCGCGCTTGCGGCGGCGCTCGGCGGCTCCGTGCGGTTCCTGCACGGCGGCATCGAGAGCATCCAGGGGCATGCGCAGGGGCGGCTCGTGATCGCCGCGACGCCGCGTGCGGATGACGCCGGCCCGGTCGCCGCGCTGCTCGAACGCGCGCGCCGCCATGCGAATCACGCGGAGGTGCTCGGCTATGTTTGAGCTCTGGTGGCCCGAATTGCTCGACGCGATCCGCGACACGCTGTCGATGGTCGCCGCGTCGGCCGCGATCGCGGCGCTGATCGGCATCCCGCTCGCGGTGATCCTCGTGACCACCGCGCCCGGCGGCATCTACGCGCGGCGCGGCGTAAACGCGGTGCTCGGCGCGCTCGTCAACGTGTTCCGCTCGACGCCGTTCATCATCCTGCTCGTCGCGCTGCTGCCGTTCACGCGCATCCTGATCGGCACGACGATCGGCGTGTGGGCGGCCGTCGTGCCGCTGTCGATCGCCGCGATCCCGTTCTTCGCGCGCATCGCCGAAGTGAGCCTGCGCGAAGTCGATCGCGGGCTGATCGAGGCCGCGCTCGCGATGGGCGCGAAACGCCGCCACATCGTGTGGCACGTGCTGCTGCCCGAAGCGCTGCCCGGCATGCTCGGCGGCTTCACGATCACCGTCGTCGCGCTGATCGGCTCGACCGCGATGGCGGGCGCCGTCGGCGCGGGCGGCCTCGGCGATCTCGCGATCCGCTATGGCTATCAACGTTTCGACACGACCGTCATGGCGACCGTGATCGTAATCCTGATCGCACTCGTTTCGGCCGTGCAAATCACGGGCGACCGCCTGGTCCGACGCGTGACCCGGCGAACCTGAGCGACGCCACGAGCGTCCGCTCGCTTCATTCCTGATCCTGAGAGAAAAACCATGACCTTGCCCATCGGCGCGCCACGCGAATGGAACGGACAATTCGAGGAAACGCTGTTTCTGGAGGTGGCGCGACGCCATCGTCCGGACTTCCCCGACAAAGCGGCGACGCCGCCGCGCGAGCCGCGCAACGGCGACGAGCTGGCCGCCGTCGCCGACTACTACACGAAGATGGCGTCGCACGACCTGTTCATCGTGCAGGTCGTCGCGAAGGCGATCGACACGCTGTTCCGCGACGATCCGCATTTCCAGCTGATCCTGTCGCGCCAGCTCGGCGACGACGGCGCGCACGCGGTGATCGGGCGTGAGCGCGTGACCGAACTGACGGGGCGCGATCCGCTGCCGGAAGTCGACCGGCTCGTCGCCGCGCACTGGGCGCGCATCGGCGATATCGCGGTGCGCGACGTCGCGGGCTTTCTCGCGTTCGAATGGCATTACGAGCTGCACATCCTCGCGAAGCTGTGGATTCAGCGCAAGACCGGCCGCATCGGCGACGGCGCGATGCGCGAGCACGGCGAGAACCGGATTCGCCCGGACGAGGAATGGCATCGCGTGCAGATCGTCCAGTGGTGGTTCGACACGCTGCAGGCGCTGCCGGCGGCCGAGCGCGACGCGCTGATCGATCGCGTGATCGCGGCCGACGAGGAAACCCAGGCGCGACTCGACGGCTATCTGCACGACGAGTACGCACATACCGCACTGGTATTCGGCGCGGATATCGCCGAATATCGTGCGATCTACGACGACTGGCGGCGCGAGATCCTGTCGCGGCTGACCGGCCGCCAGCTTGGCGCGCTCGTACCGCTGTCGGGCGAAACCGTTGAACAGGAAGCTGTCGCATGAACGATCCACGCGGCCCGGCGACGCTGGCGCCGGATACCGATACACCGGCCGTCGACCGCGCCGCGCTCGCGCGCGCGATCGATGCGCTGCGCGTGAGCGCGGCCGAGCGCGACCGCGCCGGTGGTCACGCCGGGCAGGAGAAGCAGTGGCTCGCCGACGCGGGCCTGCTGACGCTCGCGGTGCCGCGTGCGTTCGGCGGGCAGGAAGCGGCGTGGCCCGCGATCTACGACGTCATCCGGCAGGTCGCGCGGGTCGACAGCGCGCTCGCGCATCTCGTCGGCTTCCAGTGCCTGCAGGTGGTGAGCGTCGACGTGTGGGGCAGCGCCGCGCAGCGCGAGCGCTATCTGCGCGGCACGGTCGACGGGCGCTGGTGGTGGGGCAACGCGGTCAATCCGCTCGACACGCGGCTCGTCGCCACGGCGACGCCCGACGGCGGCTACCGGCTCGACGGCGTGAAGGGTTTCTGTTCCGGCACGCGCGGCTCGCAGCGGATGACTGTGTCCGCGCACGATCCGGCGATCGGCCGCACCGTGTTCGGCGTGGTGCCGACCGATCGGGCCGGAATCACGGTCAACGACGACTGGGATCCGGTCGGCCAGCGTCAGACCGACAGCGGCAGCGTGCGCTTCGACGGCGTGACGCTCGCGCCGGACGAAGTGCTGCACCGTTCCGAGACTGCTCCGACGCCGCGCGCGACGCTGCGCACGCTCGTGTCGCAGCTCGTGCTGACGAACCTGTTCGTCGGCCTGGCGGAAGGCGCGCTGGCCGAGGCGCGCGACTACGTGCGGCAGCATGGCCGCCCGTGGATTCACTCGGGCGTCGAGCGGGCCGAGGACGATCCGTACACGCTGCAGCGCTTCGGCGACATGCGCGTGCGCGCGATCGCCGCGGCGGCGCTGGCCGATCGCGCGGCCAGCGCGTTGCAGCACGCGTGGGCGCGGCAGGATGCGCTGACGGCCGACGAACGCGCCGAAGTCGCGCTCGCGGTATCGGAAGCGAAGATCGTCGCGCAGCGCGCGGCACTCGACAACGGCGAGGCGCTGTTCGACGCATGCGGCGCACGCGCGACGGCCGCGTCGCTGGGCCTCGACCGCTTCTGGCGGAACGCGCGCACGCATACGCTGCATGACCCGCTCGACTACCGGCTGCGCGACGTGGGCCGGTTCGCGCTGACCGCGGAATTGCCGCCGGCGTCGCTCTATACGTAAATACGCAGCGGGGCGGTGCCGGCTCGGCGCCGCGCGCTGGGACGAGCACGTCGGCGATGCACGGCAGGAACTCGTGCTGATCGGCATGGACATGGACGAGCCGGCGTTGCGCGCGCGCTTCGACGCATGTCTGCTGACCGACGCCGAGATGGCCGCCGTCCCCGAACACTGGGCCACATGGGACAACCCGTTTCGCGACTGGGTCTGACGTGAACGCGCGCTGCCCGCATCGATCCGGATGGCGTTCCTCGACACCTAGATCGGCAGCCGCACCGTCTGCTTGATGCGCTTCAGCGGGATCTCGGTTTCGACGTTGCGTACGCCTTCGATCTGCGTGAGCGTCTCCATCTGGAAGCGCTGATAGTCGTCGAGATCCTTCGCGATCACGCGCAGCAGATAGTCGTAGCTGCCGGCCATCAGGTGGCATTCGAGTACTTCGGGGGCCTGCTCCATCTCCCGCGCGAAGCGTTCGACCGTCGTCTTGTCCTGTCGCTCCAGCGTGACGCGGACGAATGCCGTGAAGCGCAACTCGACGGCTGCGGGATTCAGCAGCGCGACGTACGCATCGATCACGCCCTGTTCCTCGAGCAGGTGAACGCGGCGCAGGCATGGCGTGGGCGAGAGCCCGGCCTGTTGCGCGATGTCGGCGTTCGTCTGGTTCGAGTTCTGCTGCAACGCACGGAGGATGCGTCGATCGATCGCGTCCAGTTTGATTGGCATTTTTGGCTATCAATGAAGTTGATATTGGATAATAACGCCAAATTTGACGCTGGAAATAGCCGGGTTTGCATCCAATCTCCACGGGAAATTCCCGATAATCTGACGACTACCCCGGCCCGCAAGCGCGCGATTCCCGCCCGCCGCGGCGCCGCCCTCAGGAGATTCCCGATGCCGCACGTCGCCTGGTTGCCGTTCATGGCCACCTCCCTTCTGATCATCCTGACGCCCGGCCAGGACATGGTGCTCGTGATGTCGCGCACGCTGTCCGGCGGCACGCGCGCAGGCCTCGTGACCGCCGCGGGCGTCAGCGTCGGGCTGCTCGTCCACACGATGCTCGCGACGCTGGGGCTGGGCGCGCTTCTTCAGGCATCCGAATGGCTGTTCACCGCACTGAAGATGATCGGCGCGTTGTACCTGCTGTATCTCGGCATCACGCTGTTGCGTTCGTCGGGCGAATTGACGCTCGCGGGCAGCGGCGCCGCGCCGGAATCGCGGCTCCGGACGTTCGCGCAAGGCGCGCTGTCCAACGTGTCGAATCCGAAGGTCGCGCTTTTCTACCTGGCGTTTCTGCCGCAATTCGTTCCGGCGGGCGCCGCGCACCCGATGTTGTCGCTGTTCGTGCTGGGCGCGACGTTTGCCGGCCTGACGTTTCTCGTCAAGGGGCCGGTTGCGCTGTTCGCCGGCCTGCTGTCGGCGTCGATTCGTCGCAACCCGCGCATCCTGACGCGCATGCATCGCGTCAGCGGCGTGGTCCTGCTGGCGCTCGGCGTGAAGCTCGCGCTCGAACGCCGCTGATCGCGGCCACCGTGCCGGCACGCCTGCCGGCTCTACTCCGCCGGCAACGCCTCCGCCAGCGCCCGCATCGCCTCCACCGTTTCCGGGTTCGCCGGAAAGAACGCCTCGATCGCGAGTTCCGACAGCGTCACGTCGACCGGCGTACCGAATACCGTCGTCGTACTGAAGAACGTCAGCTCGCCGCTCGCCGTGCGTAGCCGCAGCGGCACGGCGATATCCGCGAAATCGGTGCGCGCGTGCGAATCGTCGGGCTGCTCGGCGGGCGCCGGATACGCGGCGAGTTCGTCGCGCAGCGCATGCAGCGTGCGGTCGCCGCTCGCGTCGATCTGCCGCTGCAGCCGATGCAGGATATGCGCGCGCCATTCGTGCCAGTTGACGATCTGCGACGCGAGACCGTCCGGATGCAGGCTCAACCGCAGCACGTTGACGGGCGGCTGCAGCAGCGCCGGATCGGCCTGCGCGACCAGCGCGCCGAGCATCCGGTTCGCCGCGAGCAGCGTCCAGTGGCGGTCCACCGCGAGCGCCGGATAGGGCTCGTGCCCGCGCAGCACGGCTTCGACCGCATGACGCGCGGCATCCAGTTGCGGGTCCGAAAACGGCCGTTCGCGAAACAGCGGCGCGAAGCCGGCCGCGACGAGCAGCGCATTGCGTTCGCGCAGCGGCACGTCGAGGCGTTCGGCGAGATGCAGCACCATCTCGCGGCTCGGCTGCGCGCGGCCCGATTCGACGAAGCTCAGGTGGCGCGCGGACACTTCCGCGTCGAGCGCGAGCGCCATCTGGCTCAGGCGCCGGCGTTGCCGCCACGTGCGCAGCAGCGGGCCGACGCCGGACGCGCGGCCGGCGGACGGAGAGGGCGAATGGAGGGGGGCGGTCGGGTTCATGGCGCAGATGATAGGCAATCCCGCGCGTTTTCGGCATTACCTGCGAGGTAAGCATCGCGCCGCGCCGGTCGCGCGCAGCCGCTGCGTTACCATAGCCCCCGTGCCACCTGAGAGGCGGCGCCGGACCCGCGACGACAACGCATGGGCCGGTCGCCGCGCACATCGACAACAAGGCATTCCAGGGGAATCCAACAATGAAAAAACTTGCCGTCCGGCTCGCCTGCGTGGCGATGCTCGCACTCGCCGCGATCAGCAGCCACGCGCAGACCGAAGCTGCGCAGGTCGAAATGAGGGCCGCCGCCGCGGCCGCCAACGAAGCGGTCGTGAAGGGGCCGACCGACATCGACGTCAAACACGAAGCCGTGCTGAAGCTGAAGGCCGGCGAGTCGTTCGTGCCGGCCGCCGAAGCCGGCCGCTACCTGCGCTCGATGGGCAACGCGATCGACGAATCGAAACTGGTCGGCCTCGTGCTGCCCGACGATCCGGACGCCGACTGGATCTCGGTCGTGTCGTTCGAGCCGAGCGGCTACATCCGCGACGACGACGCGAAGGACTGGAAGCCCGACGAACTGCTGAAAAGCCTGCAGGCCGGCACCGAGGAAAGCAACCCGGCGCGCAAGGAGCGCGGCCTGCCCGAAACCGAGGTGGTCGGCTGGGCGAAGGCGCCCGCGTACGACGCGGCCACGCACCGGCTCGTGTGGTCGGCGATCATCCGCGACAAGGGCGCGGCGCCGAATGCCGCGAACGACGGCGTGAACTACCGGACGCTCGTGCTCGGCCGCGACGGCTACCTGTCGCTGACGATGGCGTCGACGCTCGCCGACCTGCCGAAGTACAAGGCCTCGGCCGACGAACTGCTGTCGAACATCCGCTTCAACGACGGCAAGCGCTATGCCGACTTCAACCAATCGACCGACCACGTCGCCGAGTACGGGCTCGCGGCGCTGATCGTCGGCGTCGGCGCGAAAAAGCTCGGCCTGCTCGCGCTGATCGGCGCGTTCGCGGTGAAGTTCTTCAAGATCGGCGCGGTCGCGCTGCTGGCCGGCGGCGCGGCGCTCAAGCGCTTCTTCGGGCGCAAGCCGAAGGCGGCCGCGGTGCCGGCCGTCGCCGACGCATCCGACGCGGCCGCCACGGAGCGCAAGGAATGACGAAGCTGCTGCTGCTGATCTTCGGCGGCCTGAAGCTCGGCAAGGTGCTCGTATCGGCGGGCACGATGCTCGCGTCGATCGCGGTCTATGCGCTGTTCTACGGCTGGCGTTTCGCGGCCGGTTTCGTCGCCTTGCTGCTGGTGCACGAAGCCGGCCACTACGTCGCCGCGCAGCGGCGCGGGCTCGACGTCGGGCTGCCGACCTTCATCCCGTTCGTCGGCGCGTGGATCCAGTTGAAGGAAATGCCGCACGACGCGGAAACGGAAGCGTACGTCGGGCTCGCCGGGCCGTTCGTCGGCACGCTGGGCGCGCTGGCCTGCTATGCGGCCGCGCGGCACACCGACAGCAGCCTGTTGCTTGCGCTGTCGTACACGGGTTTCTTTCTCAACCTGTTCAACATGATTCCGCTGTCGCCGTTCGACGGCGGGCGGATCACCGCGGTGCTGTCGCCGCGCATCTGGTTCGCGGGCGTGCCGGTGCTGATCGCGCTGTTCGCGTATCGGCCGAGCCCGCTGCTGATCGTGATGGCGATCCTCGCGCTGCCTCAGTTGAAGCGTGCGTGGCGCTACGATCCCGACGCGCCGGAGAACCGCGTGTACTACGCGACGTCGATCGAGACGAAGACGACCTACGCGCTCTGCTACGTCGGCCTGCTCGCGTTCCTCGCGCTGATGACGTCCGGCGTGCACGACATGCTGCGCCTCGTGCACGCGTCGACCTGACGTCGATCCGATGCAAAAAAACGGCGGCCGCTGTTGCGCGGCCGCCGTTCCTTGCGACACATCGAACGTCACGCGTCGCGATGACGCAGTTCGACGCGCTTGATGTCCTTCACGATCACGAGATAGCTGAACACGGTGACGAGCGCGTTCAGCCCGACGAACACCAGTGCGCCGTTGAACGAGCCGCTCGCGCCGACGAGGTAGCCGATCGCGATCGGCGCGACGATGCCCGCCGTGTTGCCGAACATGTTGAACAGGCTGCCCGACAGGCCGATCGCTTCCTTCGGCGCGGTATCCGCGACGACGGCCCAGCCGAGCGAGCCGATCCCCTTGCCGAAGAACGACACGGCCATCAGCATGATGACCAGCGCTTCGCTGTCGACGTAGTTGCAGCCGATGATCGTCATCGACAGCAGCATCCCGCCGACGATCGGAATCTTGCGCGCGAACGTCAGCGATACGCCGCGGCGGATCAGCGCGTCCGACAGCATTCCGCCGAGCACGCCGCCGAGGAACCCGCAGATTGCCGGCAGCGACGTCATGAAGCCGGCCTTCAGCAGCGACATGCCGCGCGCCTGGACGAGGTAGATCGGGAACCACGTGAGGAAGAAGTAGGTGAGCACGTTCACGCAGTACTGGCCGAGGTACACGCCGATCAGCATCCGGTTCGACAGCAGCTGGCGCACGTAGTACCAGCCGGCCACGCGGCTGCCCTCGGAAGCGCCGCCGCCGCCGCCGCTGCCGCCGCTGCCGCTGCCGCGCGCCCCGCCCGTCGACCGCACCAGGCCGCCACCCTGCTCGATATGGTCGAGTTCCGCGCGGTTCACGGCCGGATGGTCGGCCGGGTCCCTCACGAAGCGCAGCCACAGGAACGCGAGCGCGATGCCGGCCAGGCCGAGCCACAGATACACCTGATGCCAGCCGTACGCATGCGTGAGCCAGGCCATCAGCGGCGAGAACACCACGGCCGCGAAGTACTGCGCGGCGTTGAAGATCGCCGACGCGGTGCCGCGCTCGGCGGTCGGGAACCAGCTCGCGACGACCTTCGCGTTCGCCGGAAACGCCGGCGCCTCCGCGATGCCGACCGCGAAGCGCATCGCGAACAGCGCGGCCACCGCGAACGCGGCGCTGCCGCCGACGCCGATCGCGCTCTGCAGCAGCGTGAACGCCGACCACAGGAAGATGCTCGCCGCATACACGCGCCGCGCGCCGAAGCGGTCGAGCAGCCAGCCGCTCGGCAGTTGCGCGAGCACGTACGCCCAACTGAACGCCGAGAAGATGTAGCCCATCGTCACCGGGTCGATGCCGAACGCCTTGCGGATCGGCGTGCCGGTGATCGACAGCGTCGCGCGGTCCGCATAGTTGAGCGTCGTGACGACGAACAGCATCGCCAGGATCCAGTAGCGCACCGCAGTTCGGCGCGCGGTGCGCGCGAGATCGAGCGGAAGATCGCGAGGGGAGGACTGATTGCTCATTTTAAACATACGTCGTCGTATGACATGAGCGAAAGTGTATTGACAATGCCCGGACTCAGAAACCTCGGGTTTTCCCTTTGAGGTCGGCCTCACAATATGGGAACGTCGGGATTTACTGGCCCGGACAACGCTTGCCGGTGTATCGTCCGCGCCCTCGCAGACGGCGAGAATGACCCCATGCCGTCGGCAGACATCGTATCTGTTGCGTTACAATGAGCCATCCATTCCCGAACCACGGAGCACACCCCATGCAACTGACAGGAGAGATGCTGATCGGCGCCGAAGCGGTGGCCGGCTCGGCAGGCACCTTGCACGCATTCGATCCGACGAAGGGCGCGCCGATCGAGGCCCCGGCGTTCGGCGTCGCGACGCAGGCCGACGTCGATCGCGCGTGCGAACTCGCCCGCGACGCGTTCGATGCGTACCGCACGCAACCGCTCGCGGCCCGCGCGGCGTTCCTCGAAGCGATCGCCGATGAGATCGTCGCGCTCGGCGATGCGCTGATCGACCGCGCGCACGCCGAAACGGGGCTGCCCGTCGCGCGGCTGCAGGGCGAGCGCGGCCGCACCGTCGGCCAGCTCCGGTTGTTCGCGCGCGTGGTGCGCGACGGGCGCTTCCTCGCCGCGTCGATCGATCCCGCGCAGCCGGCGCGCACGCCGCTGCCGCGTTCCGACCTGCGGCTGCAGAAAGTCGCGCTCGGGCCCGTCGCCGTGTTCGGCGCAAGCAATTTCCCGCTCGCGTTCTCGGTGGCCGGCGGCGATACCGCGTCGGCGCTCGCGGCCGGTTGCCCGGTGATCGTGAAGGCGCACGAGGCGCACCTCGGCACGTCGGAACTGGTCGGCCGCGCGATTCGCGCCGCGGTCGAGAAAACCGGCATGCCGGCCGGCGTGTTCTCGCTGCTGGTCGGTCCCGGCCGCGTGACCGGCGCGGCGCTGGTCAGCCATCCGGCGATCCAGGCCGTCGGTTTCACCGGTTCGCGGCAGGGCGGGATGGCGCTCGTGCAACTCGCGAACGCGCGCCCGCAGCCGATTCCCGTCTATGCGGAAATGAGCAGCATCAACCCGGTCGTGCTGTTCCCGGCCGCGCTGGCCGCGCGTGGCGACGCGATCGCGACGGGCTTCGTCGATTCGCTGACGCTCGGCGTCGGCCAGTTCTGTACCAATCCGGGCCTCGTGCTCGCGATCGACGGCCCCGATCTCGACCGTTTCGAAACGGTCGCCGCGCAGGCGCTCGCGAAGAAGCCGGCCGGCGTGATGCTCACGCCCGGCATCGCCGATGCGTACCGCAATGGCCGCGGCAAGCTGGCCGAACTGCCGGGCGTGCGCGAAATCGGCGCGGGCGAGGCCGCGCAGACCGACTGCCAGGCGGGCGGCGCGCTGTACGAAGTCGGCGCGCAGGCATTCCTGGGCGAGCCGGCGTTCAGCCACGAGGTATTCGGGCCGGCGTCGCTGATCGTGCGCTGCCGCGATCTCGACGAAGTCGCGCGCGTGCTCGACGCGCTCGAAGGCCAGTTGACGGCCACGCTGCAAATCGACGCCGACGACAAGCCGCTCGCGCGCCGGCTGCTGCCGATCCTCGAGCGCAAGGCCGGGCGGCTGCTGGTCAACGGTTACCCGACCGGCGTCGAGGTGTGCGATGCGATGGTGCACGGCGGGCCGTTCCCCGCGACGTCGAACCCGGCCGTCACGTCGGTCGGCGCGACCGCGATCGAGCGCTTCCTGCGGCCGGTGTGCTATCAGGATTTCCCGGACGACCTGCTGCCCGAAGGGCTGAGGGAAGGCAATCCGCTCGCGATTCCGCGGCTGCGGGACGGCAAGGCGGAGTGACGTGGCGGCGGCCCGGCGGCGAGCGCCGGGCTGCTTGCCGGATGGGCGAAAGCAGAGGCGGCCGGTGGCCGTCTCCGCTTTTTTCGCGGTGGCTTTCCTGTTGCCCGCGTTTCTCCTACAGTAGCGAAGCCGCGGGCCGTCCGGCCCGCAGGCGAGCCTGAGAGATCACAAGACCAACAAGGAACCATCCGATGACTATCAGCAAGCGTGGCGACCACCTGTTCGCGGCCGGGTTGTGGAAAACGATCGGCGACGTCGCGAAATCGGTCCGTACCCAGATCGGCGAAACCAGCGAAGGGCGTGTGCTGGCCGACGCGCTGTTCGCGCTGCAGCGCGAGCTGGGCGGCAGCGAATTCGATGTGACGATCAACCAGGGGCGGCCCGTCGCGGGCTCCGATCCGCATTCGTTGATCTTCGGCAGGGCCGTCGAGCGCTTCAAGTACGACATGGAGGCGGTGGTGTTCGCGCTGAAGCATCGCCGCAGCATCGACGGGCCGAACGGCGCGCAGCGCGCCGACGCGCTCACGCAGGCCAACACGCATCTCGCGACCGCGAAGCAGTACGCGATGTTTACCGTCGGGCGCTTCTTCGATGCGGTCGTCGATCGCGACGTGCTGGAACAGATCGTGGGCGCCGAGTCGCCGTCGCGCGGCCGGCCGCTCGCGGCGCGCAAGGGGATCGACGAGACGCAGCGCACGCTCGCGAGCGTGCGGCAGCGGATCATCGGCGCGATCGCGCAGATGTAATGCGATGGCCGCGCCGGCTCCTCGAGCCGCGCGGCCATCGCGTGATACGGATACAGACGCGTGGGCAGCCGGCGCGCCGTGCCGATGAAGGCGCCGCGCCGCCGGCGAACCCGGCTTACTGCGGGCCCATCTTCTTGATCAGCACGTCGAGCTCCGCCGCTTCTTCGTCGGTCAGGTCGACGAGCGGTGCGCGCACCGGGCCCGCGTCGTGGCCGACGAGCTTCGCGCCCGCCTTCACGATGCTGACCGCGTAGCCGGCGCGGCGATTGCGGATCTTCAGGTACGGCAGGAAGAACTCGTCGATCAGGCGGCCGACCGTCGCGTGGTCGTCCTTCGCGATCGCTTCGTAGAATGCCATCGCCGTCTTCGGGATGAAGTTGAACACGGCCGACGAGTACACCGGCACGCCGAGCGCCTTGTACGCGGCCGCATAGACTTCAGCCGTCGGCAGGCCGCCGAGGTACGCGAAGCGATCGCCGAGGCGGCGGCGGATCGTGACCATGCTTTCGATCTCACCGACGCCGTCCTTGAAGCCGATCAGGTTCGGGCAACGGTCGGCGAGGCGCTCGAGCATGTCCGCATTCAGCTTCGAATTCGCGCGGTTGTACACCACGACGCCGATCTTCAGCGCGCGGCACACCTGCTCGACGTGCTCGGCGATCCCTTCCTGGCTCGCTTCGGTCAGGTAGTGCGGCATCAGCAGCACGCCGCTCGCGCCGAGGCGCTCGGCTTCCTGCGCATATTCGATCGCGACGCGCGTCGCGCCGCCCGCGCCGGCGAGGATCGGCACCTTGCCCTTGCAGGTTTCCGTCGCGACGCGGATCACGTCCGAATACTCGCGCTGCGTGAGCGAGAAGAATTCGCCGGTGCCGCCGGCCGCGAACAATGCGCTCGCGCCATACGGCGCCAGCCATTCGAGGCGCTCGGCGTAGGTGGTCGGACGGAAGCTGCCGTCCGCGTCGAAATCCGTCAGCGGAAACGACAGCAGGCCGTGGGAGATGATCTGTTTGAGTTCTTGCGGTGAAGTCATGGTTGAGGTCGTCCGTCTAGCGCGAGTGCTGGTTCGTCGGGAACGGCATACGAGCCGAATTGGCGATGTCGTTGTATGTCATCGTACAACGCAAGCATGAGCGGCGCAAGCGGTTTGCTGGCGGGTCAAGGGTAGGGTCTTTCCGGATAAGGGTTTACGTAGCATCATCAATTGAGGTTGAATGTCGTATGATGACTAACGATATCGCAGACAGGCTCCAGGAATTCCGATGACTGCTTCCCCGCTCTACATCCGCGTGCATCCGGACGACAACGTCGCGATCGTCGTCAACGACGGCGGTTTGCCCGAAGGCGCGACGTTCGCCGACGGGCTGACGCTGTGCGAAGGCGTGCCGCAGGGGCACAAGGTCGCGCTCGTCGATCTCGCGGCCGGCGATCCGGTCATTCGCTACAACGTGGTGATCGGCTATGCGCTGACCGACCTGCGGCGCGGCAGCTGGGTCAACGAGCGCACGATGCGCATGCCCGAGCCGCCGGGGCTCGACGACCTGCCGCTCGCCACGCGCGCCGCGCCGCCGCTCGAGCCGCTCGACGGCTATACGTTCGAGGGCTTCCGCAATGCGGACGGCTCGGTCGGCACGCGCAACATCCTCGCGATCACGACGACCGTGCAGTGCGTGTCGGGCGTCGTCGAGCACGCGGTGAAGCGGATCAAGGACGAGCTGCTGCCGCGCTACCCGAACGTCGACGACGTGGTCGGGCTCGAACATACGTACGGCTGCGGGGTTGCGATCGATGCACCCGACGCCGATATCCCGATCCGCACGCTGCGCAACATCAGCCTGAATCCGAACTTCGGCGGCGAGGTGATGACCGTGAGCCTCGGCTGCGAGAAGCTGCAGCCCGAGCGCCTGCTGCCGCCGGGCGCGATTCCGGTGGCGGCCGACGGCGCGACCGGCAACGGCGGCGTCGTGTGCCTGCAGGACGCCGCGCACGTCGGCTTCAATTCGATGATCGACTCGATCATGAAGATGGCCGAATCGCATCTGGAGCGGCTCAACCGCCGCCGCCGCGAGACGTGCCCCGCGTCGGATCTCGTCGTCGGCGTGCAGTGCGGCGGCAGCGACGCGTTCTCGGGGCTCACCGCGAACCCGGCCGTCGGCTTCGCGGCCGACCTGCTCGTGCGCGCGGGCGCGACGATCATGTTCTCCGAGGTGACCGAAGTGCGCGACGGCGTCGCGCAGCTCACGTCGCGTGCGGCGAACGAAGAAGTGGCCCGCGAGATCATCCGCGAGATGGACTGGTACGACCGCTACCTGCAGCGCGGCCGCGTCGACCGCAGTGCGAACACGACGCCCGGCAACAAGAAGGGCGGCCTGTCGAACATCGTCGAGAAGGCGATGGGGTCGATCGTGAAGTCGGGCAGCGCGCCGATCGCCGGCGTCGTGCGCCCCGGCGATCGCGCGCGGCAGAAGGGGCTGCTGTACGCGGCGACACCCGCGAGCGATTTCATCTGCGGCACGCTACAGCTCGCGGCGGGGATGAACCTGCATATTTTCACGACCGGCCGCGGCACGCCGTACGGGCTCGCGCAGGTGCCGGTGATCAAGGTCGCGACGCGCAGCGATCTCGCGCGCCGCTGGCATGACCTGATGGATCTCGATGCGGGGCAGATCGCGACCGGCGCGGCGACGATCGAGGACACGGGCTGGGCGCTGTTCCGGCTGATGCTCGACGTCGCGAGCGGCAAGCGCCGCACGTGGGCCGAGCAATGGAAGCTCGCGAATGCGCTGACGCTGTTCAATCCGGCGCCGGTGACCTGACGCGTGCGGTGGTTGCGGCAAGACGATGCGGGTGCCTTCGGGCGCCCGTTTTCTTGTGGGATGGCGCACGCGATTTCCTTACCTCGTACGTAATCGACCGCCCGCGCGGCCCCGGCGACGATAGCGACACGCGGACCCGAAACGTCCGCGACATCGTCCACCGATACAAGGAGCCTCGCCATGAACACCGCTCAATCCGCTTCGTCCGTTCACGCCGACCTGATCGACCGCTACTTCGACGCCTGGAACGAATCCGACGCCGCGCGCCGCCGCGAACTGATCGACGCGACGTACGCAAGCGACGCAGCCTATCGCGATCCGCTGATGACCGGCGACGGCCACGCGGGCATCGACACGATGATCGCGGCCGTGCAGCAACGCTTTCCCGCCTATCGCTTTCGCCGCACGACCGACGTCGACGGGTTCGGCCCGCACCTGCGGTTCTCGTGGGCGCTCGTGTCGCCCGACGGCACGGCGATCGTGAAGGGCTCGGACTTCGGCATCGTCGACGCGTCGGGCCGCCTCGCGTCGGTCACGGGTTTCATCGACGAAATGCCGGCCGCGGCGTCGTGACGCGAACGATGCATGCACCACGGCCGCCGGGATCGGGTAACGTTATGCGATTCGTTCCCCACCCCGGAGACCCACCGACATGCTGAAGAACCTCGACCCGCTGCTGCACGCCGACATCCTGCACACGCTGCGCGCGATGGGCCACGGTGACGAAATCGCGATCTGCGATGCGAACTTCCCCGCGGAATCCGTCGCGGAGCACACGGTGGTCGGCCGCGCACTGCGCGTCGACGGCGCCGATTCGGCGCGCGTCGTGCGCGCGGTGCTGTCGGTGCTGCCGCTCGACACGTTCGTCGACACACCCGCGTGGCGGATGGAAGTCGTCGGCGACGCGGCGGCGGTACCGCCCGTGCAGCGCGAAGTGCAGGCCGAGATCGACCGCGCGGAAGGGCGCCCGGTGCCGCTGGCCGGCGTCGAACGTTTCGCGTTCTACGAGCGTGCGCAGCAGACGTATGCGGTGATCGTCACCGGCGAAACGCGCGGTTACGGCTGCTTCATCTTCAAGAAAGGCGTGCTGTTGAGCGACGCGGGCTAAACGCGTTTTTCAGCGCGCCGGGCCGCCGGCGCGGCCGCCGCAGTGTAAAGATTTGCTACAACCTTTTTCTTGGACACCGCGGAAAGACCCTCTATGCTGGCCCATTTGCCGCGCGCCCTTCCGGGTCGCGCGGCGCCGAACCGCCCGGGCGCGCCCCGCGCGGGCGGCCGAATTGCATACGAGGAGAGAGGCATGACGCGTACCGTCGATTCCGGCGTCATTTTTTTCGCACGCCTGGCGCTGGCGGCGTTGTTCTTGTGGGGCGGCATCATGAAGCTGCTCGGCTACAGCGATTTCGTCGCGTATCTGCACGGAATGAACGTGCCCTATCAACAGATCGTCGCGCCGATCGTCGTCGCGATCGAGGGGCTGGGCGGCCTGCTGCTGATCGTCGGCTACAAGGTCCGGCCGCTCGCGTTGCTGATGGCGGTCTATACGATCGCGACCGCGATGGTCGGGCACAATTTCTGGGACGCGACGAACGCCGCCGTCCAGCACGACATGGTGATTCACTTCTGGAAGAACGTCGCGATCGCTGGCGGGTTCCTGCTGCTGTTCGTCACGGGCGCCGGCGGCGCGAGCATCGACGCGCTGCGCCGGCCGAGTTCGTCGTACGGCGTGCTGCGTTGAGCTAAGCCAATTCTCGGCGCTACGCCGACGCAAGACAAAAGGGCCGAATCCCGCACGCCGCGGGATTCGGCCCTTCGTTCATCCGGCCGGCGCGTGCGCGCCGACATTCAACGTGCGTCCTTCGCGTCCTTCGCATCCTTCGAGAACTGCACGGCGATCGCGCCGAGCACGCAGATCGCCGCGACGTACACGACCGGCGCGAGCGGATTCGACTTCATCATCAGCGACACGATCACCGGCGTGAGCCCGCCGAAGATCGCATACGCGACGTTGTACGAGAACGAGATGCCCGAGAAGCGCACGACGGCCGGGAAGCTCTTGACCATCACGAACGGCACCGCGCCGATCGTGCCGACCATGAAGCCCGCGATCCCGTAGTAGAGCGGCAGCGTCGACGCATCGGCCGCAACCTGCACGAACAGCAGGTAGTAGCACGCGGCCAGCCCGATACCGCCGATGCCGAGCACGCGCTTCGCGCCGATCCAGCCCGCGAGCGAACCCGCGGTGATGCAGCCGGCCGTCAGGCACAGCGTCGCGACGCTGTTCGCGAACAGCGTCGTCGCGGGCGTCAGGTGGAACTGTTTCTGCAGCAGCGCGGGCGTCATCAGGATCACGACGACGATCGCGGCCGACAGCATCCACGTAAGCAGCATCGACACGATCACCGCGCGGCCGTGGTCGCGCAGCACGGCCTTCAGCGGAATCTCGGCCGCGAGCGCCTTCTTCGCCTTCATCTCGGCGAACACCGGCGTTTCATGCAGCCAGCGGCGCAGGTACACGGAGAACAGCCCGAACACGCCGCCGAGCAGGAACGGGATGCGCCATGCGAACGCCCCGACTTCGGCCGTCGAGTAGCGGCTGTTGATGCCGGCCGCGACGAGCGAGCCGAGCAGGATGCCGGCCGTGAGGCCCGCGGTCAGCGTGCCGCAGGCATAGCCGATGTGGCGCGACGGCACGTGCTCGGACACGAACACCCATGCGCCCGGCACTTCGCCGCCGACCGCCGCGCCTTGCAGCACGCGGAACAGCAGCAGCAACACCGGCGCGAGGATGCCGATCGTGTCGTAGGTCGGCAGCAGGCCCATCAACAGCGTCGGCACCGACATCATCAGCACGCTCAGCGTGAACATCCGCTTGCGGCCGAACAGGTCGCCGAAGTGCGCCATGATCACGCCGCCGAGCGGGCGCGCGAGATAGCCGGCCGCGAAGATGCCGAACGTCTGCAACTGGCGCAGCCAGTCCGGAATGTCGTGCGGGAAGAAGAGCTGCCCTATCGCCGGCGCGAAGAACACGAAGATGATGAAGTCGTAGAACTCGAGGGCGCCGCCAAGTGCGGCGAGGCCAAGGGTCTTGTAGTCGCTGCGCGTGAGCGCGCGTTCGGCGGCGCGAGGCACGCCGCTCAATTCGGAAGCTTGCATGGTCAGGACGATCGGTTTTTGAATGTAGTTGTCGGTGCTGCGTCTCCAGGGCCCGCTTTTCGGCATGGACTGACAAGGCGCGGCTTGCGTCGTCGAAGCGCGCCGCGTGCCGGGTGAGGCGCGCAACACGCGCCGCCGCACCGGGATGGGGCACGGCGGAGACGAAGCGTCGAAGCGGGTGGGGGGATTCTACAGGAGCGCGAAATGCCTGCGCGCGGGCGCGCGCCGGGAGCGGCTTCGGACCATGCAGCCGAAGCGCGCGACGCGGGCGGCCGGTGAGCCGCGGGCGCGCCGCGCGGGGCCGCGGCCGCGTATCGGTTATCAGTTGCCGGCGATCGTGTCGACCGGTTTGAACGCGCCGCGCTCGACCTTGTAGATCGTCACCGGCGCATCCTTCAGGTCGCCCTTTGCGTCGTACGCGATGCTGGGCGCCGACACGCCCTTGATCGACACCTTGCCGAGATACGGCGTGTACACCTTCGGATCGGTCGAGTTCGCGTCCTTCATCGCGGTGAGCAGCGCGATCGTGCCGTCGTACGAATACGGCGAGTACGTGATCACGTCTTCGTTGAAGCGCGCCTTGTAGCGTGCCGCGTAGCCGGAGAAGCCCGGCATCTTTTCCTTCGGCAGCCCGCCCATGTAGACGATCGCGCCTTCGGCCGCGTCGCCGCCGACCTTCAGGAACGTCGGCGAGCGCGACATCTCGCCCGTCACGAACGCCGACTTCATCCCGAGCTGGCGCATCTTGCGGATCATCGGCGACGATTGCGCGTCGCCGCCGCCGTAGAAGACCGCGTCCGGATTCACGCCCTTCAGGTTGGTCAGGATCGCCGAGAAATCGAGCGCCTTGTCGTTCGTGAAGTCGCGCTTGACGATCGTACCGCCGGCCGCTTCGACGGCCTTCGCGAATTCGTCGGCGATGCCCTGGCCGTAGGCCGTGCGGTCGTCGATGATCGCGATGCGCTTGAAGCGCAGCGTCTTCACCGCATACGTGCCGACGATGCGGCCCGCCTGCGCGTCGCTCGTCAGCAACCGGTAAGTCGTCTTGTAGCCGCGCGCCGTGTATTGCGGCGACGTCGCCATCGAGATCTGCGGCAGCCCCGCGCGATCGTACAGGTCGGACGCGGGAATGCTGGTGCCCGAGTTGAAGTGGCCGATGATCCCGCGGACGTTGTCGTCGATCAGCCGCTGCGCGACGGTCGTGCCGGTGCGCGGGTCGGCCTGGTCGTCCTGCGCGTCGAGCTGGAACGTGACGGGCTTGCCGCCGATCGTCGGATGCGTCGCGTTGAAATCGGCGATCGCGAGCTGCACGCCCTTCTGCATGTCCGTGCCGTAATTCGACTGCGGGCCGGTCAGCGGTGCGGCGAAACCGATCTTGACGACGTCGGCGGCGACGGCGTGCGCGCCCGACAGTGCGCAGGCGGCGGCCAGCGCGACGTGCGATACCTTCAGCTTCACTTTCACTTCCCCTTGATGGCGTGGTTGGGGCGCCGCGCGCATGCGGGCGGCGCCGGTAAACCGGGCGAGACGGTTCGGTCGGCAGGCCGATGCGCAGGCCATGCACGCGCGTCACATGCCGCGCGCGCTGTGCCGGAATCGGCGTGTGCGACAGCGGATGCGGCGGGCCGTGCGTGCCGATTGCGGCAGCGACGGGAGGTCGTCTCGTGACCGTGAAACGAAGTCTAGATAGCGAAAATGCGGGCGTCTTGCGCGTTCGGTGCGCGGCCGGCGACGATATCGGCATATCGTCGATTACCCTGATATATGCCGAAATCGTCATGGCGAATGCGCAAACCCGCCAAGACGCGGGCCGTCGGCATTTTTAGGATGACGGATTCGGGTGGGTGGTGCCGGCGTGCGACGCGCTGCGCCGGCTGCGACGAAGGCGAACGGCTGCTGGCCCGCACGTCATTGCATTGGTTGCGTGCACAACCAGCGTTGCCCGCGATCGGGGCGCGCGATGCCGCCGGCCACCGTCTTGCCCGCCCCGCATTCGATGCGACGCGATCGAAGGGGCGCTCCTATAATCGACGCCATCTGCCACTCGCTTCGCGGTTGCCGGGATGACGACCTTGCTTGCCGTACCGCCCATGAGCCTGTCCGACACGTTGCGCTACCAGCCCGACAACGCCGATTTCGGCGCGATGCTCGCGCATTTTCGCCTGCTCGAACCGGTGTTCGATGCGCTGCCGGACGTCGCGTTCTTCGTGAAGGATGCGAGTGGCCGCTACGCGATCGTCAATCGCACGCTGGCAATGCGCTGCGGCTACAAGGACAAGGGCGACCTGCTCGGCAAGACGGCCGACGAGGTGTTTCCGCGCCGCTTCGGCCGCAGCTATTTCGAGCAGGACATGGCGACGATCAACGCCGGCCAGCAGTTGATGGACCAGCTCGAGCTGCACCTGTATCCGGGCCGCCAGCCGGGCTGGTGCCTGACCTGCAAGGAGCCGCTGCGCGACGCCGCGGGCCGGGTGGTCGGTCTCGCGGGCATCTCGCGCGACCTGAAGGCGCACGAGGGATCGCACCCGGCGTACAGCCGCCTCGCCGACGTGGTCCAGCACATCCAGGATCACTACGTGCAGCCGCTGAACCTGAAGCACCTCGCGCAGATGGCGGGGATGTCGGTCGCGCAACTCGAGCGCTACTTCCACAAGGTGTTTCACCTGACGCCGCGCCAGGTGCTGCTGAAGACGCGGCTCGACGCGGCCACCGCGCTGCTCGTCACGC
>NZ_LZXX01000148.1:0-912 GCF_001729305.1 Burkholderia sp. A2 | reverse complement strand
GGATCGCGCTGTACGAGGCATTCGGGATCACCGAGGCCGGCATGGTTGCATGGAACAAGCCCGGGCACGTGCGCGTCGGTACGGTCGGCCAGCCGGCGGAGCCGGGCAGCGTCTCGTTGCTGGAGGACGGTGAAGTCGTCGTCACACGGAACGCACTGCTGTCGCTCGGCTACTTCGATGCGCCGGAAGAGGACAGTCGCGCGACATTCATCGCGCCGAATGCGGTCGCGACGGGCGACATTGCCGAATTCGATCCCGACGGCTTTTTGCGCGTCGTCGGGCGCAAGAAGGACGCGATCGTCACGAGCAACGGCGAGAAATTCCATCCCGAGCCGATCGAGGCGCTGCTGTATCGCGATCCGCGTGTCGACGTGGCCGTCGTGATGGCGGGCCCGCAAGCGGGGCTCAGCGTCGTCATCGCGACGCGCCGGCCGGACGATCCCGACGTCACCGACGCGCTGGGCGCACTCGTCCGTGCGGTCAACGGCACGCTGCCCGCACAACGGCAACTGGTGAAGGTGATTTTCACCGACCGCGCATTCGACGTCGAAGGCGGATTGCGCACGCGCAACCTCAAACTCAATCGCCGCGCGATCGCGGACGCGTTCCTGCGAGACGCATGAGATCGCCCCCCGTGCGCAAGCCACCGCCTTTGCGCGGCGGCGCGCACTGACCTCATTCTGGATACACCATGACGACGCATCCGAATCCGAACGTGTTTCAGATGGAAGTCGAACCGACCTCCATCATCGAGACGCTCGCCCATCACACCGAGCGGGACCCCGACCGTGTCGCGCTGACCATCCTGCGCGACGGCGAGGCGATCGAAAGCGAAAGCACGTTCGGCGATCTGCATGCCGGCATGATGCGCGTGGCGCGCGGACTCGCGCGACTGACCGAGCCGGGCGCTCG
>NZ_LZXX01000147.1:0-544 GCF_001729305.1 Burkholderia sp. A2 | reverse complement strand
GCGACGCCGAATGCGTCGCCATACAGACCGAGCAGGTGCGCGGTGCCGCGGCGGCTCATCACGAGCCCTTTGGTCCTGCCTGTCGTGCCCGAACTGAACACCAGGGAATGGGTATCGGGCATATGCTCGACCCGCACCGGCTCGATACGCGTGTGCAAATCGCCGCGGCTGGCGGGATCGATATCCACGACGCGCCCGGCGATCGCGCCGGCGGTGTCGAGCCATCGCGCGTCCACGGCCAGCACGCTCAGCTGGTAGCGCTCGATCAACGCGTCGCACGTGTCGAGCAAGCCATCGTTCGGGAAAGCAACCGATACGCAGCCGAGCTCGATGCACGCAAGATCCCACACCATCCACGGATAACCGTTCGGCGCCGCGATGCCGACGCGCGCCCCGGGTACGAGGCCGATTGCCTTGCCGCGCTCGACCGTGGCGAGCACGTCTTCGAACAGTTCGTGGAAGGTCCGGACGGTTTCGGCGCCCTTGTCGTCGACAAAGGTCAGCGTGTGACTGCCGTCGCGCAAGCGCGCGACGAGATCGTCGA
>NZ_LZXX01000146.1:1936-3020 GCF_001729305.1 Burkholderia sp. A2 | reverse complement strand
CGCCGATGCGGCGCCGTCGCTCGACGAACTCGTGTACGCGCATCACGACAACGGTTTCGCGCTGTTCTCGATGCGCTCGCCGACGGTCACGCGCCTGTACCTGCAGTGCAAGCCGGATGAAGACCTCGCCGAATGGTCCGATGCACGGATCTGGGACGAACTGCACACGCGTTTCTCGAACGACACCGGCTGGACGCCGACCGAGGGCCGGATCACGCAGAAGAGCGTGACGCCGATGCGCAGTTTCGTATCCGAGACGATGCAGCACGGCCGCCTGTTCCTCGCCGGCGACGCCGCGCACATCGTGCCGCCGACCGGCGCGAAGGGGATGAACCTCGCGGTGGCCGACGTCCGCGCGCTGTCCCGGGCGCTCGGCGCGCGCTACCGGACGGGCGACGCGACGCCGCTCGAGCGCTATTCGGCGACCTGCCTCGAGCGCGTGTGGCGCGCCGAGCACTTCTCTTACTTCATGACGAACATGCTGCATGCGTCGCCGGACGACTCGCCGTTCGTCAATCGCCTGAAGTTTGCCGAGTTGAAATACGTGACGCGTTCGCGGGCCGCCGCGCAATCGCTCGCCGAAAACTACGTCGGCTTGCCGTTCGACGACGCGACGCCCCCCAAGGCAACCCGCCTTGACAAGGCGCTGTGCGCGACTCTATGATCGGCCCATCGTTCGCTAATCGAATCTAGGTTCGTTTAGCGAACAAAAGCCGAGGGTCGCACGAAGGCCTCCGGCGCGGCACGCGGCACGCGCGTGTCCTCTCGACAGGCCGCGCACGAGCCGCGGGTTCGCATCAGGAAGAGACATGGTCAACAAGATTTTCGAATCGCTTCAGTCGGCGGTTGCCGACGTCCACGATGGCGCGACAATCATGATCGGCGGCTTCGGCACGGCCGGCATGCCGTCCGAGCTGATCGACGCGCTGATCGAACAGGGCGCGCGCGACCTGACGATCGTCAACAACAACGCAGGCAACGGCGAGACGGGCCTCGCGGCGCTGCTGAAGGCGAAGAAGGTGCGCAAGATCATCTGTTCGTTCCCGCGCCAGAGCGACTCGCAGGTGTTCGACGCGCTGTACCG
>NZ_LZXX01000146.1:1550-1821 GCF_001729305.1 Burkholderia sp. A2 | reverse complement strand
GGCAAGCCGTACGTGTTCGAGACGCCGATCCACGCCGATTTCGCGCTCGTGAAGGCTTACAAGGGCGATCGCTGGGGCAACCTCGTGTATCGCAAGACCGCGCGCAACTTCGGGCCGATCATGGCCAGCGCGGCGAAGATCGCGATCGTGCAGGTGTCGGAAGTCGTGCCGCTCGGTGCGCTGAATCCGGAACACATCGTGACGCCGGGCATTTTCGTGCAGCGCATCGTCGAGGTGCCGCAGGCCGCGCACGCGGCCGAGCTGGCCGCCG
>NZ_LZXX01000146.1:345-1277 GCF_001729305.1 Burkholderia sp. A2 | reverse complement strand
TGATCAACGCCGGCAAGCAGCACGTGACGCTGCTCACCGGCGGCGCGTATTTCCACCACTCGGACTCGTTCGCGATGATGCGCGGCGGCCATCTCGACTACTGCGTGCTCGGCGCGTTCCAGGTGTCGGCGAGCGGCGACCTCGCGAACTGGCATACGGGCGCGCCCGATGCGATTCCGGCCGTCGGCGGCGCGATGGACCTCGCAATCGGCGCGAAGCAGGTGTTCGTGATGATGGAGCACCTGACGAAGCAGGGCGAGAGCAAGATCGTCGCGCAGTGCTCGTATCCGGTCACCGGCGTGCAATGCGTGAGCCGTATCTATACCGATCTGGCCGTACTCGACGTGACGGCCGACGGCCTCGCGGTGAGCGAGATCTTCACCGACCTGTCGTTCGACGAGCTGCAGAAGCTGACCGGCGTGCCGCTGATCGACGCGACGCAAAAGGCCGCCGCCTGAACGGCAAGCGTGCCGGCGTGCGCGCTTCCGAGCGCACGCCGGCACGCTTGGGTAGACAATAGGCGCACGCCGTTTCCCCATTCCGATGCCATGCTCGAAGACAGCGCCCGCCTGACCTCCCTGATCTGCGGCATCGAGCCGCTCAACCGGATCTGGTCGCCCCGCGCGACGATCCAGCGGATGCTCGACGTCGAGGCCGCGCTTGCGCGCGCGCTCGCCGCGCGGCAAGTGATTCCCGCCACCGCGGTCGCGCCGATCGAACGCGCGTGCGACGCCGGCCGGCTCGACGCCGACGCGCTCGCGCATGGTGCCGCGCTCGGCGGCAATCTCGCGATTCCGCTCGTCAAGCAGCTCACCGCGCAAGTGAAGGCCGACGACCCCGAGGCCGCGAAGTTCGTGCACTGGGGCGCGACGAGCCAGGACATCATCGACACCGCGACCGTGCTGCAGTTGCGCGACACGCTCGACGTGCTC
>NZ_LZXX01000146.1:0-210 GCF_001729305.1 Burkholderia sp. A2 | reverse complement strand
CCGCGCTCGCGGCCGACCTGAAACTCGCGTTGCCGGCCGTGCCGTGGCATACGCAGCGCGACCGCATCGCGGAAGCCGCGGCGTGCTTCGGGATGCTGACCGGCACGCTCGGCAAGATCGCACGTGACGTGTCGCTGCAGATGCAGACCGAAGTCGGCGAGCTTGGCGAACCGGCGGCCGCCGGCAAGGGCGGCTCGTCGACGATGCCGC
>NZ_LZXX01000145.1:0-8655 GCF_001729305.1 Burkholderia sp. A2 | reverse complement strand
CACACCGGTCTGCAATCGCAACTGGCGGCACGTGACGAAGAACGCCTCGCTGCGTGGAACGACTCGCTGGCCGCGATGGCCGCGACGCTCGGCGACGAATGGCAGCGCGCAGGCGTGCACAGCGCGGGCCGTCAGCAGGAAATCTGCGACGCCCTCGCACAAACGACGCGTAATCTCGCCGCACAAGCGTCGACGTTCGAACAACGCTCGAACGATCTGCTGTCGACGATCCGCGAGTCGCACACCGGTCTGCAATCGCAACTGGCCGCACGTGACGAAGAACGCCTCGCCGCCTGGAACGACTCGCTGGCCGCAATGGCCGCGAAGCTCGGCGAAGAGTGGCAGCGCGCGGGTGTGCACAGCGCGGGCCGTCAGCAGGAAATCTGCGACGCGCTTGCACAAACGACGCGTGACCTTGCTGCACAGGCGTCGACGTTCGAACAACGCTCGACCGATCTGCTGTCGACGATTCGCGAGTCGCACACCGGCCTGCAATCGCAACTCGCCGCACGCGACGAAGCCCGCCTCGCCGCCTGGAACGACTCGCTCACGGCGATGGCCGCCGCGCTGCGCGACGAATGGGCGCAGACGAGCGCGCAAGCCGCCGCGCGCCAGCAGGACATCTGCGACACGCTGACCCGCACCGCGAACGACATCACCGCGCAGGCGCAGGTGCACGCAAGCGACACGATCAACGAAATCTCGCGCCTCGTGCAGGCCGCGTCGGAAGCGCCGAAGGCCGCGGCCGACGTCGTCGCCGAGTTGCGCCAGCGCCTGTCCGACAGCATGGTGCGCGACACCGCGATGCTGGAGGAACGCAGCCGCCTGCTCGCGACGCTGGAGACGCTGCTCGGCGCGGTCAACCATGCGTCGACCGAACAACGCACCGCAATCGACGCGCTCGTCAGCACGTCGGCCGATCTGCTCGATCGCGTCGGCGCGCGCTTCAACGACACCGTCGACGCCGAAACGCGCAAGCTCGATTCGGTGGCCGCGCAGGTCACGGCCGGCGCCGTCGAAGTGGCGAGCCTCGGCGATGCGTTCGGGATGGCCGTGCAGGTGTTCGGCGAATCGAACGACAAGCTGCTGACGCATCTGCAGCGCATCGAGGCCGCGCTCGAGAAATCGCTCGCGCGCAGCGACGAACAGCTCGAGTACTACGTCGCGCAGGCGCGCGAGGTGATCGATCTGAGCGTGATGTCGCAGAAGCAGATCGTCGAAGACCTGCAGCAGCTCGCCGGCCGGCGAGCGCCCGTCGGAGCGTAACGCATGCACGACGAAATCGACGGCGGCGCGCAATCGGCGCCGGTGTGGCCCGCGTTCGCCGACCTGATGTCGGTGCTGCTCGGCGCGTTCGTGCTGATCCTCGTCGGCGTGATCGGCATGCAGCTCCAGCTCACGTCGAAGCTCGAGGAAGCGGTGCGCGCGCGCCAGCTCGAGGCGCAGCAGCGCAAGTCGCTCGAACAGGCGCTCGCCGGGCCGCTCGCGGCCGGCCGCGTGACGCTCGTGAACGGGCGCATCGGCATCAGTGGCAACGTGCTGTTCGCGCTGAACTCCGACCAGTTGCAGCCCGCGGGCCGCGACCTGCTGAAGACGCTGGCCGGCCCGCTCGCCACGTACCTGAAGACGCGCGACGAGATCCTGATGATCAGCGGCTTCGCGGACGACCAGCAGGTGCACGCCGGCAACCGCCTGTTCGCGGATAACTGGGAACTGTCGGCCAAACGCGCGCTGACGGTGACGCGCGCGATGATCGATGCCGGCGTGCCGGCGTCGTCGGTGTTCGCGGCCGCGTTCGGCTCCGAGCAGCCGGTCAGCTCGAATGCGGACGATGAAGGCCGCGCGAAGAACCGCCGCGTGGAGATCGCGCCGGTGCCGCGCAAGTCGGCGTCGAACGGAGGAAAGGCAAAGTGACGGGCGACGCGACGCAGGTGCGCGCGACGCTCGACGCCTGGCGCGAGCAGGGCGCCGACCGGCTCGATCCGGTGCGCTTTCACCGGATCGACGCGCTCGAGAAGCGCGCGGCCGTACTCGATGGCGACGCGCGTGCGTTGGTCGATGCGCGGCTTGCAACGCTGATCGAAGGGTTTGCGGAGATCGTCGCGCGCGCCGGTGAAGCCGAAGCTGCGCGCGAGACGGTGGAGGCCGCGGCAGGTGCGCCCGCACGCGGCGCGCTTGCCGCGCTCGTCGCAGGGCTCGGCCGCGATGCGCAGGCCGACCGGCGCGGGCTCGATCCCGAACTGGTCGACTACTTTCGCGCGATGTGGTCGAAGGTCCGCACCGAACAGCAGTATCGCCAGTCGCTCGACCAGGTGCCGCGCAACGCGGGGCCGCTCAATTCGAACAGCCTCGTGCACCGTTCGCTCGCGACGATGCGCGAGCTGTCGCCGGAATACCTGCAGCAGTTCCTGTCGTACGTCGATGCGCTCGCATGGCTCGAGGATCTCGCGGGCGGCGGCACGCAGCCCGAGAAGGAAGCGCCGCGCGCGAAGGCGGCCAAACCGGCGAAAAAGACGACGCGCGCCAAGGCGCGATAACGCCACGGCGCACGCGTTCAGCGGGTGGATCGCCTATCGGTCGGCAGCCGGGGCGTCGATTACCGTGCGCAGCGCGTGCAATGCTTCGACGAGCGCCGACGCGAACGGCGGATGGGCGGCGATGCCCGCCGCGTCGAGCTGGCTGCCGAGGATCGGCAGTGCGATCGATGCATCTTCGACGATCCGCGCCGACATCACCGACAGCGTTTCGCGTAGCGCCGCGTCCGCATGCGTCGCGCGGGGCGACGCGTTCAATACCGCGATCGGCTTGTACACGACGGCCTCGCATCCCACGACCCAGTCCAATGCGTTCTTCATCACGCCCGTGACGCCATGCGCGTATTCGGGGCTCGCGATGACGATGCCGTCGGCCGCGTTCAGGCGGTCGATCAGATCGCGCACCGCGACGGGCGTCGGGTATTCGGCATCGGGATTGAACAACGGGAATTCGCCGAGACGATCGAAGCGCGCGATATGCATGTCGTGCGGTGCGACGAGCGCGGCTGCGTCGAGCAATGCGGCGTTGTACGACTGCGCGCGCAGGCTGCCGCATAGCGCGACGATGTCGATGCGGCGCTCGGAAGCGGTTCGGGTTTCGTTGGCCATCGCGGAACGTGTGGGTGGGTGGCTCGCGCGGCGGCGGCGCGCGGCTCCGGCGAATTATCGCATCGGGGCGTGAGCCATGTGAGCGACGGGCCGCGCGTGGCCGACGCTCCGCACGGGATGTCGTTCGTGTTCGCCGCGCCGCACGTTCACGTTCGCATCCTCGGCGGCATCGACGCCGGTCATCCCGGTTGCTTGCGCCAGTTCACCGAGCGTCCATCCATTCCCGAGCAACAGCCGCCGCGTATGCAGCGCACCGTGCACGTCGTCGGCGACGGCTTCGCCGAGATAACGCAGCGCGCGGCCTTCGACGTCGACGAAGCCATGCGCGTAATCCTGCGCGAGCGCCGTCCACAACTGCGCGGCGCCGACCGACTGGCGCGCGCCGCTGATCAGGCACAGGCCCGCGTCGAGCCCCCATCGATACAGCGTCGTCGCGAGCCCCTTGCGTTGCGCCGAGCCGCGCAGCCGCGTATGCGGCGCGCGCAGGTAGCGATCCGCGCGGCGCGGGATTTCGGGAAGCCGGTTGAACACCGTATAGCCGGCGAGCTGGCGGGCCACCGGATCCTCGACGTAAAGAAAATATTCGCCGTCGGCTTCACGGTGACGGACGATCAGGCCCGAACGGCCGAGCGCGACGGCCGACAGGCCGTGCAGGCGATGGCCCGGCTGGTGCAGGCGGTCATAAAGGGTGTCGAGTTCGTCGTCGATGTCGTGTTGGGAATGCTGTACGTCGATACGCATGGCAAAAGGCGCCCGTCCCGGGCGCATCGAGAAAGGGTTTCATGGCAACGGGGGGAACGGAAATGGAAGCGGCCCCCGGGCTCGGCGAAGCGAGCCGGGGCCGCGAATCAGCTGGGAATGTGCTGAAAACCGGCGGCGATCGCGGCGAGGCCCGCGATGCAGAGTGCGAACAGGATCAGGACTTTGTGGATCACGCCTCTTTCCTCTTGAATGCGCGGCGTCGGCGGGCGGCGTCGCGGAGACGGTGAGCGGCGGGCACGGCCCGCGCGGCCGTCGTGCGGGACGACGGTCGGGCGTCCGGGCGACGGGCGCACGCGGACGGTCAGCACCATACGCGACGGGCAACGGGCGGGCAATCGGACTGACGGAGAAAAGCGATGAAACGCGAGGAATCGCGGTGTTTCGCGGCAATTGGCCGCATGGGGGCTGTGGGCACGCCACGATTCGCCGCGAAGTCCGCGGTTGATCGCGCAGCGGTTTCCGACAGCAGCCCTTGTTCATGCGTCGAAATCGCATACACTTCACCGCGAACGAACCCCACAAGGATCTGACCATGGGAGCGGGCCCGTCCACGGATCGCTGAGCCGCAACAACGTGCTTCACCCGGTTGTTGCGGCGATCTCCTCTCGTCGATGACTCAGCAGGCAGATTGCCGCCGGATTTCCCTTTTTCCGAGCGGATGCTTCGTCATGCCTGATCAAACCCGAACCACGCCCGCGTGGGCTTATTCGCTGCCGTCGGCCTTGCTGCTGATGGCCCCTTTCGATCTCCTCGCGTCGCTGGCGATGGACGTGTATCTGCCGGTGGTGCCGGAGATGCCGTCGGCGCTGCACACGTCGCCCGCCATCGTGCAGCTGACGCTGAGCGTCTACATGGTCGTCCTCGGCCTCGGCCAACTGGTGTTCGGCCCGCTGTCGGACCGGTTCGGACGTCGCCCCGTGCTCCTGGGCGGTGCGTTACTGTTCTCGGCGAGTTCGCTGGCGCTCGCGATGGCGGGAAGCGGCGGCGTATTCGTCGCGTTGCGCCTGCTGCAGGCGCTGGGGGCATCCGCCGCGCTCGTGGCGACCTTTGCAACGGTGCGCGACGTCTATGCCGACCGTCCGGAAGGCTGCACCCTCTACAGCCAGTTCGGCGCGATCCTCGCGTTCGTCCCGGCGCTCGGGCCGATGCTCGGCGCGGGCATTGCGCACGGTTTCGGCTGGCGCGCGATTTTCGTGATGCTCGGCGGCGCCGGATGTCTGGCGCTCGGCCGCGCGTCGTCGCGTTGGCACGAAACGCGGCGACGAGCCGGCGGCAGGCCGCGGTACCCCGTCGTATCGATCCTGCGCAGTCCGTCTTTCCTCGTCTATTCGTTCGGTTTCGGCACGGCCATGGGCGCATTTTTCGTGTTCTTTTCGATTGCGCCGCGTGTGCTGGTCGGACAGGCCGGCTATTCCCGCACCGAATTCAGCGCGGCGTTTGCCACCGTCGCGATCGTGATGATCGTTGCCGCGCGCTTTGCGCGAGGGTGTGTGTCGAGTTGGGGGATTCCGGGCTGTTTTGTGCGCGGCGCGGGCGTCATGATGGCCGGCGCAATCACGCTGGCGGCGTGCACGGCCCTGATGGCGCCGTCGTTCGTCGCGTTCGTGATGCCGATGTGGATCGTCGCGATCGGCATCGTGCTGATGTCGTCGGTGACGGCGAACGGTGCGCTTCGGGATTTCGACGACGCGGCGGGGACGGCGGTCGCGTTGTATTACTGCGTGCAGAGCCTGATCGTCGGCGGTGCCGGCACGTTCGTGACGCTGGCGCTGCCCGGCGATACGCCGTGGCCGCTGGCGGCGTTTTGTTTCGTCATGCCGACGGCATGCGTCGTCTCGCTCGCCGTGTCGAAGCGCACGCGCGGATGAACCCGTGTGTGTGCGTGCCGGCCGGGTCGATGCATCGGCGGCCCGGCCGGGAAGCGGCGCGTCACACCGCCTGCCGCCCGCCGAACGCGTGCCGGATTCGCGCGAACAACCCGTGCTGCGCGATCCACTCCGCATACGCGCGATAGTCGGGATCGCGCATCAGATGACGCTCTTCCGTCTTCGCACGCGTGTAGTAGATCAGGTTGACCGCGACGAGCCCCGCGCAGTGCATGAGCCCGATCTGCCAGCCGAGCGGTTCGACGAACGGCACCGACACCATCCAGTACGACAGGTTCTTCGTGATGTACGCCGGATGCTTCGTGAAGCGGTACGGGCCCGACGTGATGATTCCGCGGTTGGTGAGGTTCGAGAACCGCAGCCCGAACGAGATCGTGCACAGCGCGTAGGTCAGCAGCAGCAGGATGATCGCCGTGCCCCAGATCGCGCGCAGCGTCGGCGCCGACAGCAGCCAGTTGTCCCAGAACAGCGAGCCTTCGTAGCGGATGTAGTTGTTCGAGATCAGCGACCAGAACGGCTGGTAGCAGATCAGCGCGGCGACCCAGCCGAGCGTCGTCGGCTCGACGGTGCGCACGTGGCTGTCGAGGATGCGGAACGTGCACAGATAGCCGACGGTGCCGAACATCAGGTCCATCGTGAACGACAGGTCGTACATGAACACGAAGGTCGCGATCGTCATCGGCGCATGCATCGCGTTCGCGAGCGACGCGCTCAGGTGATCGGCGTCCTTCGACAGGTAGACGGTCATCAGCGGCAGAAAGAACGCCTTCACGCCCCAGCCGGCCAGCATCTCGCGCACCGGCTTCCAGCTCGCGGGCCGCTCGCGGCGAAACAGGAAGCGGCCCCACAGCAGGTACGCGTCGTCGGTCTCGCGCTGGTGGCGATCCATCCACGCGAAGTAGAACGGCGCGGCGACGATCACGTACGGTGCGAGCGCGCGCAGCAGCGACCAGAACGGCAGGTAGAACGCGCCGTGGTATTCGGGCAGCAGCCAGTAGATCGCGCCGATGCCCGCATAGATCGACGTCAGCGCGCCGAGCCGCGTGGCCACGCGCGCGATGCCGAGCGGTCGGACGGCCTGCCGCGACAGCCCCGCGCTCGGGCGCAGGTAGACGCGCGAGATGAAGAGTTCGTGCAGTGCGATCGTGCCGATGATCGCGAGGCTCGCGATGACGGCGCGCGTGGCCGCGTCGAGAGCCGGCTGGTCGCGCGTGACCCATAGCGCGAAGAGTCCGGCCGCGATGCCGAGCAGGCCGGCGCGCAACGGCGTGGCGGAACGGGGTGGGCGGTCCGGGGCGGCGACGATGCCGTCGAGCGTGGAATTCATGATCGGATCCTCGTAGGGATGAGGGCCGGCGCCCCCGCTTGGCGGGTGACGCCGGCCGTCGGCCGGGCTGTTTATGGATGCGCGCCCGGCCATTGGCCTGTCGTTCTGATACGTGATGCGTTAAGGCTTACTTCTTGGTGACGCCGCCCAGCAGACCGCCGAGCAGGTTCGTCACCGGCGACAGCAGGTTGCCGGTGCCGCTCGCGGCGCCGCCGCTCGTGCCGCCGGTCAGGCCGGTCACCACGGAGCCGCTGCCGCCCGGCGCCGTCACGGTGCCCGTTGCGCCGCCAGGGCTGACCGTGCCGACGGCGCCGGCCGAGCCGGCCGGCGTGCCCAGCGCACCGGTGAGCGTGCCGACCGGGCCGCTCGTCAGCACGCCGCCGAGCGCGCCGGACACGTTGCCGCCCGGTGTCGTGACGGTGCCGGTGAGGCTCGCGCCGAGCGGCGTCAGCGAGTTGACGAGGTTGGTGACCGGCGCGAGCAGGCCGCCGACGCCTGCGCCGCTCGTCCCGCTGGTGCCGCCGGTGCCGCTTGAGCCGATGCTGCCGAGCGCACCCGTCACCGTGCCGAGCAGGCCGGTGATCGGCGCGAGCGGGCCGCCGCTGGTACCGCTCGTGCCGCCTGAGCCGCTCGAGCTGCCGCCGCCGAGTGCGCCCGTCAGCGAACCGAGCACGCCCGTGATCGGGGTGAGCGGATTGGTGCCGCTGCTGGAGCTGCCGCTGGACAGCAGGCCGCCGGCCGATGCCACCGTGTTGCCGAGCTGGGACACGCTGCTGCCGGCGCTCGTGCCGACCGGGTTGCCGGTTGCGCCGCCGACCTGCGAACCGACGAGGCCGAGGCCGCTGCCGAGCGTGCTCAGCAAGCCGTTGAGCGGGGCGCCGAGCAGGGTCGCGTTGCCGAGCGTCTGCGTGACGCCCGGCGTTGTGACGCCGCCGGTCAGCGTGTTCGTGATCGGGTTGATCACGCTGCCGAGCTGCGTCTCGAGTTGCTGCACCGGCGCGCTGTTCAGCGCCGTGTTCAGCGCCGATGCGGTCGAGTTGACCGCGGTGCCGACCGTGTTGACGAGACTGCCGACGAGGGTCGTCGCCGGCGCGAGCGGCGACAGCGGACCGGTGCCGAGGCTCGTCACGGCATTGCCGAGGTTGTTGACCGCGCCGCCGGCGCCGGTCAGCAGGCCGGTGGTCGACGTGAGCGTCGGCCCGAGCGGGTTCGGCGACACGCCGATCGAACCGAGGCCGGCCGCGACGCCGTTGCCGAGCGATTGCACGCCGTTGCCGAGGCTGCTGACCGCGTTGCCGACGCTGTTGACCGTCGTCGCGTTCGTGCCGGGAATCTGCACGCCGCCGATCTGGGCGCCGCCGTTCACGACCGTCGTGCCGAGCGCCGTCACGAGGTTGCCGGATTGCTGAAGGACATTGCCGAGGGGGGTGACGCTGGTGCCGGAGGTGCCTGACGTACCTGACGTACCGGAAGTGCCGGATGTGCCCGAAGTACCGGAAGTGCCGGAAGTACCGGAAGTACCGGAAGTGCCGGAAGT
>NZ_LZXX01000144.1:503-1947 GCF_001729305.1 Burkholderia sp. A2 | reverse complement strand
CTCGCCGGTACCCCAGCACGACACGTACAGGAAGCGGTCGTCGAGCGACAGGTCGATGTCGGTCACGAGCGGCGGCACCGCGCCGAATCCTTGCAGCAGCGGCGGCAGCTCGTCGGCCGCGGCCGGCTCGGCCGGGATCGTCGCGGTCTTCTTCACATGGAACTTGCCGCCTTCGCGCCACCAGGTCCAGATCGAGCCCTCGAGATTGGTCGTGTCGACGACGACGCCGACGAATCCGTATTCGCGCACTGGGTCGTGCGCGGGCCGCACCTCGAGCGCCATCTGGTGCTGTGCGCCGAGATCGATCGTCTGCACGTTGCGCCGCGCGCGCAGATCCCAGAAATGCAGCCGGTGCCCGTACTTGTTCGCGAGCAGGTCCTCGGGGACGATCCCGTTCTCGAATTGCGGCGGCAGCGCCCATTCGCTCGACACCATGTAGTCGCGCGGCAGGTTCCACCAGAAGTCGTAATGCTTGTCCTGCGGGCCGCGGTCGATCTCCCAGCGGCCGAGCACGTCGAAGGTCTCGCAATCCATGATGAAGATGCCGGGCGCGCCGTCGGTGCCGTCCTTGCCGGCCCCGCCGAGCGTGCTCACGTAGATGCCCTCCGGCCCGCAATGCACGGTGTGCGGCCGCGAATAGCCGGTCTTCGCGAAGATCTCGTCGGGTTCGATGATCTTGTGGATGCGCGCCTGCGTCGGATGCGGCTTCGTGTCGATCACGTAGATGCGCGACGAGCGCAGGCCGGGGATGATCAGGAAGCGGCGCTCGAGGAACGCATGGCCGGTGAGCGGCGACAGCGACGACGAACAGGCATTCCAGCCGAAGTGGTGAAACTCGTCGCCGGTGTTCGGCATCGTCACCGTATGCACGATCTTGCCGTACGTCGACGAACCGGGCTTCACGTCGATCACGGCGAGCGCGTCGGGTCTGGAAAAATCGGGACTCAGCAACAACGTATAGGCAAACTCCTCCGCCGGCGCCTGCATCGCAAGCTCGGGCGAAGCGTGAAACGTCGGGTCGGGCCGCATGCTCATGGTGATGCCTCCTCGATGGGTTCGGATTGTGAACGCACGGCCGTTCGTTGCGGGCGTGCGGGTCGGGATGGCCGCGCGGCGTGCATCGTGCCGGCGGGTGCGATCGACGCACGGACGCACGTGTCGGTGCCACGCGCGGCGCCGTGCATCAGATCGTGAAAGCGGGGAAAGCAGGTAACGGCGACAGGCGGGATCGCCGCGCCGGGGGCGGGGCGGACGGTCTGCAACGTGATGAAGCAGTCGAAGCGGCGCCCTGCGGCGCGGCAGCGGCCGGGCGGGTGACGCGGGTGAATTCTGTTAAGGCATGCATAGCGATGTTCCGGCAGATGATGTTTGCATCAGGGTCGGGCATGCATCGAACGCTGCGCGCGTGACGGCGGGTTTGCCGCCGCGCTAGCGCGTGCCTAAG
>NZ_LZXX01000144.1:0-271 GCF_001729305.1 Burkholderia sp. A2 | reverse complement strand
GTCGACGGCGTGACGGCCGTCCAGTCGGGTTACGCGGGCGGCCATACGCGCAACCCTGGCTATCGCGACATCTGCGAAGGCGACACGGGCCACGCGGAGGTCGTCAACGTGACGTTCGATCCGGCGCGCATCGGCTATCGCGAGATCCTCGAGATCTTCTTCGCGACGCACGATCCGACCACGCTGAACCGGCAGGGCAACGACGTCGGCACGCAGTACCGGTCGGTCGTGTTCACGCATTCGGATGCGCAGCGCGACACGGCGCTCGACG
>NZ_LZXX01000143.1:627-906 GCF_001729305.1 Burkholderia sp. A2 | reverse complement strand
TCGACCGGATCGATGCGCTGCTGGGCGGGCGCGTGGCGGAAGAACTCGTGTTCGGCGATGTGTCGACCGGCGCGCAGAACGACCTCGAACGGGCGACCGCGATGGCGCGCCACATGGTCATGCAGTACGGGATGAGCGAGAAGATCGGGCTCGCGACGTTCGACGACGGCGACGCGCGCCACGGCCTGCCCGGCGCATGGCATGCGGGCGACGGCCGCTGCAGCGAGCACACCGCGCGGATGATCGACGACGAGGTGCGCACGCTGCTGACCGATGCGC
>NZ_LZXX01000143.1:0-577 GCF_001729305.1 Burkholderia sp. A2 | reverse complement strand
GCTCGAACGCATCGCGCGCCGGCTGCTGCAATGCGAGGTGCTCGAACGCGACGCGCTGCAGGCGCTGATCGACGGGCGCATCGAACCGTCGCTAGCCACGTCGGCCTCGCCGGGCGACGATTCCGGTGCGCGCGGCGGCGGGATCGAAACGGAGCAGGCTGCCACCGTCGAGCGCGATTTCGTCGCGTACGGACGGTCGCACGAATCCGATCGCTGAAGCCGCTGCGCGGACCAGCGACCGGCGCGCGCCGATATCCCGACGCCGCGTTTTCTTCTCGATCGTTCCCGCCACGGCGTCGCCCTGTGCGACGCGCACGTAGCGGTCGAACGGCATCGGGCTCGAACGCACGACGATGGCGGCGTGAGCGTGCGTCAGCGCGTCAGGATTCGGTCGCGGCCGCGACTTCGGCCGCTTCGGTGAGCGCTTCGAGAAAGCGCGTGCGCCACCAGTGCACGTCGGTCTTGCGCATGATCGCCATCAGCGCCGCGTGACGCTGGCGACGCTCTTCGAGCGGCATCGTGAGCGCGCGCTGAATCGCCTGCGCGGTGCCTTGCGTGTCGTACGGATTGACGAGCA
>NZ_LZXX01000142.1:0-6248 GCF_001729305.1 Burkholderia sp. A2 | reverse complement strand
GTGGCGCGCGACGCTCGACGGCGAGCTCGATACGGCCGACTGGTTGCGGCGCTTGCAAGCCGATACGCAGAGGCTGGAACAGCATGCGCACAGCGCACTCACGGACATATTGAAATGCAGTGAAGTGCCGCGCCAGCAATCGCTGTTCGATACGCTTTACGTATTCGAGAACTATCCGGGCCGGGATGCGTTCGACCGGCTCGCGGCGAGTTGCGGGTGGCGGATCGACGACCCGCGCGCCGTCGAGGAAACGAGTTATGCGTTGGCGCTGGTCGTATTGCCGACGGATACCTTGACGTTTCAGTTGACCTACGACACGGCCCGATTCGACAAGGCATTCATTGAACGCATGGCGTCGCAATACCGCAGACTCCTCGAAGCGCTGGTCGACGCGATCCCGCGAAAAGTATGCGATCTCGTGCTCGACGCGCGATCGTCGACGGGTGCCGGCGGTGCGCCCGACGCATCCGCACACGCATCGATGGGCGACGCGACGTTGTCGGCAGATATCGCCGCGCATGCCGCTCGCACGCCGGATCGAATCGCCTTTTCCCGACTGGACGGGCGCGAATCGCCGGGTGGCGCGCACGGCGTCACCTATGCAACGATTGCCGATCGCGTGCAGCGTGCCGTTCACCAATGGCGGCGTTTCGGTTATCGGCCGGGCGAGCGCGTGCTGATTGCATGCGATGACCCCGTCTCCGGGCTGGTGTTGCTGCTGTCCGGGCTGACGTATGGCGTCGATTGCGTGATGACCGACCCGAATCTGCCGTCGTCCGCATTCGATGCGCTCGTCGATGGCAGTTGGTCGCCGGAACCGCTGCGAAGTTGCGTGACGACCGCGCAGCATACGCCGTTGACGGGCGTCATGTGCTACGTATTCGACGAGCAGGATCCGATGTACGGGCAAATCGACGGTGCGCTCGACGATCGTTCGGATCCGGCGCTGGGCGCCTGTTCGTTGCTGCGGCGCGATGTGGACGGCGATTGGCATGTCGTGCGCTATACGCATGCTCAGCTTGTCGAAGCCGCGCGCGCGTTCGGAGCGACGTTACCGGCCGGTGCATCGCGCGATGTTGCGCTGGGCGACGGGCCGCTGTCGCATACGGCGTTGTGGACGGTATTGGGTGCACTGGGTGCCGGGCTGTCGCTGCACCAGATCGCGTGCGCCGGCGATCCTGCGTTTCTGCGGCGAGCGGCGTCGCCGGATGCGCACTGGCACGGTATCGTCCTCAGTCCGGAAGCGACGCGTCATATCATCCGCGCCTCCTCGATGCTGTCGGCCGGTGCGCTTCGCACCGACTGGGTCATGGCCGATGCACGCTCGTTGACGCGTGACGATGCCGCGAGACTCGCCGAGCTTGCACCCGGCGCGAAACGCTTCCGGCAATTGTGCTGGCCTGCGTGGTCGCTCCCGCATGCGGTTTCGTCGGCCGATGGATTCGATCGCGTCGAATCGGGCGTGGTATCGGCAAATGAATCCGTGTTCGTCGCCGACGCCCATCTGAACCCGGCGGGTGGGGACGCGCTCGGTACGCTCGTCGTGTCGGGGCACTCGGTGCCCGATCTGATGTTGCGCAACGGCAAGCCGGACCGGGACAGCCTGACCGTCACGCGCAACGGTACGTGGTTGCGCACGACACTGGACGCGTGGCGGACGGAGCATGGCTGTCATACGTGGCTGCCGGACCGAAGCGCGTGTTCCGACGAGACGGCGGAGCACTGGCTCGATTTCGAGGCCGACGTTGCACGGCAGGCAGGCCTCGATGAAGTCGCGCTCGTGGAGCGGATCGCCGAAAGCGGACAATGGGACTATGCGCTGTTCCATCAGGACGCGACGGCCGACGCCGCGGACATCGTGCGCCGACTGGCCGGGCAGCGCGGCATGCCGGCACTGTCCGCCGGCGCAATCGTCGCGCTCGCCGCCCTGCCGCGTTCCGCGAAAGGAAGGATCGACCGCGTCCGGCTGCTTTCCGGTGACGTCGAGGTTCGCCAGCATGGTCGCCATGCGGCGCCGCGCGACCTGGTGGAAACGGCGATCCACGACATCTGGAGCGTGTTGCTCAAGCAGCCACGCATCGGCATTCACGACAATTACTTCGATCTCGGCGGGGATTCGCTGCAAGCCACCGTGATGCTGTATCAGGTCGGCGAGCGGCTTCAGCACCCGATCGACATGGAAACGCTGCTGGCCGAGCCGACGATTGCCGGCCTGGCCGCCAGTGTCGCGAATGGCAATGTGCGTCGCGATACGCCGGCCGTCGATTTGCCGGGGGAAGCGCGGCTCGACCCGACGATCGAGACCCATCAACCGTATGCGTGGCGCCCCTACCGCACGGTATTGCTCACGGGCGCGACCGGATTCCTTGGCGTGCACCTGCTTCATACGCTGCTCGCGACGACCGATGCACGCGTGATGTGCGTGGTCCGTGCCGACGATCCGGCTGCAGGCGTACGACGCATCGAGGCCGCGATGCAGTCGCACGGCTTGTGGGATGCGCAGCACCGAGATCGGATCGTTGCCGTGCCGGGCGATCTTGCCGAACCGAACCTCGGCTTGTCGGCGGCTGCATTCGACGCGCTCGCACGTGAAATCGATGCGATCTACCACAACGGCGCGCTGGTCAACTTCGTTTATCCGTACGCGACGCTGAAGCAGGTCAACGTGCTGGCGACCCAGGACATCGTCAGACTGGCGAGCCTGCATCGCGTGACGCCGATTCACTACGTGTCCACGGTCGGCACGCTCGACCGTTATTCGGATGCGTTGCCGGAAACGCTCGCGGTGCCGTTCCACGAACACCTGACGAGCGGCTATGAACAGAGCAAATGGGTCGCCGAGCAGTTGCTCGCGCAGGCGCACGCGCGCGGCGTTCCCGTCACGGTCTATCGTCCGGCGCGGATCGTCGGGCATGCGGTGAGCGGGCGGATGAACCTGGACGATCTGTTCTGTCGGTTGATCAAGGGCATCATCCTGTTTGGAAAGGCGCCGCGCGACGTCGGGTTCGACAACATCCTGCCCGTCGACGTCGTGAGCCGGATCATCGTACGCGCGTCGCTCGACCCGACTGCCGCGGGGCAGGGCGTGCATGTGATCAACCCGCGCTGGAACTCGCTGGACGCGCTGGTCGATTTCATCGAAGACGAAGGCTTCGCGATCGAACGGATGAGCTACGACGCGTGGCTCGCGGCATTGGCGGAGCATGTTCGGCAGGACCCGGCGCATCCGCTTTCGATGCTGATTCCGGTGCTCAAAAAATTGAATCCCGTTGCGGATCCGACGGTCGGGCGCATTCTTCCGATCGACGTCACCCAACTGAAGCGGCTCGCGGGCGACGTGCTCGCATCGAGTCTGCGTCCAGCCAACGACTGGTTGCGCACGTTCTTCGACTACTTCTACGAAGACGGTTTCCTCGAGCAGCCGCATGAAAGGCTGGTCACCGCATGAGCGGCAGTTCGCCGGTGCGACCGGGCGCAAGACGATGATCTGAAGTCGGCGCCGCCGGGGCGCGACGACCGACCTCGTCGAATGGTCGATGCCGGGAAGGCGGGCCGCCGCCGTCCCGGTTCCCGCTTCGCCCGAAAGCAATGCGTTGCCGTCTTCCGAGTCGAGCGGGTCGAGCCGGCATCGAAACGGTATCTGCCGACCGTGTTCGCGGATCGTGTGCGGTTGTGAAGTGACGGGCTTCGACGGTGCGCGTGCGCAGGGTCGCCCGGCGGCCACGCGTCCATCGGTGAAAAAATACCCCCAGCAAACGTCACCGAAACGCCACGCTCGATCAATCCCGGATCGACGGGCGACCCCTGCCCAATGCACGTGCGCCATGCTTAAATAGCAGGGCCCCCGACCGCCGGCCACCGCGATGGCAGCGCCGGCCGGCACGGGCCGGCAGGTCCGATCGATACCCGTGACGACAGACGATACAAAAGTGCCGTTCCGGCCTGCCCGGCGCGGTCCGATAACATTCCGAGGCATCACGTCATGACCATTCGCGCGATCGGACGATCGCGCGGCCATCATTTCGAGTGCTGCCCATTCTTCAGCGGCGCGGTATCGCTGTCGCTCGCTCGTGCTGCGGCACAATGGCGGTTCGCGTCGGTATCGCGTGCTTCCCCGCCATCCGGACCGACGGAGAATGCCATGTCGTTACCCGCTTTCAGGTACCATCCCGACCCGCTTGCAGCGGGCAGCATGATCCGGTCCGGCGCGTGTCGCATGTGCGGCGGCAAGCCCGGCGGCTCCCGGGACGACGCTTGACGGCCCGGCCCGGCCCGTGCGAGCGGCGTCGCGCCTTCGCCATGAAACAGAGGAACCTTCGTGAAGTTCATCCACGCGGCAGACATTCACCTTGACAGCCCGTTGCACGGCCTGAGCGCGTATCCCGACGCGCCGGCCGCGCAGTTGCGCAACGCGTCGCGCGAGGCGTTGCGGCAACTCGTGGATCGTGCGATCGAAGAGGAAGTCGCGTTCCTCGTGATCGCGGGCGACCTGTACGACGGCGACTGGAAGGATCACAACACCGGCATCTTCTTCGGCCAGCAGATGGGGCGCCTGCGCAAGGCCGGCATTCGCGCGTTCGTCCTCGGCGGCAACCACGATGCCGAAAGCGAGATGACGAAGAAGCTGACGCTGCCCGACAACGTCACCGTGTTCGGCCACCGCAAGCCGGAAACCTTCAGGCTGCCGGAATTCGACGTCGCGCTGCACGGGCAGAGCTTCAAGGACAAGGCCGTCGTCGACAATCTCGCGATCGGCTATCCGGACCCGGTGCCCGGGTACTACAACATCGGCGTGCTGCACACGGCGCTCGAAGGGTATGCGGCGCACGCGAACTATGCACCGTGCACGCTGGCCGAACTGCATGCGAAAGGCTACGACTACTGGGCGCTCGGCCACGTGCACGAATTCCAGCAATGGACGGGCCCGTCCACCGTCGTGTTTCCCGGCAACCTGCAGGGGCGTCATATCCGCGAGACCGGCCGGCGCGGCGCGGTGCTCGTGACGGTCGAGCAAGGCAACACGCAGGTCGAACGGCTGTATCTCGACGTGCTGCGTTGGGAAGCCGTGTCGGTCGATGCGTCCGATTGCCTGTCGGTGGCCGATCTGTCGCGAAAGATCGGCCAGTCGCTGGAGGCGCTGTTGACCGTCGACGGCCACGTGCCGCGCGCGGTGCGCGTCACCGTCACCGGGCGCACGCCCGCGCACGGCCTCTTTTTCGGCCGCGCGCCGCAGTTGCGTGCGGAGGTGCTGAACCAGATCGGCATCATCGGCAACGAGCGGCTGTGGCTCGAGAAGGTCCGGCTCGCGACGTCCGCGGCCGACCGGCAGCCGGGCGAAAGCGAACCGCTCGAAGCGCTGGAGGACCTGAAGCAGATCCTGGCCGATGCCGCGCACGATCCGGATTTCCTCGCGCTGCTCGAACGCGACCTGAAGCCGTTCGTCGGCAAGGTCCGCAGCGACGTGAAGGAGGACGTGCCGTTGCTGACGATGGCGCGCGCGGGCGAGCTGACGGCGCTGGTCGAGCAGGTCGGGCCCGCGTTGCTCGCGCGCCTGGCGAGGGGGGAGTAAGCGATGCGCATCAGCCAGCTCGATCTGATCAAGTACGGCAAGTTCACCGACGAGACGCTGCGTTTCCCGCCGGCCGGCGAGGATTTCCATGTGATCGTCGGGCCGAACGAGGCCGGCAAGTCGACGATCCGCACGGCCGTGTCCGAGTTGCTGTTCGGGATGAAGCTGCAGACACCGCTCGACTTCCTGCACAGCACGCCCGAATTGCGGATCGGCGGCGTGCTGGAGAGCGGCGCGGGCGAACTCGCATTCCACCGTGCGCGCGGGCGCAGTCCGTTGCGCACGCCTGCCGACGACAAGCTGCCCGACGACTATCTGGCGGCGGTCCTGGATGGCGCGACGCGCGAATTCTTCGAGCAGATGTTCGGGCTCGATCACGGGCGGCTGGTCGATGGCGGCCGCAGCATTCTCGACGCATCGGACAAACTCGGTCAGGTGCTGTTCGAATCGGCTGCTGGAGTCGGCAGCCTCGGGCCGGTGCGCGAGGAGCTCGACGCGCGCGCGCTCGAATTGTGGGCGCCGCGTCGCAGCGGCAGCGCGTTTGCGCTGGCCGAGGCGGCGTTCAACGAAGCCGTGGCCGAACTGAAGACGGTCCAGGTGCGCACGCGCGACTGGGTCGATCGCAAGGACGCGCGCGAAGCGGTCGAGCAGCAGATCGAGCAGGCGCGCGCGGAACAGC
>NZ_LZXX01000141.1:3973-4656 GCF_001729305.1 Burkholderia sp. A2 | reverse complement strand
CGGCTGGACGGTGACGACGCCGACTTCCGGCGTTTGCGGCGGCGGTGCCGATTCTTTCTTCCCGCACGCGGCCAGGAAAACGGCGGCCGTCGCGACAGTGATTAAGCGGTATGTAACCCGTTCGAAGCGCATGGAGCGACCTCTGTGTATAACCAATGGAATGAGTGCCGCGCCCGAGCGGAGCGCAACACGGATGCGCCTCGCGGCGCTGATCGAACACCTGAATTACTGGACTACTGGATACAGCAAGTCGGCACGAGACCTCCATGCCGACGGGATGCCGCGAACTGCGGACAAGTACTAGGGCGGGAATCAGCAGAGTGGGATATTAACTGATTGCCACTTGGGTCATTCGATCGTAGGGTGGTATTGTATATACATTCACGAATGTATGTAAAAAGCCCGTTTGTACGCCACCGGCTGTCTAGTCTTACGAATTGTTACCGGAAGCAAGCATAGCCCGTCTGCATGACGGCGACGAGGGGTGGCGACCCTCTATTCACCGACGATCGATCCAATCAGGCCTGCACATGGTCAGACGTACCAAGGAGGAGGCGCTCGAGACGCGCAATCGCATTCTCGACGCCGCCGAACACGTGTTCTTCGAGAAAGGCGTGTCGCACACGTCGCTCGCGGACATCGCCAAGCACGCCGGCGTGACGCGCGGCGCGATCTACTGGCAT
>NZ_LZXX01000141.1:3627-3879 GCF_001729305.1 Burkholderia sp. A2 | reverse complement strand
AGCTGCGGCGCGTGTTCAGCATCCTGTTCATGAAGTGCGAATACGTCGCGGACATGGAGCCGCTGCTGCAGCGCAACCGCGCGGGGATGAGCGAGGCGCTGCACATGATCGACGCCGATCTCGCGGTGGCCGTGGGGCTCGGGTTGCTGCCCGAGCGGCTCGATACGTGGCGCGCGACGCTGATGCTGCACACGCTCGTCAGCGGCTTCGTGCGCGACATGCTGATGCTGCCCGACGAGATCGACGCCGAGC
>NZ_LZXX01000141.1:3054-3467 GCF_001729305.1 Burkholderia sp. A2 | reverse complement strand
GGCCACCGAATCGCGCGCCGGCATCGGCGCGCCGGCCAGTCCCGCGATCCACGCGTCGGTCGACATCACCGCCGCGAAATTCGACTGGAACACCACCCCGTACGCGCGATGAATCTCTTCCGCGCTCACCGCACCCGCTTCGTTCTCGTAAGGCAGCGTGCCCGTCGCGTCGTTCAGGTACTCGACCTTCAGCCCCGCATGCGCCGCGTGATAGACCGTCGACGCATTGCAGTTGTGCGTCATGTAGCCGGCCACCGCGAGCGTGTCGATCCCGTGCGCGTCGAGCCACGCGGCGAGATCGGTGCCGGCGAACGAGCTTGCCTGCGCCTTTTCGATCCGGTGCGCGTACGGCCGGCTGGCGACCACCGCGTGCAGCGCGACGCCGTCGCTGCCGGGCGCGAAGATCGGCGCGC
>NZ_LZXX01000141.1:2462-3026 GCF_001729305.1 Burkholderia sp. A2 | reverse complement strand
CGGCCGCGTGCGCGGCGTCGATCGCACGGCCGATGTTCGCGAGCGACACGTCGAGCGGCGGATATTCGATCGGCAGGTTGCCCGTCACGTATTCGTTCTGGACGTCGATCACGATCAGTGCGCGGCGGTTGGCGGGACGGGAAGCGGAATGCGGGACGGTGTTCGACATGGCGGGCTCCTGGTCGGGAGGCGCTGCCCCGCCCCGGAGCGGGGCGGCCAGCAGTGCGATGCGATGCATTGTCGGACCGCGTGGCGTGCGCCGATAGTGGCCCGATAGCCATTCTTCGATAAAATCGGGCCATCGCCGTTCCGGAGTCCGCCATGCCCGCCGCCGCGTCCATCCCGTTTGCCACGTCCGCACCGACCGTCGTCGCCGTGATCGCGTACGACGGCATCAGCCCGTTCCACCTGTCGGTGCCGTCGGTCGTGTTCGGCAAGGAACGCGATGCGGCCGTGTCGCCCGTGTTCGAATTCCGCGTCTGCTCGGCCGAGCGCGGCCCGCTCGCGACGACGGGCGGCTTCACGATCACCGCGCCGTACGGGCTCGACGCGCTCGACGATGCG
>NZ_LZXX01000141.1:1968-2428 GCF_001729305.1 Burkholderia sp. A2 | reverse complement strand
TGCGGTCGCCGCGCGCGGCGCCGAGCTCGTCGGCCTGTGCCTCGGCGCCTACGTGCTCGCCGCGGCCGGCCTGCTCGACGGCCGCCCGGCCACCACGCACTGGGCGTGGGCCGACGATTTCGCACAGCGCTTTCCGCGCGTGAAACTCGATCCCGACGTGCTGTACGTAAGCGACGGCAACCTGATGACGTCGGCCGGCACGGCGGCAGGCCTCGACTGCTGCCTGCACGTCGCGCGGCGGCGCTTCGGCTCGGACGCCGCGAACCGGATCGCGCGCCGCCTCGTGATCCCGCCGCACCGCCAGGGCGGCCAGGCCCAGTACGTGCCGCAGCCGGTCGCCGCGCACCCACGCGATGCCCGGCTCGCGGGCCTGCTCGATTGGGTGCGTGCCCATCTCGACGCCGCGCACAGCGTCGATTCGCTCGCCGAACGCGTGCTGATGAGCCGGCGCACGTTCACG
>NZ_LZXX01000141.1:0-1847 GCF_001729305.1 Burkholderia sp. A2 | reverse complement strand
CGGCGCCGGCACCGGTGCCGACGCGGGACGGTGACGCCCGCCGCGCGGGCGGCGGACACGTCGTGACGCAAAGCCGGGCGGCCGCTCAGCCGCCGTTGAACCAGCGTGCCGCGTAAAGCAGCAGCGCGACGAACACGATCATCACCGCCCACGCCCACACGGGCACCGTGCCGGAATCGCGATGCCGGAGCGCGCTCGCCGCCCGCCCGCTCAGCGTGCCGCCGAGGTGCGGCGGCAGCGAACGCTTCGTTGCGGCCATCAGCGATGCCGACCGCAGAAATACATGCTGGCGTCGCTGTGCGGGGGCGCTCGCGCGATTCGGGGCGAGGCCGTGCTTCGCCTGCACGACCGCGCAGAACTCACGGAAGAACGTGTCGGTCCATTCGCGCAGCGCATTGTCGATCTGCCGCCCCGGCAACTCCGCGAGCGGCCCGCTCGCCGTCGCCCAGACCACGTACTCGATTCGCGTGGCGGTCGCCTCGTCATCCGGCATCAGCACGAGTTCGACCTGGCCGCGCAGCGCGCCGAGGCCGTCGGCCCGCGCCTTGAAGTTGAGCACGCGGCGCGACTGCCCTTGCGCGTCGCCCTGCTCGGCGGCCGCATGCGCGCGCACGTCGTAGCGGGCGCGCAGCGGGCCGAGCGGCACCGTGATCGTCAGCGCGAACTCGCCGTGCGCGAGTTTCACGAACGATTCGCAATGATCGAAGCTCGCCCGCAGCAGCGCGAGATCCTCCAGCGCTTCCCGCACGACAGGCGGCGCGAGCGGTACGCGTAACGTGTCGTTCAATTCCATGACGCCTCCCCGATGAACGCGCGCCGCATCAGGACGTCTCGACGAGACTGTCGACCCGTGCGACATCGAAGGCGACGTAGTGCGCGAGCACGGCGGCCGCCTCCTTCGGTTCTTCGTAACTCCATGCGGCGTTCTCGATCACGCCGTCTTCCGTCTGCAAATCGAAATGTACGGCCTGCCCCCTGAACGGGCAGGCTGTCGTGACGCCCGATTTCACGAGCCGGTGCATGTTGACGTCGCTGCGCGGCAGGTAGTGGATGTCCGGGAGCCCCGCTTCACGCACGGTCAGCGCGCCGTGCGAATCGGCATACGTGATGCCGCGATGGATCACGCGCACGCGATGACGGTTCGGCACGATTTCGAGTCGGGGGTCGGCTGCATCGGACATCGTTTCTCCTTCGGGCGGCCGCCAGGCCGGGCAGGAAACGAAAAAGCCACGGCACGCATGCCGTGGCTTTCATTATGGGCGAAACTGCGTCCGATTGCGCGTCCCGGGCCCGGGCCGCGCGCCGGCGGCTACTGCGCACTCCACTGGAACGCGGCTTTCGCGCCGCCCTTCGCGCCGACCGTGACGGCGCGCGATTCGTCGCTGCCCTGGTACGACGCATGCACCGTATAGCGCCCCGGCGGCAGCTTCACCAGCATGTACGGCCCGCGCGCGTCGGTCGCCAGCACCTCGGTGCCCTTGCCGTCGACGATCCGGACATGGACGTCGGCCAGGAACTCGCCGCCCTTGCCGGTGAAGCGCAGCGCGAGCGGCCATGACGCCTCGTTATTCTGGAATGCCGTCGACTGGTCCTTGCCAATACCGCCCGACACATAGCTGATATCGCCTTGCTGGCTCGCGGCGGGCAGACCGTCCGACTGCGCGTACGCGCCGGTCGCACCGGCCGCGAGGCCGACGGTCAGCGCCGCGGCGACGGCAAATCGGGACACGTTGCGTAGATATTGCATGGCTCTCTCCTTGGGGTCGGAACACATACGGGGCGCAGCGTCACGCGATCGAGCGGCGGCGCCCGCCGCGGCCGGCCGGGCCGGCCGTCGGCCGTGGCCG
>NZ_LZXX01000140.1:671-1177 GCF_001729305.1 Burkholderia sp. A2 | reverse complement strand
GTCGCGATCAGGTCGGTGCGGCTCAGGATGAACGGCAGGCTCATGAAGTGCGGCGTTTCGAGCACCGCGCGGCGCTGCATGCGCTGCTTCGCCAGATATTTCTCGAGCACTTCCTGGCTGCGACCTTCCGCGCGCACCACCGCGTGGCCACATGTGAGGAACTGCTCGACCGTGAACGGCGGCGTCTGCTCGAACGGATGGCCGCGCCGCATCAGGCAGACGAACCGGTGCGTGAACAGCCGCTGCTGAAAGAAGTTGTTGCCGTCGAGATCGGGGAAGTAGCCGACCGCGAGATCGATCGACCCGGCTTCGAGGCCGCGTCCGACTTCGTCGTGCGCGAGCGAGACCGAACGCAGGTTCGCGTGCGGCGCAAGCGTCGCGAACGCCTGCAGCAGCTTCGGCAGGAACACGATCTCGCCGACGTCCGACAGCGCGATCGAGAACGTATGCGTGCTCGCGGCCGGGTCGAAGTCGTGCGGCGCGACGAGGCCGCGCTCGATCTGCGC
>NZ_LZXX01000140.1:0-599 GCF_001729305.1 Burkholderia sp. A2 | reverse complement strand
CGAGCAGGTCGCCCGCGCGGCTCACGTTGCGCGTGTCGTCGAGCGCGACGAGATAGGGAATCAGATTCAGGTCGAGCGGGTCCATCGCCGGGGCCGGTATCTTCAAAACGTATACAACATATCTCCTGAATCGCGTTGCCGCATAGTCGGGAAAGCGCTCAAATGTGTTCGACGATTCGAATTAATGTTCAGGAGACGAACAATGCGCACCCAAGTCGCGATCATCGGCGCCGGTCCGTCCGGCCTTCTGCTGTCCCATTTGCTGCGCCTGCAAGGCGTCGATTCCATCCTCGTCGAAGCGCGTTCGCGCGAATACTGCGAGAACCGCATCCGTGCCGGCGTGCTGGAGCAGGGCACGGTCGACACGCTGAACGAAGCCGGCCTCGGCGAGCGGATGCGCCGCGAAGGGCTCGAACATCACGGCATCGAACTGCTGTTCGACGGCCAGCGCCACCGCATCGACCTGTCCGGACTGACCGGCGGGCGCGCGATCACCGTCTACAGCCAGCATGAAGTGGTGCGCGACCTGATTGCGGCCGGTGTCGAGCACGGCCATCAGATGCACTTCGAAGTGAGCGACGTCGCGCTGCACGACGTCG
>NZ_LZXX01000139.1:0-5127 GCF_001729305.1 Burkholderia sp. A2 | reverse complement strand
CGGCATCGGACGGCGTAGCGACGACGGCGCTCGACGCATACACGCGCATCGCCCGGCTTCGCGACGCATTGAACGCGCCCGGTTCCGGGCGGCTCGCCATCGTTGTCGACGATCCCGAGATGCGTCGCACGCGTGAATTCACCTCCTTGCCCCGTATCCTGTCGGCCGCGCTCGACGTCGCGTCCGCATCCGTTGCGAACACATGCATCGTCGTGCTCGGCGACGCGCTCGCGGACGGTTCGGCGGCCATCGGCGAAGCCGGGACGCACTCGCTGGCGTCAATCGACACGCTCGCCGACGCGGTCGCCGAAACCGTGTTCGAGATACGCCGCCGCGCCGACACGTACTTCGAGCAAGCACCGCTGGCTTTGCCTGCCGAAGCGGCCGGCACGGCTTGCCTGCTGACGGCGGAAGCGGTGCTGGCCTGGCTGGCGACGCAAGCGTCGCCCGGCCTTCACGTCGTGCATGGCGACCGGCGTATTGCGTGGCGCGAACTCGTGGAAAGCGTCGCGCGACGGGTGCCCATTCCGACGCGCAACGATGCCGACGAGGCCGGCTCCGACGCCGTTCTCGCGCTACTCGAAACGAATCTGAAGCATGCCGAGCACATGCTGGGATACGCGGACGACGCACCCGTGCCGCCGACCGACATCCGTTCTCACCGGCTGCCCTGCGCCGGCTTCGACTGGCCAGCCCGGATCGCTTCACGCGTCGCCGCTCACGCGGCCCGGCACGAACGGCGCGACGCGCCCCGATTTGTCGATCTGCCGTCTGCGCGCCGGATCACGACCGGCAGCGGGCATGGGTATCTCACTGCCGGGCGTGGCCCGCGGGCCATGTTGCTGATCAACGCATTCGGCATCCCGAACGACGTGTGGCACGACTTCGCGGCCGGATTGGCGCCGGATTTCTCCCTCTATCTGGCGGACGACGCAAGCGATACGCCAGCCGATGGAGAACTGACCCGCGCCTACTATTCGAGCCCCGATGCACCGGACCGCTACGCGCGAAGCGTGGCTGAACTGCTCGACGTCGAGGGAATCGACGCGATTCACGTCGCGAGCTGGTGCGGCGGCGCCCGATATGCGCTGGCGCTGGCGCGCGCACTGCCCGGCCGCATCGCGTCGATGAGCCTGATCGCCCCGTCGTTTGCCGGCGCGCAGGACTACGACGGCGCCGACAGCGCGTACGAAAACAATCTCAATACGATGTGCTCGCTCGTCGCGCGCATGCCGAAGGCCGCGGACAGCATGGCCAAATCGATGATCGGGCTTCTGGAGAAGCGGGCACGAAGCGACGCACGCGAAGGCGGCCACGCATCGATGTTCGCACTACCCGATTCGGCGACCCGTCACTGGCTGCACGCACCGTTCGTGTCGGCGGCGAACATGATCGAATACAGCCAGCAATTGCTGAATTTCCGCGCCCATCGGATCGAATCCGAACGCGACGGATCGATCGCCGGCATCCCTGCACTGCTCGTGACCGGCGAATACGACGAAATGACCTGCGCGATACGCGCGCGAGCCATTACGTCGGCCCAGCTTCGCCCGATCCAGGTCGAACTCCAGGCCGGCAGTCATCACATGGTTCACCAGAATGCGGCGCTGCTGTCGCAACTCGTCGGCACGTTCGTCGGCGATCGTGCGCTGACACTCGACGCACTGCCGCATCCGAGACTGCGCGTCCTCCCGGCGGCCAACCGTGGCGAGGTGGAAATGGAAATGGAGATGGAGTCGGGCGAACTGTGACGCACGAGCCTTCCGATGCCCGTTCGGACAGTTACAGGCCCCGGGCATCGATCACTAAAGTCGCACTGTGAAGCAAGCCGGATCACACGCGGCCGATCGCGTCGTACCACTCGCGAACGACGCACGAGCCAACGCCAACCCGCTGGTCGGAGATGTCGAATGTACGCAAACAGCCTTGTCGAACTGATCGGCGATACGCCGCTGCTGTATCTGAAAAGCCTGTCGAATGAACACAGGCGAATCCGCGTGTATGGAAAGCTCGAGTGCTACAACCCCGGCAACAGCGTCAAGGACCGGAGCGCGCTGCAGTTGCTCCGCCAGGCCGAGCGCGACCATGGGCTCAAGCCGGGCTGGTCGATCGTCGAATCGACGTCGGGCAACATGGGGCACGCACTTGCGATGCTGTGCGCCACACGCGGCTATCGCTTCATTTGCGTGCTCGATCCGAAGACGCCGAAAACGAATGCGAATCTCGTGCGGGCATTCGGCGGAGAAGTCGAGATGGTCGAGCACCCCGACGAGACGGGCAGCTATCAGCGCAAGCGCATTGCGGTCGCGAAAGCGATCGCCGCGAGCGTGCCGAATTGCGTGAACCTCGATCAATACAACAATCCGGCCGCGATCGACGCGCACTATTACTCCACCGGCCCCGAAATCGTCTCCCAGCTCGCCGACCGGCTCGACGCCGTGATCGTGTCCGCCAGCACCGGCAGCCATCTGAGCGGCATCGCACGCTATGTGAAGGAGCGCGATCCGGCTACGCGCGTGATCGGTGTCGAGCCCGACGGCTCGGTCGTGTTCGGCGGCACCTACCGGCCGCATCTGCAGAACGGCGCGGGGCTCAGTTTTCAGCCCGGCAACATCCTGATTCATCTCGTCGACGAAACGATGCGCATCGTCGATCGCGATGCGTTCGTCGGCTGCCGTCGCCTCGCGCTCGACGAAGGGTTGCTGCTCGGCGGTTCGTCCGGCGCCATCGCGCAGGCCGCACGCCGCTACGTCGCCACCTTGCAAGGTCCGGCCAACATCGTGCTCGTGTTCCCCGACAGCGGCACCAAGTATCTCGACACGATCTACGACGACCAGTGGCTGGTCGATCATGGCCTCCAGGCCGTGCTCGACGACCTGTGCACCTCCGCGCCCCCGCCACGCGCCGAAAGCGTCGTGGCCCTCGAAACCACGTGATCCAGGGACACCCATGAACGACTCCATCCGTACCTTGCTTGCCGACGGCGCACAGTATCCGATCGCGTTGCCGAAGGCCAACGTCACGCACGTCACCTATCGCTGGACGAACGGCGTCGACGATACGTTGGGCGCGCAGATCGTCGAGCTGATGCGGCGCACGAGCGAAAGCGCGCCGATCATCGGCTTCGCCGAAACGATCACGGACGCGGAAGCAAGCCGCTATCTCGACGAACTGCGCTCGAATCTCGCCGCGGAAAAGGTTCGCCTGCTGACGATCTTCGCGAACACCGGTCAGCTGATCGGCCTGTGCACGTTGCGCCGCAACCTGAACCCCAACAATCGCCATATCACCGATCTGGCGAAAGGCATGATCCACGACGCCTGTCGCGGCGGTGGCGTGCTGCCTGCCGCGTTCGTCGAGATTGCGCTGCAATGCGATCGTGACAACGTCGAACTGCTGACACTCGACGTGCGAGACGGCACGCCCGCTCACCGCGTATGGGAACACTACGGTTTTCAGACGTGGGGCACGTTGCCGGACTACGCCCGCGCGAACGGGAAGATGCATGCCGGCCACTTCATGATGCAACGCGTGGCGGACCTCAAGGAACGTGCGCTCGGCATGCTCACGGGTCGCGACGCCGACCGCACGGCCCCCGTCAAAGCAACGGCATGAGCCCCGCCATCTACGACGGGCCGATCATCGACTCGCACTGCCACATCGCGTCGACGCGCTTCATCCCCACTGCGTTCCTCGAGGGATTCTGCGCCAACGTTCATGTCCGGCTCGTCGCCAACGGCGTACGGAAATCGCGATCGGAACTGCTCGATACCTACCTCGCGCAAAGCCAGGACCACTTCGGCGATGCACTGGTGGCCGACATGACGTCGGCCGGCATCGAGCAGGCCGTGGTGTTGCTGCCCGATTTCACGTACGTGATGAAAAGCGATCTCACGATCGCCGAGATGTATGCCGAGCATCATGCGATCCTGCAGCGTCACGGCGAGCGCTTTCACGTATTCGGCGGCATGGATCCGCGGTGGGGCGCGGACGGTGTCGCGTTGTTCGAGAAAGGCGTGGTCGAGTACGGCTTCTCCGGATTGAAACTCTATCCGCCGTGCGGTTACAGCCCGAGCGACAAGCGCCTGTACCCGCTGTACGAAATCTGTCGCGCTCACCGGTTGCCGGTGCTTCTGCACGTGGGGCCGACCAGCCCGGCGCTGGAGTTTGCATACTCGCACCCGGATCTGCTCGACCGCGCGGCATTCGATTTTCCCGACGTGAACTTCATCCTCGCGCACGGCGCCGTCCATCACGTCGACGCTTGCGCGCGACAGTGCGCGTATCGACCCAACGTGTATCTCGACGTCAGCGCATTTCTCGGCTCCCAGCATCCGCGGGGATGGTCGGTTGCGCTCGCCGAGCTGTTCCGCATGAACATCAATCACAAGATTCTGTTCGGCACCGACTGGCCGGTCTTTCGCAACTCGGGCGGCCACCGCAAGGTCATGGAGCAGTTTCTCGCCGCCGATGGCCCGCTCGCCGCCGTCGCGCCGGTGCAACGCAAGTGGTTGATGTCGGGCAACACGCGCGCGCTGCTGCCGGCATCGCGCACGATCGATGCGATCGCGTGATTCCGGCCGTCGCGCGCGACGGCNNACGCACTACGGGCTCGCGGCTGCGTCGATGATCGGCGCGCTGCTCGTCTGGACCGCATGGCCGGGACATCGGGCCGACGCGATGGCGGAAACCGCCGACGCGCCGGACCACTGGCGCGCCGACGAACGGGCGCAGCTTGAATCGATGCGCCTTCCCGCGAACGTCGTCGTCAAAGTCGACCCGTCGAATCGCGTGGTCGCGTCCGCACAGGCGGCTCAGCTTGGCAAGCGATTGTTCTCGGATCCGCGGTTCAGCCGAAACGGCGCGATCGCCTGCGCAAGCTGTCACGCCTCCGATCGCCAGTTCGAAGACGGACGACCGCTGGCGATCGGCCTGGGCGTCGGCGTGCGTCGCACGATGCCCGTCGTCGGCACGACCGATGCGCCGTGGCTGTTCTGGGACGGCCGCAAGGACAGTGTGTGGTCGCAGGCGATCGGACCGATCGAGGATCACAACGAACACGGCGGCACCCGGCTGCGCGCCGCCCATGTGCTTGCCGAACACTACCGCGACGCATACGAGCCGCTG